>NZ_JXSL01000009.1 GCF_000829825.1 Paramagnetospirillum magnetotacticum MS-1 | reverse complement strand
ACCTGGATATACCTAGACTCTTGAAATCGTTGGAATCATGGGCCTAGAGGGTGCCTGTGGTGGGAAATGACCTCGATCATCGGTCTTCACCCGCTCCAATTTCCCTCAGCGCACCCATAGTAACCCTATGATTCCAAACGGTTTCGTCAAGATTCCGTCTGGAGGGGTAGACCTCCAGGTTCAGACAATCGCTTCCATCCACTTGTGCAGGACATGGACTGGGTAGCCCTTGCCGTAGGTCTCGCCGATTCCTTCCAACGTCCAGCCGCCAAGCCGATCAACGATATCCCTCGGGCACTCAACGGCTCGCAGTCGATCACGTAGGCTGTGCCGGAAGGAATGAACTACGCAGCCCTTGGGGACCCTGGGCGACATCCACTTGTTCAGAGCCGCACTGGCAGAGTTGGATTTGCACTCATTCTCGTTGCAGTATTTGGGGAAGAGGAATGCACTCGATGAAGCCGAGACCGCCCTCTGGGCTGCCCACAACGACAGACCGATCAACGGGACGATCCTAGAACTGCTCTGGGTCTTCAATGGACGCCATGGATGGGGGCGAAGATTGACGTGAGGGAATTCACCATCGAGAACGACATCGTCCTTGGTCAGGCCAGTGGCCTCCGCCAATCGCATCCCACTGTCGCTGATCAGACCGATCAACCATCTCGGCTCATCATCAAGGTTCCGACACGCAGCCTGAATGGCCTGTAGTTCGGCGCTCCCAAACGATGAGCGTTTGGCCCTCGGATCGTCATTCTCTTCGCCGAAGTAGATGGACGAAAAAGTTCTGATCTCATCCAAGCCAAGCTCCCGCGACACGAAATTGATGAGAGCCCGAACCACGCTGAATGCTCGCTTGATCGAGGGCGTGCTCAGGCCCTTCTCACGAAGGGAATTTCGAAGTGCGTTGGCCTCCTCGCGGCTGAATGTGTCGATTGGCTTGTCACCAGCTACGGCAATCATCTGCGATACGACGCGATCCACGCCTTGCCGGAATGTCTTGGGGCGTCCCTTCTTCTTCGCCCCGATATAGAGAGCGGCAGCTTCCGACAACGTTGGGGCACTTGAGAGTAGCCGAGCTGCGGCAACACGGTCAGACAGGAATCGAGAGAACTGATCGTCCTTGCTCTGCCATCGGAGCGACAGCCAATCCTGATCGAGCTTGCCAGCAAGTGCTGCGGCACGGGCTTGAGCTGCCCTCAGGGATCGTGTGCGAAGGGAAAGGGTGATCCGCGAGCATCTATAGTGCCCCGCCAGATCACTTGGGATGCGCCGCGTGAAATAGAAGATGCCGCGCTTGCTGAAGATAAATGGTGCCGCTTTGGTCACCCGCATGGTCTACCCCTCCAGACGGAATCTTGACGAAACCGTTTGGAATCATAGGGTTACTATGGGTGCGCTGAGGGAAATTGGAGCGGGTGAAGGGAATCGAACCCTCGTCGTAAGCTTGGGAAGCTTCTGCTCTACCATTGAGCTACACCCGCGCCGAGGCGCAGAAGGTACGGGGGCTGTGGGCGATATGCAAGCCCGCTGGCGATCCCGTTGCCAGAAATTGCCAGATGCCCCGATATGAGGCAACCCCTCTTGACGCCAAAACGCGCAGGCAACGGCCTTGGTTCGGAGCGACCGGAGGTGACCGCTGAAAGGGCGGGCGGTCTAGTCGTCACCCATGCCGCGGCGCGAGATGGGGGTGTCGCGGTGGATATAAGCGCTCATCACCAGTCCCCAGCCTACAAGCAGCGAAAGCATGGCGGTGCCGCCATAGGAAATCAGCGGCAGGGGGACGCCGACCACAGGCACCAATCCCATCACCATGGCCGTATTGATGAAGAAATACAGGAAGAAGGTGGTGGCGATGCCGTGCGCCACCAGGCGGCCGAACTGCGAGCGGCAGCGGATGGCGATGGCATAGCCATAGGCCAGAAGCAGGGCGTAAAGGCCGAGCAGCACCAGGCCGCCCATCATGCCCCATTCCTCGGCGAACATGGTGAAGATGAAGTCGGTCTGCTTCTCGGGCAGGAAATTGAGGCGGCTTTGCGTCCCCATCATATAGCCCTTGCCGAACAGCCCGCCCGATCCCAACGCGATCTTGGACTGGGTGATGTGATATCCGGCGCCCAAGGGGTCATCCTCGGGGTTCAGGAAGATCAGGACGCGCTTTCTTTGATATTCGCGCAGGAACTGCCAGGCCACCGGAACGGCGCCCATGCCACCGGCGATGACCACGACGAATTTCCACATACGTACGCCAGCCATGAAGAACAGGGCGCCCGAACTCATCACCAGCATCATGGCGGTGCCCAGATCGGGTTGCTTCAGCACCAGGATGGCCGGGGCAAAGACCATGATCAGCGGCGGAATGAGGAAGATGGGGCGGCCGATTTCCTGCTGTCCGGCGCCGTGGAAATAGCGGGCCAGGGACAGGATCAGGGCGATTTTCATGATCTCGGAGGGCTGCAACTGAATGAAGCCCAGATCGATCCAGCGTTGCGCCCCCATGCCGATTGTGCCCTTCAACTCCACCAGCACCAGGAGAATGAAGGCAATGGCGTAAAGCGTATAGGCGTGGCGCATCCAGAACCGCAAATCCACCATGGCCACGGAGATCATCAGCCCGATGCCGATGGCGAAGCGGATCATCTGCTTGAAGGCCCAGGGCTCCATGGAGCCTTGCGCCGCCGAGTACAGCGTGGCGAAACCCACTCCGGCGATGGCGGTCAAGACGGTGATCAGCGACCAGTTGATCTGCCAGATCTTGTCGCGAAAGGACATTTCGGTGCGGTTGAGGCGCGACGGCGTGCGCGGCAGCGGTCTCAGCATCTAAAACCGCCTCAGATCGGGTGAGGCGGGCGCACCGGCAGAATCGGCGGCGACGCGGGCCATGTCGCGCTTTTGTACCTCGATCATGATGTCGCGGGCGATGGGCGCGGCCACCGCCGAACCGCCGCCGCCATGCTCGACGATGACGGCGATGGAATAGCGGGGATTCTCCTCGGGGGCATAGGCCACGAACAGAGCGTGGTCACGCTCCTTCCAGGGCAATTGGTCGTTCTTCTTCACGCCCGTCTCGCGCTCGCGCATGGTGATGCGGCGCACCTGGGCCGAGCCGGTCTTGCCCGACAGCCACATGCCGTCCTGGGTGATGCGGGCGCGATAAGCGGTGCCGCCCGGCTCGTTAGAGACGGCGAACATGCCCTTCCTGACCAGGGCCAGGGACTGGCGCGACACATCCAGGCTGGGCCATGTGGGATTGGAGCGGCTTTTGGCTGATTTCTCGGAAATCTGGTCGCGGGCCACATGGGGGATCACGGCGAATCCGCCATTGGCCAGGCGCGCCGTCATGGTGGCAAGCTGCATGGCGGTGGCGGTGACATAGCCCTGGCCGATGGCGTTGATCAGGGTCTCGCCCGGATGCCAGGGCTGCTTCAGGGCCGCTTTCTTCCAGGCCTTGTTGGGAATGATGCCCGACTTCTCTCCCGGCAGGTCGATGCCGGTGGGCGCGCCCATGCCGAACTTCTTGGCCATTTCGGCGATCTTCTCGAAGCCCACGCGCCGCGCCACCTCGTAGAAGTAGACGTCGCAGGAATTCTTGATGCCGTTGACCAGATCCTGGGCGCCGTGGCCTTCCTTTTTCCAGCAGTGGAACTTGATGCTTCCCAACTGGGTATGGCCCGAGCAGAACACCCTCATCTCGGGCGTGATGTCGCGGGCCTCCAGCGCGGCCAGGGCGGTCACCAGCTTGAAGGTGGATCCGGGCGCGAAGGTGCCGCCGATAGCCTTGTTGGTCAGCGGCGAGCGGGGATTGGTGGACAGGTCCTTCCATTCCTCGTTGGACAGGCCGCGGTTGAAGGAATTGGGATCGAAGCTGGGCGTCGAGGCCATGACCAGCACGTCGCCGGTATGGATGTCCATCACCACCACGGCAGCGCTTTCATCGCCCAGGCGCTGGGCGGCGTATTCCTGCAGCTTCATGTCCAGCGTCAGGTTGAGGTCGAGGCCCGGTTCGCCCTCCTTGCGCTCCAATTCCCGGATGACGCGGCCCACCGAGTTGACTTCCAGCGACGAGGTGCCATGACGGCCCCGAAGCGCCATGTCGTAGATGCGCTCGACGCCGCCCTTGCCGATGCGAAAGCCGGGAAGTTCTTCCAGCGGGTCGCCGGACAATTCGTTCTCGGACACCGCCGAGACATAGCCCAGGATATGGGCGCCCAGGGATTCCAGCGGGTAATAGCGGCTTTGGCCCACATCGATGATCACGCCGGGCAGGTCGGCGGCGTTGACTTCGACGCGCGCCACTTCCTCCCAGGTCAGATTCTCGCGCACGCTTAACGGCACGAAACTGCGCCGTCGGCGCACCTCCTTGTGAATGCGGGCGCGGTCGCCGTCGCCAATGGCGATGATCTTGGTCAGCGCATCCAAGGTGTAGTCCAGGGACGGAGTCTGTTCCGGCACCACCATGACGCGGTAATTGTGCTGGTTGACCGCCATGGCGATGCCGTTGCGGTCGAGGATCAGGCCGCGCGGCGGGGCCAGCAGGCGGGTGCTGATGCGGTTGTCTTCGGCCTGGACGGCGTATTTGTCCGCCTCCATGACCTGGAGATAATACATGCGCGCCGCCAGGGCCCCCATCAGGGTCGCCTTGCCGCCTGCCAGCATCATGGCCCGGCGGGAGAACAGTTTGGAGCGGTCGTTGTCGTGATACATGGTCCGGCCCCTCCTACACGTCGCGCAGGAAGGCTAGCTGGGTTCTGGCCAGCATCCAGGTCAGCAGCGGGAACAGGGCCAGGGTCATCAGGTATTCGAACATCACCGGCGCGATGTCGAGCGGCCGTCCCTTGACGAAGGACAGCAGCACCCAGGCCATGCCGATGGCGCCCGCGGTCAGCAGGCTGAAGGCCCACCAGGTGACGGCGAAGGACTTGCCCAGGAAGAACTTGCGCTGGGAGGCGGCAGTGCCCTGGACCAGCAGCATGACCAGGGCGTTCACTCCCAAAGGCGTGCCCGCGACGATGTCGTAAAGCAGGCCGATGACGAAGGCCAGCCAGGCGGGCAGCAGGTCAGGGCGGTAAATGGCCCAGTAGTAGACCCCCATCAGCGGCAGCATGGGGGCGATGCCGGAAAAGCCAGGGATATGGGTGGGAACAGCGGTCAGCAACAACAGGAACACGGTGATGCCGAAGGGGACCAGATGGCGGACCCAGGTATCCATCTTCACCCAGACGGAGGATTTCACTCCTCCCTCCCGCGGCGGCGGCGCTCCGGCGGCGGCGGCCTCTCGAAGGGCAGGATGCCGCCCAGGCCGAAATCGACGACGGAGACGAATTCCAGGCGATGGCGCTGGACGAAGGGTTCCACCCGGACGATGCCGTCCGTCACCGAGGACACCACACCCACCGGAATGCCGGGCGGGAAGGCGCCGCCCGACGCGGCGGTGACCACCCGGTCGCCCACCGAGATGGCGGGGCTGCCGGTGATGTAGTTCAGCCGTGGCCGCTGGCTGTTGTCGCCGGTGAGAATGGCCCGCGTGCGGGTGGCTTCCAGCATGACGGGCGTGCGGGCGTTGATGTCGGTGATCAGCAGCAGCCTGGACGAGCGGGCGCCGACCTCGGCCACATGCCCGGCCAGCGCCTCGCCGGTCAGCACGGTCTGGCCTTTGCGCACGCCGTCCTTGGCGCCAGCGCCCAGCAGCATGCTTTGGCCGAAGGCCGAGCCCATATCGCCGATCACCCTGGCGGTGACGAAGGCGGGGTCGGGGTCGGGGATGAAGTTCAGCTGGTCATGCAGAACCGTATTCTCGGCCTCCAGGCGGCGCGCCACGGTCTGCCAGTGCATCAGCTTGGCGTTCTCTTCCTTGAGGCGGGCGTTCTCGGTGCGCAGATTGGCCAGTTCGTGGAAGTTCTCGGTGATCTGGGCGATGGTGGAGGCCGGGCGCGCCATGGCGTCGAGCAGCGGCGCGATGGCGTCGGCCACCAGGGCGCGGGTGCGCTCGATCAGCACGATATCGGCCTTTCCCAGGATCATCAGGGTGACCGAGGCGACAATCAGGGATAAAAAGGCAAAGCGCTGGACGAGCAGCCTCAACGTGGCGAGCCGACCTGCCGCACCCGACTGCTTCACCTAACCCCTCCGTTCCGCCGTGCGTCCCCGGCACAACGGGAAAGCATCGGGTCGATACTACTATATCTAGTGGCGGCAAAACCACTATTTAAGGCGGGCCGAATCCAAGATTTCCTGGGACTCAAAACGGCGTCAGCCCGGATGGCGGCATGCGCTTCCGGGCTGACGGTTCGAGGTCCGACCCTCAAGCTCTAGTACATGCTGGTCAGCACGTTCTTCAGCTTGGGCATCTCTTCCAGGGCGCGGCCGGTGCCGAGCGCCACGCAAGACAGCGGGTCGTCGGCGATGGAGACCGGCAGGCCGGTGGCGTGGCGCAGCACATAGTCCAGATTGGACAGCAAAGCGCCGCCGCCGGTCAGAACGATGCCCTTGTCGACGATGTCGGCGGCCAGTTCGGGGGCGGTGTGTTCCAGGGCGACCTTGACCGCCTCGATGATGGCGCCCACCGGTTCGGCCAGGGATTCGGCGATCTGACGCTCGGAGATGATCAGTTCCTTGGGCACGCCGTTCATCAGGTCGCGGCCCTTGATCTCCATGGTGCGGCCTTCGCCGTCCTCAGGGGGGCAGGCGGAGCCGATTTCCTTCTTGATGCGCTCGGCCGAGCCTTCGCCCACCAGAAGATTATGGTTGCGGCGGATATAGGCGATGATCGCCTCGTCCATCTTGTCGCCGCCGACGCGCACCGAGCGGGAATAGACGATGCCGCCCAGCGAGAGAACGGCCACCTCGGTGGTGCCGCCACCGATATCGACCACCATGGAGCCGGTGGGCTCGGTGACGGGCAGTCCGGCGCCGATGGCAGCCGCCATGGGTTCCTCGATCAGGAAGACGCGGCGTGCGCCAGCGCTTTCCGCCGATTCCTGAATGGCGCGGCGCTCAACGGCGGTGGAGCCCGACGGCACGCAGACGATGACCAGCGGACTGGCGAAGGAGCGGCGGTTGTGCACCTTGCGGATGAAGTGCTTGATCATCTCCTCGGCCACTTCGAAATCGGCGATGACGCCGTCACGAAGGGGGCGGATGGCCTGGATATAGCCGGGCGTGCGGCCCAGCATCATCTTGGCCTCGTCACCCACGGCGAGGACTTTCTTCTTGCCCTTTTCTTCCGCGATGGCGACCACCGACGGCTCGTTGAGAACGATACCGCGACCTTTCACGTAGACCAGCGTATTGGCGGTCCCGAGATCGATCGCCATGTCGGCAGACATCCAACCCGTCAGTTTCGAAAACATAATCCCTCGCTCAAGGTACGATGCGTCTTGAAGAAAACCCCTGTCCGCGCGCGTGCTATATCACGCTCCGGCGGCATCGGGGGCGGTTTTTTGCCGTTTGACCAGAAGTTTGTTCAACGCGTTGACATAGGCCCGCGCCGAGGCCACCAAAGTATCGGTTTCGGCGCCCTGGCCGTTGACGCTTTTGCCGTCCTCTTCCAGGCGCACGGTCACCTCGGCCTGGGCGTCGGTGCCCTGGGTTACCGCGCTCACCTGATAGAGCTGCAGCTTGACCTCATGGGGGAACAGCGCCTTGATGGCGTTGAAGGTGGCGTCCACCGGGCCGTCACCCGTAGCGCGCACGCTTTTCACCACGCCGTCCACCGAAAGCTCCAGTTCGGCCGAGGGCGGCTGGTGCTTGGTGCCGCACAGCACTTCCAGCGAGACCAGCTTGAGCCGGTCGTTGCCGCGCACCACGGCGTCATCGACCAGGGCGACGATATCCTCGTCGAACACGTCCTTCTTGCGGTCGGCCAGGTCCTTGAAGCGGGTAAAGGCGTCCTCGACGGCGTTGTCGCCCAGTTCGTAACCCAGATCCTTCAGCTTGGCCTTGAAGGCGGCGCGGCCCGAATGCTTGCCCATCACCAGGGACGAACGGTTCAGACCCACGGATTCCGGGGTCATGATCTCGTAGGTCTGGGCGTGCTTAAGGACGCCGTCCTGGTGGATGCCCGATTCATGGGCGAAGGCGTTCTTGCCGACGATGGCCTTGTTGGGCTGCACCACGAAGCCGGTGATGGTGGACACCAGCCGCGACGCCCGCGTGATGTTCTCGGTCTTAACGCCCGACTTGTAGGGCAGGAGGTCGGGGCGCGTGCGCAGCGCCATGACGATCTCTTCCATGGCGGCATTGCCAGCGCGTTCGCCCAAGCCGTTGATGGTGCATTCGATCTGCCGCGCGCCCTTGCCCACGGCGGCCAGGGAATTGGCCACGGCGAGGCCGAGATCGTTGTGGCAATGGACCGAGATGATCGCCTTGTCGATATTGGGCACGCGGTTGAACAGCATAGCGATCAGGGCCGCATATTCATCCGGGATGGCATAGCCCACCGTGTCGGGGATATTGATGGTGCGCGCCCCGGCCTTGATGGCGGCCTCGACACAGGTGCACAGGAAGTCGTGTTCGGTGCGCGAGCCGTCCTCGGCCGACCATTCCACGTCGTCGGTCAGGTTGCGGGCATAGGCCACCGATTCGGAGATCTTCTCCAGGACCTTTTCCGGCTCCATCTGCAGCTTGTATTTCATGTGCAGCGGGCTGGTGGACAAGAAGGTATGGATGCGGCCCCGCCCCGCCGGTTTGACGGCTTCGGCGCAGCGCTCGATATCGCCCTTGGTGGCGCGGGCCAGGCCACAGATCACCGAAGTCTTCACCGCCCTGGCCACGGCCTCCACGGCCTCGAAATCGCCGTTGGACGCAATGGGAAAGCCCGCCTCGATCACATCGACGCCCATCTCTTCCAGTGCCAGCGCAATGCGGACCTTCTCCTCCAGATTCATGGAGGCGCCGGGCGATTGCTCGCCGTCGCGCAGCGTGGTGTCGAAGATGATGACGCGGTTCTTGTCCATGTACTCGCTCTTGAACTCTGACGCGCCGCCTGAAGGCGCAAGACGGAATAAGAAGGCGAGCACGGCCCGCCGGAAGCGGCCGGTGAAACATCATCGTGAAACCCGTTTCACCGCGCCTATAGGAAGGCCATTTCGCGGTGCAAAGTCAACAGCCATCGTGTGTCGTAATCGTGCGAAGGCAAAGGATTCTGCGCCGCGCATTCATCTGGTGCGGCAAGGGCGCGGCCATGGGCGCGCTGGTCTTGCGATTCGTTCCAGGCTGGCGCTTAGCCCTCTGGTGGCAAAGCGGAAAATTATGTGCGCGGTCTCACAGTCACCTTCAGAAAAAACCACTAACTTTAGGTCGGGATGGATGAATAAAGCGATGAATGCGGAGCCTGGAACACATGCGTGCCACCTCGAAACAGTCCATTGCCGCCGCCAGGGCCCGCGAGGCCGTCGGCCGGACTCTGTCCGGACCGGTCATGGCCAAGCTGGCGGAACTGGTCCCCGATCTGGCCTGGGCGCCCAAAGGCCGCGAATTGGAGACGACGTTGCGCGACTGCGACCTGCTGCACCGCTGCTTCATCGCGTTTCGCACCCATCGCGCCGATTTCCGCCCTCTCTTGCTCGACAGCCGGAACAAGCCGGTGGAGAACGACAATACGCCGCTGGTCTGCGGCCGGACCGTCAACCAGATCGTCGCCATGATCGTGCGCTCCGCCGCCAAGCGGCACTTCCGCGCCCGCCTGGACGGCTTCCCGCCCGGCCGCGCCCAGCGTTTGCGCAGCCCGGAAGGCGTGGGCTGGGGCGGCATGCTCACCTGGATGGGCGAACGGGTGGAGGAAAGCCGAGGCCGCAAGAATAAAGGTCGCGGCGATCATCTCTACGATGCCATCCGCCGCTATTTGCTGCACGACTGGCAGGTGCCGATCATTGCGCAATACGCCCGCATGACGCCACCCGAAGTCCGGGCTTTGGGCTCGCGCATTCTGGACTTCCGCGACGCGGCGGATCTTGGCGCTTGGCTGGATGGCGGTGCCGATGCGCGGGCGATGCCCGCCCAGTGGAAAGTGGAACCCGTTTCCCAGCCTCCCGGGTCAGATCCGGTGCCCGAGCCCGAGCCCGAGCCGGTGGCCGAGCCCGTCCAGGGGGCAGCCGCCCTGCCCGGCGCTGGCCTTACGCGCGATGGCCGCTCGCGGCTCAGTCAGGTCTTGTCCGATGACGGACGCCTGATCCGTATGGAAACCGTGGTGCCGCTGCTCACCACGCCCGCGCTCAAGGCCGCCCTGGGCCATCCGGGGCGCGAGGAACTGCGCCGCGCCGCCCGCGCCCTGGCTGGGACGGGATCGGGCACGGTGCGCCGTCTGGCGGTGGATTACGGCCTTAACCCGGAGCAGATGACCGCCATGCTGGCCAAGTCAGCCTTGCTGCTGCCGCCTGCCGTCTATGAAAAGATGTTCGGCCGCAAGGGGGAATTGTTGCTGATCCTGGCCCTCATCGGCCGGGCCAAGGCCGCCGGTCTGGATGCGGACGCGTCACCGGCCGCCTTCGCCGCCTTCATGGAGGATCTGTTCGGGCGGTTTGCGCGTTAGGGGGGGGGCGGGCCGCCGCCGCCCAAAGAAAAAAGCCCCGGCGGTGTTCCGTCGGGGCTTTCTCGAACGCTTGAGGCGCGGGCCTTAGTTCTTGGCCTTGTCCACCAGCTTGTTCTTGGCGATCCAGGGCATCATGGCGCGCAGCTTCTCGCCGACCACTTCGATGCCGTGTTCGGCCTGGATACGACGGGTCGCCTTGAAGGAGGGCTGACCGGCCTTGCATTCCAGCATCCAGTCGCGGACGAAGCGACCGGCCTGGATGTCTTCCAGGACGCGCTTCATCTCGGCCTTGGTCTCGTTGGTGATGATGCGCGGGCCGGTGACGTAGTCGCCGTATTCCGCGGTGTTGGAGATGGAGTAGCGCATATTGGCGATGCCGCCCTCATAGATGAGGTCGACGATCAGCTTCACTTCGTGCAGGCACTCGAAATAGGCCATCTCGGGGGCATAGCCCGCCTCGACCAGGGTTTCGAAGCCGTACTGGATCAGCTTGGTCAGGCCACCGCACAGGACCACCTGCTCGCCGAACAGGTCGGTCTCGCATTCCTCGCGGAAGGTGGTCTCGATGATGCCCGAACGGCCGCCGCCGATGGCGGACGCGTAGGACAGGGCGATCTCCAGCGCATTGCCCGAGGCGTTCTGAGCCACGGCCACCAGACAGGGCACACCGCCGCCCTTCAGGTATTCGCCGCGCACGGTATGGCCGGGGCCCTTGGGGGCGACCATGAACACGTCGAGATCGGCGCGGGCTTCGATCAGCTTGAAGTGGATGTTCAGGCCATGGGCGAAGACCAGGGCGGCGCCCTGCTTCATGTTGCCCGCCAGGTCCTGATAGTAGAGATCGGCCTGCAGCTCGTCGGGGGTGAGGATCATCACCACGTCGCCCCACTTGGCGGCATCGGCGGGGGTCATGACCTTGAGGCCCTCGGCCTCGGCCTTCTTGGCGGTGGCGGAACCGGCGCGCAAAGCGACGGCCACGTCCTTGACGCCGGAATCCCGCAGGTTCAGGGCATGGGCATGGCCCTGGGAGCCGTAGCCCACCACCACGACCTTCTTGCCCTTGATCAGATTAACGTCGGCATCCCGATCGTAATAAACGCGCATGAGAGGTTCCTTTCGACAGGCGGATACAGGTCCGCGCAAATTCTGGCGGGCTTTCTAAATCGGATTCGGTCCGCGCGCAATGGCGACGACGCCGGTGCGCGAAACGTCGGCCAGACCCAGGGGCTCCATCAGCTTGATGAAGGCGTCCACCTTGTCGGTGGCGCCCACCACTTCGAAGACGAAGCTTTCATTGGTGGAATCGATGGCGCGCGCCCGGAAAATGTCGGCGATGCGCAACGATTCCACCCGCTTGTCGCCGGTGGCGGCCACCTTAACCAGGGCCAGTTCGCGCGACACATGGGGACCTTCGATGGTCAGGTCGTGCACCTTGTAGACCGGCACCAGGCGGCGGAGCTGATTCTTGATCTGCTCGATGATCATGGCGGTGCCGCTGGTCACGATGGTGATGCGCGACAGCTTTTCGCTGGCATCAACCTCGGCCACGGTCAGGCTTTCAATGTTGTAGCCGCGTCCCGAGAACAGGCCGACGACACGGGCCAGCACGCCGGATTCGTTGTCCACCAGGACGGCGATGGTGTGGCGGTTGATTTCCTGCTGAGCGATGGTCACTTGCATTCCCCCTTACACCAGAACCATGCCATCTTGTTCCGAGCCCGGCTTGTCGCGACCCTTATCCTCCGGCCCCAGAACCATTTCATTATGGGCCATGCCGGGCATGATCATGGGGAACACGTTTTCCGAGGCGTCGGTGCGCATTTCCAGGATCACCGGGCGGTCGACGGCGATCATTTCCTTGATGGCGCCATCCACCTCACCGGGATTTTCGGCGCGCAGGCCGACGGCGCCGAAGGCCTCGGCCAGCTTGACGAAGTCGGGGTGGTGGATCATGTGGCTTTCGGAATAGCGGCCGCCATGGATCAGTTCCTGCCACTGGCGGACCATGCCGAGATACTGGTTGTTGAGGATGACGATCTTCACCGGCAGACGGTGCTGCACCAGGGTGGCCATCTCCTGGATGTTCATCTGGATGGAGGCTTCGCCAGCGATGTTGATGACCAGCGCGTCGGGATGCGCCATCTGCACGCCCATGGCGGACGGCAGGCCATAGCCCATGGTGCCCAGCCCGCCCGAGGTCAGCCAGTGCAGCGGCAGGTCAAAGCGCAGATGCTGCGCCGCCCACATCTGATGCTGCCCCACCTCGGTGCAGAAATAGGGATTGCGATGACGGGTCATCTCGTAGAGCCGCTGGATGGCGTATTGCGGCTTGATGATCTTGTTGGAATTCTCGAAGGACAGGCAGTCGGTGCCCCGCCACTGGTTGATCTTGGCCCACCAAGCCTTCAGCGCCTTGTCATCGACGCGGGCCTGCTTGGCCTTCCACACCTTGATCATGTCTTCGAGAACATGGGCGCAATCGCCGACGATGGGCAGGTCGACCGCCACGTTCTTGTTGATGGAGCTGGGATCGATATCGACGTGGATCTTCTTCGACTTAGGCGAAAAGCCTTCCAGCTTGCCGGTGACGCGGTCGTCGAAGCGGGCGCCGATATTGATCATCAGATCGCAGTCGTGCATGGCCATGTTGGCCTCGACCGTGCCGTGCATGCCCAGCATGCCGAGGAACAGCGGGTCCGAACCGGGGAAGGCGCCCAGACCCATCAGGGTCAGCGTGCAGGGATAGCCGGTCATGCGCACGAACTGGGTCAGCAGCTGACAGGCCGCCGGGCCGGAATTGACCACGCCGCCGCCCACATAAAAGATGGGGCGCTTGGCATGGGCGATCATCTCGACCGCCTTCTCGATGGCCTTCAGATCGCCCTTGACCTGGGGCTTGTACTTGGACTTCAGCTTGGACGGCGGCTGGTACTCGCCCTTGGCCTGGACCACGTCCTTGGGCAGGTCGATCAGCACCGGGCCGGGGCGGCCCGAACGGGCCACATGGAAGGCCTCGTGCACGGTGCGCGCCAGCTCGTTGACGTCCTTGACCAGATAATTGTGCTTGGTGCAAGGCCGGGTGATGCCGGTGATGTCGGCTTCCTGGAAGGCGTCGTTGCCGATCAGATGGGTGGGAACCTGACCCGTCAGGCAAACCAGCGGCACCGAATCACACTGGGCGTCGGCCAGGCCGGTGACCGCATTGGTGGCGCCGGGGCCAGACGTCACCAGGACACAGCCCACCTTGCCGGTGGAGCGGGCGTACCCTTCGGCGGCGTGCACGGCGGCCTGCTCGTGGCGGACCAGGACGTGGCGCAGGCGGTTCTGCTTGAACAGCTCGTCATAGATGGGCAGTACGGCGCCGCCGGGATACCCGAAAATAACCTCTACGCCCTGGTCGACCAAGGCCTTGAGGAGGATTTCCGCTCCGGTCAACGTATCGTGATGCGCCATCTCAGCACCTTATCCTTCATGTCGTTGTTCCCCTGTCTCCTGGAAGAATGGCAGGGGCACGCGCTGCTGCACTGCGGCGCGAGGGGCACAAACTAGCCGCATGTCACGGGGCGGTCAAGAGGTGTTGGCGAATTTTCAGAAAGATTGTGGCTATTAAACTTTCCGAAAGTTGCTCAGACACGGTCAGGGACGCCATCATCTGATGACGGAACCATGTGCCCTGGCGCTTGGCGTAATTGCGGGTGGCCTGGCAGGCATCGGCGATGGCGGCGTCCAGCCCGGTCTCTCCCGCCAGATGGGCGGCCAGTTCACGCCGCCCCAAGGCTTTTTGGATGGGAAGGTCATGGGCGAGACCCAGGGCTTCGAACGCCCGCACTTCGTCCAGGGCGCCCGCCGCCACCATGGCGCGAAAGCGGGACTCGCACTGGGCGTAGAGGCGGGGGCGGGGCGGATCGAGGACCATGGTGAACCAGCGGGCGGCGACGGCGCCTTGGCGGGGCTCGTCCTGCCACTCGGCCAGGGAACGTCCGGTGGCCATGATCACCTCCCAGGCCCGCGCCAGGCGTTGGGAGTTACCGGAATCGAGGCGTTCGGCCATCAGAGGATCATGCTTGGCCAGCCGGTTGTGAAAGGCCGCGTTGCCCATCTCGGCCAGCAGGGCGCGGGCCTCCGCCCGGATGGACTCGGGTATGTCTGGAATGGGAGACAATCCTTCCATCACCGCCTTGAGATAAAGCCCGGTGCCGCCCGTCAGGATGGGCAGCTTGCCCTCGTTCCAGGCCGCCTGGATCTCGCCCGTGGCCATCAGGGCCCAGCGCGCCGCCGAACACAGCTCCGAGGGCGGCAAGACGGCGTAGAGGCGGTGCGGCGCCCGCACCATGTCCTCGGGGGAGGGCCGGGCGGTGAGCAGCGGCAGGGCATCGGTCACCTGCATGGAATCGGCGTTGATCACCACGCCGCCGAACTCACGGGCGATGGCCAGGGCAAGGCCGGATTTGCCCGACGCGGTGGGACCGGCGATGACGATCGCCGGTCTGGGGGCGAGGGGAATGGTCATTCCTCGGACAGCAGGCTCAGGACATGGGCTTCCAAGGCGGCCAGCCGCAGGATCTCGTCGCGCTTCTCGGTCAACAGGGTCCGGGCCGATGCCATCATGTGCCTCCGGGAGCGATTATAGCGCGAGGCCGTCAGGACGAGAAGCGGGGTAGGGCAAGCAAACGGGGCAATCGGGTGAAGGCAAATGTTCCCACAAAAAAGGCCGTCATCCCCGCGAAGGCGGGGATCCATGCTGCCGCAGCCATGATTTTGGGCCTGACGCCACTTTGTGTCCCCGCCATGGATCCCCGCCTTCGCGGGGATGACGAATAATTTGAAGGATGAGATCCCTTCACCTGATTGCCCTGGGCAAGCAATGTCATGACCTCGGTTCCGTCGGCCTTCTTGGTCATCATTCCGACCACCTTTGGTCCGGCAAGGAGGACGAAGAGGCTCGCCCCATGGCGCCTACACCAACCCCGACCCCAGCGCAGGACCTGATCCGCCGTCCTGGGGGTGTCTCGCAGCGCCATGCCGATTTCGGCGCGAACCCGCCCATTACGCCGCAGGAGAAGAGACAACCGGGTGGCCAGGGACCGGTGCCGACCGGGCGCTCCCTCGGGTCGAGGCGCCAGCCGGATCGCGTCGAGGCGCGTTCCGATCATGGGGTCACTTCCAGGCGGGGATCGGCCCCAAGGCCCGCATCCATTCCTCAGCGGCCCTGGGATGAGGGTCGCGGAAGCCCAGACCGGCCAGACGGGCCAGGGTGGGAGAGCTCAGCAATTCGTCGAGGGGCTTCTTCAGGCACTGGGCATAGCCCGGCCCCAGATCGCTGGCGTAGTCCGTCTTCATAGGCGAATCCCAGCGCGCCACGAAATTGCCCAGCGGCTGGCCGTCGGCGGTCCAGGCGTCGATGCCGCAGCCGATCTTCAGTGCTCCATCTTGCTTGCCCCAGCCGGGGCGGCCGGTGAGGCGGACCACGATGTGGGGACGGATGGTGGGATCATTGATCTCCACCTGCTTAAAGCCCTTGGCCAGCATGGTCTGGGCGGTTTCAGCCAGGATACGGCCGTCCAGGATCTTGGTTTCCTCGGACTGGTAGCGGCTGATCTGGATGGACAGTTTGCGCTTCAGGTCGTTGTCGCCCATGAAGATCATGACGCGGGCGTTGAAGGGCAGGGCGACGCCGGGCACCGGGGCGGGGTCGACCTGGGCGGCGGGCGGCAGGCCGGACGAGCATCCGGCAACAAGCAGAGCCGCCAGGGACACCCCGATCCAATTGCGTCCGGCCATGCTCTTAATCCTCATTTCAGTTGATGGAAGACAGGCCCTTGGCCTTCACCCGCTTCTGCCACTCGCCCATGAAGGTCTGGAAGTCCTGGACCTGCTTGATCTTTTCGCCCAGGCGGCGGTAGTCGATGATGCCGCGCTCGGGCTCGCTGGTCAGCAGGTCGAAGGCCTCCTTCCACTCGGTCTGGCCCATCAGGGCGCCATAGCCGCGGCGCAGGCGGGTCAAGCCGCGCTCGTCCTTGGCCAGCGTCATGGCGGTGGCGGTGTCGAGCAGACGGCGAGCCATGGCCGGTTCCAGGGCGCGGTTGCCGATGGGCTTTTGGATGGTGGATTCCAGGGCGGCGGCGGCCTCGGGCCAGCGTTTCAGCTTCCAGTTGATGTCGCCGCGCAAGCGGTTGGCCTCTTCGCTCTGATCGTTGATGATTAGCGCCAGGGCCTCGGCCGAACGTCCCAGATCGGTCAGGGCCTGTACCCGGATATAGCGGCGCTGGGCGGCCAGATCGGTCGGGATCTCAGGGACCTCGCTGGCTTCCAGCGCCTCCAGCGCCAGACCCGGCTTGCGGTCCGACAGATTGAGGAAGGCCAGCCTTGTGCCGATGCGGGCCTTGTCCAGGCCCGACAGGCGGAATTCCACCTGATGGCGCAGCAACTCGCCCGCCCGCTCCAACAGATCGACGCCAGCCAGACGGTCGGCCAGGCGGCGGATCATCTCGTCGCCCTTGGTGCCCGACGGCGTCAGTTCCTGGAACTCGTCGTACAGGCCGATGGCCACCACGGGGGACAGTTTCTCCGCCTCGCCCATCAGGAACAGGCGGTTGAAGGTGTCGCTCATCTCCTCCTGGACCTGGCCGATCTCGGGATGGTCGGGATAATTGGCGACCAGCGAGTGCATGGCGCGCAGTCCCTCGCCATAGCGCCCGGCGGCGATCTGGAGTTGCCCCAGACGCCGCAGCAGCTGGAACTCGAAATCCTCGCCGCGCCAGGCGAAGCGCAGCTTTTCCAGGTCGTGGATGGCCTCGGCCGGGGTCATCTTGTTCAAGCGAAGCATCAGCTCGACGCGGTCGCGGGCGGCATAGGCGCGATCGGGGCGGCTTTCGCTGGCCTCGGCGTCGCGATAGCGGGAAATGGCCGTATCCCACTGCTTGCCCGCCTGGGCGGCCATGCCCGAGAGATAGGCCAGCTTACCCACGTCGCGCCGCGACAGGCCGGGACCCATCATGGAATCGACGATGCGCGCCGCGCCCTTGGAATCTCCGGCCTTGGCCACGGTCTTGGCGGCGATCTCGCCGATACCGATGCGCAGATTGCGTGGCCAGCCCTTGATGTCATCGGGCGCCAGACGCAGGACCAGGGCATTCTTGCCCGGATCGGGCAGCGAGCGGGCCTGGGCCGCCGCCAGGAACAGCTGGACCCTGGCATCCCCCTTCAAGGCCGGGGTGGACAGATCGATGATGGCATCGGCATCGCGGCCCATCAGGAAGCTGGCGGCGCCGCGCACCGCGCGATAGGGGGGCGTATCGACGATCAGGGGGTCCACCGCCGCCATGACGCGCAACTCGCCCAAAGCCTCGGCGCCGAAGCCGTTGGCAAGGTAATGCCGCGCGATTTCCATGCGCTGGGCGTTCTTCTCATCGGGTCGCACATGGGCTAGGCGGCCGATCAGCTTGCGGTGGTCATCGACGAATTTGTCGTTGCCGCCGCGCAGCCATTTGGAAATATCCAAGGGCCCGGTGGTCATCACTTCGGCGCCCATGCTGCCGTCCACGGCCACCTTGCCGCCAGTGCCGGTGGGGCTTTCGGCGGCCAGCATGGGTGACAGATAGAGGCCTCCGGGCTGGGTGATTTCCACGGTTTCGCGGTTGGAATCCAGTCGCACTGTATCGGCACGCGGAATCATGGCGATGCCCTGTGCGGTGGGCAGAAGCTCTGCCCCCGGATATTCGCGTCCCACCCGCACGCCTGCGCCGATGGCGGGAACGGTGACCACATGGATGGAGTCGCCCACTTCCGGGTCGCGCAGGATCATGGGGGCCGAACCGTCGGTGGTCTTGATCACCACCCGGCCCCGTTCCTGGAAGTCCATCTGGGTCGAGACATCCATGCCCGCCTTGGGGGCGATGGGCTGTTCGTGGATGTCGAGCACCCACAACTGGCCCTCCTTGCGGACCGAGGGGTTGAAGCCGGGCCGGGTGATCATGCGCACGGCGGTGCCCTTGAAGCCCTGGATCTGCTCCACATGCAGCACCACATCGCCGCCGGTGCGTTTCAAGAGCTTGGTGTCCATCTCGGCCTTGAGGTCGAACACCGCCCACAGCCAGCCGGAGCGGCGGAACACGGCGGCGCCCACCGGCTTGTCGAAGGCGAAGCCCAGGCTGACCACCTTGCCGGTGGGGACGGCCCGGATGTCGTCGCCCTGGGGGGGCGCGGCCTCGGCCTCGGCGGGAGCCTGGGGCGCTACGGCGGGCGGCTTGCCATTGGCTTTGCCGGGAAGATTGGCCTCGGCCGGGGGGAGCCCCTGCTGGTCCAGGGGCTTCAGCGCCGGGGGTTGTTCCTCGGTGCCTGGTGCAGGCGCCAGGGGCGGGGGGACGGCGCCGTTGGCGCGCGGCGGCGGCGGGGCTCCGGCGGGACGAACCAGATCCACGGCGACGCGCGGTCCGCTGGTGAAATGACGCACCCGCATGCCTGGCGGCAGGGAAAGGATCACCGAGGTGCCCTTGCCGTTGGGCTTGGCCTCCAGGAAGCCCACATCAGCGGGCAGCGAGGCCTTCAGGGAGGTGACGTTGACATTGGCCGGGCGGTCGAAATTGATGGAGGCCGTGCCGTTGCCCTCGTCCACCGAATAACCCACCGGCTTGGGCCAGTCGAAGACCAGCCGGTTGAAGCCGGTATGCTCGCCGCCGCGCACCATCAGATCGGTGGCGGGCCCTTGGGGTTTGGCGGACTCTGGCGGTTTGGCGGGTTCGGGGGCCTTTGGCGTGTCCGGCGCCTTCGGCGTCTCGGGGGCGGCTTTGGCGGGGGCCTTGGCCGCCGTCTGACCGGCGGGAGCCTCGGCCGGAGGAATGGCGGGAATTTCCGCCGGTGGCAGCGCCTGTTCGGGCGGCGGCGGCGCCGATGCCGAACTGGTGGCCTTGGTCTCGGACAGGTCGATGACCACGGAATTGGTGCCGGTCTGGAAGCTCTTGATCTGGACCGGGACGGCCAGGGGGAAGGTGGCCATCTTGCGGTCAGGGCTGAGCGTCACGCCCTTGAGATAACGGGCCAGGGGCTTCAGCACCGCTTTCGGGTCGCCGGAAATGGGCCGGTCGAAACGGATGATCAGCTGGCTGTTGACCGTTTCGGCCGAGAACTTCACCGGAGCGTCCCAGTCGAAGACCAGGCGGCCGAACCCGTCATGCTCGGCGGCGCGCGGGGATGTCTGGGCAACCACGCCAGCGGCGGGCCCAAGGATCAGGCAAAGCAACAGGAACAGAAATGACAGGGCCGGTCCAAGCTTGCGCCGACGGGAATCGCTCACGCCCACGGGCGTTTTCATTGGCCGTCCGGTGGTGGCTTGCGCGGCAGCCTTCATGGAAGGCTAGTCGAAACTTGCCAGCAGCGCGTCGATGTCGGCCTGATTGGTGGCGTTGCCGGGCAGCTGCGGGCCGTTGAGAAGGTCCTGATCGGTCAGCGGCTTTGCTTCCTTGGGACCGGAACCGTGATCCACGTTGCCGCCGAACATCTTGACCAGGCTTTCCACCCGGTCTTCGATTTCCTTCAGCGCCTTGACCACCTTGGTGATGCGCTGGCCGGTAATATCCTGGAAGGTACAGGCCTCGAAGATCCTGGTGGTGATCTCGTCCAGGCGGTTGGCGACCTCCTGGTCCAGCATGGGCGACAGGGAGCCCAGGCTTTCGGCCGCGTCCATGATTTCGTTGGTCGCCGCCTCGGTGGCACCGACGATGGCGTCAAGCTCGTCGGTGGCCGAGGCGATGAACTCGTTGGTGATCTCGCCGGGTCTGAGCGCGGCGATTTCTTCCTTGGCGGCATGGATGTATTGGGCCAGGGATTCCAGCTCGCGATAGAGCCGCAGATCCCCGGCACCGATATCTCCCGTCATGGTTTCGAGTAAAGCCCGAACCACTTCCCCTATCTTATCAACCTGAATGGTCTCGCCATGCTCGGCACGAATGGCGTCCAAGCGAAGTTCCAGATCGCGGTCAACGCCTTTCGCCGACATGACAGATAGACCCCCCAAGGCCGTTTAGAAATCGCCCAGCACGCTCGTCATCTTGGTCTTCAACGTTTCGGCGTTGAAGGGCTTGACGATATAGTTGGACACGCCCGCTTCCTTGGCCGCGATGACGTTTTCCGACTTGGACTCGGCGGTCACCATGATGAAGGGAACCGGCTTCAGCTTGGCGTCGGCACGGACCTCACGCAGCAACTGCAGGCCGGTCATGGGCTCCATGTTCCAGTCGGAGATGACCAGACCATAATTGCCGACACGAAGCATCTGCAACGCCATCGCACCGTCGGTCGCCTCATCGACGTTGTTGAAACCCAGCTGCTTCAGCAGGTTTCTGATGATTCGCAACATCGTCTTGTAATCATCAACGATGAGAACATTCATATTCTTATCGACAGCCATCCATCCGCTCCTTCGAGACACTAGCCGCCAGAAACCGAAAAACCCGGTAACCTACGAATTTTTATAGATAAGATGGGGGGGTACACCTGCGCAAGTCATTTTTTCTGCAATCCCCCGACAATCACCCGCCCGAGGCCGCCCTTGGCATCGGTATCTGGCGTCTTTGTGCCAATTCGGCAGTAACTGCCTTGGCCTTGGACGGGTCCATTTCGGCCATGATCGGAGCAACACGTTGTTCCTTCATGCGCTCGACCACTTCCAGCAGGATATTCATATCCAGCTGTTCGAAAATCTTCGCCGCTTCCTTGGGCTTCATATTCTCGTATATTTTAACCAGGGAGCGCATCTTGTTGTCTTCCTGGTCGTTGTACTGACGCAGCAGGCCTTCGATGGTGTTCTGCAGCGTCTTCATCTCAGCGACCTTGCGGTCGATCTGATCCTCGGCGGCCTTTAGCAAGGCTTCGCGCTTTTCGATGTCCTTTTCACGCAGATCGAGGGTGCCGCGCCGCTCCTGCAGCTTTTGCAGCACGTCCAATTCGGTCTGGCTCATTCCCGCGCCCGGATCGGAATTGGCCGGGGCGGCGGCGGGCGCCGCCGGGGTCTGGGCCGGAGCGGGGGCGTTGGCGGTCTGGGCGGCGGTCTGGCCGGGAGGCGGCGCCTTGGCCGGTTGTTGCGCCTGCAATTCGGCCACGGAGACGGATTCCAGGCCGACCATGCCCTTGAAGATGTCGCTGACGCGCAGCGACAGCATCAGAACGCCCACGAAGATCAGAACCGGCAGAACCCGCACGATGGGGGCCTTGCCTTCCGTCTTGGGCGATCCCTTGGCGGATTTGGCGGGCCTGGGCGCGCCGGGGGGCTGCGCCTTGACGGGTCCGGGGACGGGTTTGCGGTTCTTGGCGGCCATGATGGCTCCTTACCGCATGGACTGAAGGGCGCGAAGCAGTTCGCGCTCGGCTTCGGAACGGTCGTCGCTTTCGGCATCGGCGGAGGCGGCCGCGGCGGCTGCGATGGCGGCGGCCCGATTACCGGCCATGCGGGGCGGCGGCATGGTGGGGGCCGAGGCGGTGCCGACCGGATTGGGGCGCTCGATGGCGCCGCGCGGTTCCGGCGTGGATTTGGGCGCATCGGTGCGGGCGGTACGGACGGCGTTTTCCAGGCGGTTGGCCATGGTGTCGGCCCGCTCGATCATGAAGGCCAGATCGTCGCGCAGCGACTGCGCCTTTTCCACCCGCTCCTGCAGGGTCTGGCCGGATTCCTCCGCCGCCTTCCTGAGTTTGGGGATGGAGGATTCGGCGCGCAGCGTCGCCTCGTTGAAGGCGGAAATGGTCTTTGCCAGATCGTCGCGGTTCTTGCGCAAGGAGGACAGGCGCTGGTTCAGCATCCAGGCATAGCCGATGGTGGCGATCAACAGCACCGAAACGATAAGGTCGAGGACGACTTTCCAATCCACGGCGATCACCCGGACTTGATGGTGGATTCATCCACCTGAATGGCGATGTGCTGGCCCTTGCGCCCCATGCGGCCACGGAACATGGCCACCTCGCCGCAGCGCATGTCGATCTGCGAATCGGCGGTGGCGTTCAGCATGAATTTGGAACCCGGCTTCCAGTTCAGGACTTCGCGCAGATTCATCACCTGCTCGTCGAGCACCGCCTCCAGTTCCACCTCGGTCAGCCACAATTCCTCGGCCAAGTGGGTTTCCCAAATGGAGTCGCGGCCGAACTTTTCACCCATGAACATCTGGAGCAGAAGCTCGCGGACGGGTTCCAGGGTGGCGTAGGGCAGCAGCAGTTCAAGGCGTCCGCCGCGGTCTTCCATGTCGATGCGCAGCTTGGCGACGATGGCGGCGTTGCTGGGGCGCGAAATGGTGGCGAAGCGCGGATTGGTTTCCAGGCGGTCGAAGCGGAAGGTCACCGGCGACAGGGGGTCGAAGGCCGCCGACAGATCGGACAGCACCACATGCACCATGCGCTCCACCAGATTGCGTTCGATGGTGGTGTAGGGACGGCCCTCGATACGCATGGCCGCCGTGCCGCGACGCCCGCCCAGCAGCACGTCCACGATGGAGTAGATCAGCGAGGAATCGACGGTCAGCAGGCCGAAATTGTCCCATTCCTCGGCCTTGAACACCGCCAGCATGGCGGGCAGGGGAATGGAGTTCAGGTAGTCGCCGAAACGAAGGGACAAAATATTGTCCAGCGACACTTCCACGTTGTCGGACGTGAAATTACGCATGGAGGTGGACATCATGCGGACCAGGCGGTCGAACACCACTTCCAGCATGGGAAGGCGTTCGTAGGACACCAGGGCGGAATTGAGGATGGCCTGGATGCCCGACTTGTCGTTGGCGCCGCCCATGTCGTCGTCGAATCCCAGAAGGGAGTCGATTTCGTCCTGGTTCAGAACGCGGGTGGCATCCTTGGCGACCGCCGCCTGGGTCTCGCCGGAACTGTCGCCGGCGCCCAACATGGCTTCCCATTCGGCGGCCATGTCTCCGCCGCCGTCGTCCCCGCCACCACCGGCACCGGCGTCACCACCGCCGCCACCGCCAGCGTCGTCGCCAGCCATGGCAGCCCACTCCTTCATCAGGGCTTCTTCGTCGTCTGCCCCGCGGGTGGTTCCACCATCGTCGTTCATCGCCATGTCGGTCTATCCCGCCGGTCCGTTACTGGACCAGCATCTCCTTGAAGAGGACGTCATTGACCTTTACCGGCTTGACCGCCGCGTTGACGCGGGTCAGCAATTCCTCGCGCAGCAGATGCATGCCCGACGCGCCCTGCAGGTCCTCGACCCGAAGTTCGCGCAGGTAGATCTGGAAATTGTCGATGATGCGGGGCAGCATCTGCTCGACGCGGGGCTGGTCGGTGACCGCCTCCAGTTCGAGCGCCACCCTGAGCTTCAGGAAGGCCTGCTTGCGTCCCGTGGTCTGCAGATTGACCAGCATTTCCGGCAGATCCATGAAGGACGCCGCCTGCACGGCCTTCGGCGGCGGCGGTGGCGCGGCCTCGGCGGCCGGGGCGTGCTCGTCCTTTTTGCCCGTCAGCTTGTCCAGCAGGCCGGAGAAGTAGACCCCGGCCCCGGCGCCCACCAGCAAAAGGATGGGCAGCACGATCATCAGGATCTTCTTGATCGGCGGCTTTTTAGACGGGGAATCGGATATCTCTTCCGAGCCTTCGCCTTCTTCGAAATCTTCTTCCAGATCTTCGGCCATGGACCTCTTCCGGCGCTCGGGCGGCGCGGGCCCACCAGGGCCCACACATGCGCATGCTAGAAACTAGACCTTTGCGGTTAACAAGAGGTTGCGTCGGGGCAAAAGATAGGGAGTCCACCCCATTTGCCCGGCACGCTTCCCCCCACCACGCTGACACGATAGCAACCCCAGGGGGCGCCCGGCAATAACTGCCCGGCAACCCCTGCCCGGAATGGCATCCTGGCCGAAGAAAATGGCGGAAATACGCCAATTTTTAATTTGGCACGGCGGTTGCGAGGATGGTGGCGCAAGCAATTGCCACCCAGGAACGAGATCATGCAGAACACATCCTACATCGCTCTGTCCCGTCAGGCCGCCCTGTGGCGCCAGATGGAGGTTGTTGCCAACAACATGGCCAATGCCAACACGCCAGCCTTCAAGGGCGAAGAGATGATGTTCCGCGAGTTCCTGGTACCGACCCGGTCGTCCGAGCGGGCCATCGGCGGCAAGCTGGCCTTCGTCCAGGATGTGGGCGTGCTGCGCGATACCCGCGAAGGCCCGCTGACCAAGACCGACAATCCCCTGGACTTCGCCCTGCACGGCGACGGCTATTTCCAGATCGAGACCGAGGCTGGCATGCGCTATGCCCGCAACGGCCATTTCCGCCTGGACCAGACCGGCATGCTGGTCAATTCCCAGGGTTACGCGGTGATGGACGACCGGGACCAGCCCATCGTCTTCGCCCCCAACGAGACCCGCGTCGAAGTCGCCTCCGACGGCACCGTCTCCACCGAGAACGGCCGCGTGGCCCGCATGAAGGTGGTCAAGTTCGAGAACGACCAGCTGCTGCGCAAGGCGGGCGATTCGCTGTTCGAGACCACTCAGGACCCCGAAGCGGTCCAGAGCCCCAACGTCGCCCAGGGCATGATGGAAGAATCCAACGTCCAGCCCGTGCTTGAAATGACCCGGATGACCCAGATCCTGCGCGAATACCAAGGTGTGCAGAAGATGCTGGACGCCGAGCACGAACGCCAGCTCAAGGCCATCCAGACCCTGGGCTCTTCCAAGACCAACTGACCGGTTAAACGAGTAAGGAACTCTCGCCATGCGCTCTTTGAACATCGCCGCGACCGGCATGCTGGCTCAGCAGACCAACGTCGAAGTCATTTCGAACAATATCGCGAATATGAACACCACCGCCTTCACCCGGCGGCGTCCCGAATTCGCGGATCTGCTCTATCAGAACCTGCGCCGCGTCGGCTCGCAGTCGTCGGATACCGGCACCATCGTGCCGACCGGCGTGCAACTGGGCCTGGGCGTGAAGACCACGGCGGTCTACCGCATCACCGAGCAGGGCAGCGTGCAAAGCACCGACAACACGCTCGACATGGCCGTTCAGGGCAAGGGCTACTTCCAGATCAAGCTGCCCTCGGGCGAGACCGCCTATACCCGCGACGGCTCGTTCCAGCTGTCGCCGGAAGGCACCATCGTCACCCATGAGGGCTATCAGGTGATCCCCCAGGTGACCATCCCCTCCGATGCGGTGGGCGTCACCGTCGATTCCACCGGCCAGGTGATCGTCAAGCAGGACGGCCAGGTGCAAAGCCAGATCAAGGGTCAGCTGACGCTGGCCACCTTCGCCAACGATGCTGGTCTGGAAGCGCGCGGCGGCAATCTGTTCATGGAAACCCCCGCTTCGGGCCAGCCGGTGGTGCAGACTCCGGGCAAGCCCGGCTTCGGCACCATCCTCCAGGGCTTCCTCGAGACCTCCAACGTCAATGTGGTGGCCGAGGTGACCAATCTGATCGGCGCCCAGCGCGCCTATGAAATGAATTCGAAGGTCATCCAGGCCTCCGACGAGATGCTGTCGACCATCAACCAGATGAAGTAGTGAGGCCATCATGATCCGCCGCCTCTGCCTTCGCGCCACTATCGCCGGACTGGCTTTCGCCGCCGCCTTCGGGACGGCCAATGCCGCCGAACTGCCGCCCCAGTTGAAACCCAACGCGGTTCTCACCGGCGACGCCATCACGCTGGGCGATATCTGGGAGAATATCGGCGACAAGGCCGGAACGCCGCTGGCCAACGCGCCGGCGCCGGGCAAGCGGATCACGCTGGAAACCCGCTGGCTGATGGCGGTGGCCCAGTCTTACGGCATCGACTGGCGCCCGGCTTCGGCTTTCGAGCGCACGGTGGTCGAGCGCGCGGGCCAAAGCGTCGATATCCGTACCATCGAGACCGAGCTGAAGGAAGCTTTGTCCATGGAGGGCGCGCCCGCCGGAGCCACCATCGAGATCAGCAACCGTCAGCAGCTACACATCGTCATTCCGGCCAATGCCAGCCCCACCGTGGCGATCAAGGACCTGTCCTATGATCCGCGCATGAACCGCTTTCAGGCGGTGGTGGAATCTCCGGCCGGGGCGCCCAATTCCGTCCGCTTCAAGGTCATGGGCAGCGTCTACGCCTCGGCCCGCATTCCCGTCCTGGCCCATGCCATGGGCCGTGGCGAGGTGATTGCCGAGGCCGATATCCAGTGGGTCGAAGTGCGCGAGGAAGTGGTGCGGCGCGATATCGTCAGCAATCCCCGCATGCTCATCGGCCAGGAGCCCCGCTATCAGCTGCGCGCTGGCGTGCCGGTGCGCACCAACGAAGTGCAAAAGCCGTTGGCGGTGGGCAAGAACAGCTCGGTGACCATCGTGCTGCGCTCGAAGTTCATGACTCTGACCGCCCAGGGCCGCGCCATGGAGGACGGCAGTGTCGGCGACGTCATCCGCGTCACCAATGTGCAAAGCAAGCAGACCGTCGACGCCCGCATCGAAGGCCCCGGCCAGGTGTCGGTGATGTCGGGCGGCATGCGCGCCCTGGCCCATAATTAAGCCTGATCGGGAGAAGTAAATCATGTCCGCCATTCCCGCCTCCCGCCTGTTCAGCGCCAAGGCCCTGCGCGTCGTGGCCGTGGTTGCCGCCATCTCCGAACTGTCGGCCTGCAATATGCTGACCCGCATGTCGGAAGTGGGCTCCGGCCCCCAAAGTTCGCCCATCAGCAATCCCACCCAGGCGTCGGGTTACCAGCCGGTCAGCATGCCCATGCCGCAGCCTTCGGCTCCTCCACAGAACGCCAATTCCCTGTGGCGGCCGGGTGCGCGGGCCTTCTTCAAGGACCAGCGCGCCAAGGATGTGGGCGATATCCTGACCGTGGCGGTGTCCATCTCCGACAGTGCCACGCTGACGACCGGTCTCACCAATTCGCGCACCGGCTCGGAAAAGGCAGGCTCGGGCACCACCGGCTCGTCCATAACTGCCGTGGGCCTGGAGTCCCAGTTGGCCAAATTGCTGCCCAACATCAATCTGGCCAGTCTGGCCGATCTGTCGTCCACTTCGGCGGTGACCAATTCGGGCAACACAACCCGGACGGAAAGCATCACCATGAGCATGGCCGCCGTGATCACCCAGGTTCTGCCCAACGGCAATCTGGTGATCTCGGGACGCCAGGAATTCCGGGTGAACTACGAGATGCGCGAATTGTCCATCCAGGGCATCATCCGTCCGGAAGACATCAGCTCGTCCAACTCGGTCAGTTCGGAAAAGATCGCCGAGGCCCGCGTCTATTACGGCGGCCGCGGCATGGTCAGCGATCTGACCCAGCCGCGTTACGGCCAGCAGATCTTCGACATCATCTTCCCGTTCTGATCGGAAGCCTTCCCATGAACGGCCCGCCGGAGTGTGCTCCGGCGGGCCTTCGGCATTTTTTGCCGGGTAGGCTCCAGGGGCGTGAATGCCTGCTTCACCACGAAGGCGCGAAGACACGAAGGGGCATGAAGGATGAATTCCTCTTCGTGTTTCTTCCTGATCTTCGTGCCTTCGTGGTGAATATATCGGGGAAAAACTAAAGGGGCGGGTCCTTGGCAAGACCCGCCCCTCGTCCGTTCGGATCGGAAACCCGGCCCTACTTCTTCTTGCCCTCGGCCAGCGGCAGGGCGATGTAGCGCAGTTGCTGGGGGTTTTCCACCCGCAGCAGCAGCGACTTGGCCCCGGCCCGGCGACCTTCGTCGATCAGCTTGCCCAGATCGGCGGGCGAGCGTACCGGCTTGTGATCGGCCTCGATGATCATGTCGCCGGGGCGCATGCCCTTTTCGGCGGCCGGGCTGTCGGGCTTGACCTCGGTGACGACGATACCCTTGGCCTCCTCGTCAAGGCCGAAGCGCTCGCGCAGTTGGGCGGTGAGGGAAGAGACGGTCAGGCCCGCGCCGGGGATGGTCAGGATGCCGTCCTTGTTTGCCTGGGGCTTCGGGCTTTCGGGCTTGCCTTTGACCTGCTGTTCGGCCGGGTCCTCGGGCATCTCGCCCACGCTGGCGGTGATGGTCTGGCGCTTGCCGTCGCGCCAGATGACCACGTCCACCTTCTTGCCGATGGGAGTGGAGGCCACATAGCGGGGCAGGCGGCGCATCTCGGTGATGTCCTTGCCGTCGAATTTCAGCACCACGTCGCCGTCCTTCAGGCCCGCCTTGACGCCGGGGCCGTTGGGATCGACCTTGGCCACCAAAGCGCCCTTCTGATCGGGCAGGCCGATATTCTCGGCCATGTCGGTGTCCAGGGACTGGATGCGGATGCCCAGCCAGCCGCGCCGCACCTTGCCGAATTTGCGAAGATCGTCCAGCACAGGCACGGCCAGCGCGGCGGGCACGGCGAAGCCGATGCCGATGGAGCCGCCCGACGGCGAGATGATGGCCGAGTTGATGCCGATGACCTCGCCCTTCATGTTGAACATGGGGCCGCCCGAATTGCCGCGGTTGATGGCGGCGTCGGTCTGCAGGAAGTCGTCATAGGGTCCGGCATTGATGTCGCGGGCCCTGGCCGAGACGATGCCCGCCGTGACCGTTCCGCCAAAGCCGAAGGGATTGCCGATGGCCAGCACCCAGTCGCCGACGCGGGCCTCGTCGGAATTGCCGAAGGGCACGGGGACCAGGGGCTTCTTGCCGGGTTCGATCTTCAACAGCGCCAGATCCACCTTGGGATCGCGGCCCACCAATGTGGCCTGGAACACCGTGTCGTCATGCAGCTTGACGCTGATCTCGTCGGCATCGGCGATGACGTGGTTGTTGGTGACGATATAGCCCGCCGCGTCGATGATGAAGCCCGAGCCCAGCGAGGTGGCCTTGCGTGACGGCGCGTCGGGGCTTTTGCCGCCCTGCTGGCGCTCCATGAATTCCTTGAAGAACTCCTCCAGGGGCGATCCCGGCGGGAATTGCGGCAGTTCGGGCGCGCCCTGGCTGGGCTTCATGGTCTGGGTGGTCGAGATGTTGACCACGGCGGGAAGCAGCCGTTCGGCCAGATCGGCGAAGCCGCCGGGCGGGGCGCCTGCGCTGGCCATGCCAGGGACGAGCAGGGTGAAGACGGCCAGGGCGCCAGCCAAACGGCGCGCGGAGCCGAGGAATCGGTCACGACTTGCGATGAACACTGGAGAAGATCCTCCGGAATGGACGCCGTCCCGGCCAGGGCAGGGACGCTATGGATATTAGCCGGGTTGACGCGGCTGGCAAGCGGTGGGCGAGTATGAAGGGCAACTATGGCGTGATGAAGGCGGACCGCACCAGCCAGACCCCAAGAATTCCCAGAATGGCCATGAACAGCCCGACGCCGCGCAGCAGGTCGGACGGCATGACCAGAACCTGGGCCATCATGCGCTTCATGGCCTCGGGGAAGGCCGCCCAGGCGAGGCCCTCGATGACGAGGACCAGCGCCAGGGCGGTCATCAGGTCGGTCATTGGCCCCTGCGGCCCGGACCGGAGCCGAAGGCTTTCAGGAACTCGTTGTCGGGCGACAGAACCATGGTGGTGCTGCCGTCACCCAACGCGGAGCGGTAGGCCTGGAGCGAACGGTACAAGGTGAAGAACTGCAGGTCCTTGCCGAAGGCCTCGGACAGGATGCGGTTGGCCTCGGCATCGCCCTGGCCGCGCTCGATCTGGGCCTGGCGTTGGGCCTCGGCCAGCAGCACGGTGCGTTCGCGGTCGGCGCGGGCGCGGATCTGCTGGCTCCACTCATAGCCCTGGGCGCGGGCCTCCTTGGCCTGGCGTTCACGCTCGGACTTCATGCGGTCGTAGATGGACTGGCTGGTTTCTTCCGGCAGGTCGGCGCGGCGCAGCCGAACATCCACCACCTCGATACCCATCTCGCGAAGGGAGCGTTCGGCCACTTCGTGCTGAATCTGCTCCATGATCTTGGCGCGTTCGTCCGATAGCAGCGAGGGCAGCATCACCTGACCCATCACCCGGCGCATGGCCGAGGAGACGATCTGGGTCATCTGGCCGCGGGCCTGCATCTCGGTGCGCACCGCCTGATAGAACTTCAGGGGGTCGGCGATGCGGTAGCGGGTGAAGGTATCGACCACGATGCGCTTCTGGTCGCCCATGATGATCTGCTCGTCGGGCGGGTCCAGCGCCAGGAGGCGGTTGTCATAGCGAACCACATCCTCGACGAAGGGCAGTTTGACGTGCAGGCCGGGCTCCTTGATGGTGGCGCGGTGGGCGCCGAAGCGCAGCACCAGGGCCTGCTCCGCCTGATTGACGATGAACAGCGAAGACGAGGCCAGCATCAGGAGGATGGCGGCCGCCGCGGCGGTGGCGAAGAGGGAGCGGCTCATTTGGCGCCTCCCTGCTTCTTCAATTCAGGCAGCGGCAGATAGGGGACCAGACCCCTGGCCGAGGGATCGATGACCACCTTGGTGGCTCCCTTCAGGACTTCTTCCATGGTTTCGATGTATAGGCGCCGGGCCGTCACGTCCTCGGACAGCTTGTAGGAGTTGTACAGGGACAAGAAGCGCTTGGCGTCGCCCTGGGCCAGATCCACCACCTGCTCGCGATAGGCCTGGGCCTCCTGGGTCAGGCGCTCGGCCTCGCCGCGCGCCCTGGGGATGATGTCGTTGCGGTAGGCCTCGGCCTCGTTGCGGGCGCGCTCCTGGTCGGCGCGGGCGCGCTGTACGTCGTTGAAGGCGTCGATGACCGCGCTGGGCGGATCGACCTTCTGCAGCTGGACCTGTTGGACATGAATGCCCGCGCCATAGGCGTCCAGCAGGCGTTGCAGCTCTTCCTGGGCCTGGATGGCGATCAGTTCGCGCTTGTCGGACAGAGCCGCCTGGATGGGGTTGCGGCCGATCACCTCGCGCAGCGCGCTTTCGGCGGCGACCTTGACGGTCAGTTCGGGATCACGCACGGCGAACAGATATTTCCCGGCGTCCTTGATGCGCCAGAACACCGCGGCCTCGGCCTCGACGATATTCTCGTCGCCGGTCAGCATGCGGCTTTCATCGGTGGCCCGTCCGCCGCCGCGCAGATCGGCGCCAGCGCGCGAGCCCAGCAGCAACTGGTTGACCTTGGTCACCTTGGGCAGCAGCACCGTCTCGATGGGATAGGGCAGGCGGTAGTGCAGGCCCGGCTCGGTGGTGTCCACCCATTGGCCGAAACGCATGACCACGCCCTGCTCGTCGGGGCTGACCTTATAGACGCCGGACGCCGCCCACAGAGCCACCGCCACCGCAGCCAGGGCGATGATGCCCTTGGTGCCGCCGCCGCCGCTGCCGGGGCCACCTTGCATGGCGCGGCGCAGGCGTTCCTGGCCCTTGCGGATGAAGTCCTCGAGGTCCGGCCCATTGCCGAAGCCGCCGCCGTTACCGCCGCCGCCCGGGCGGTTGCCGCCGCCATTGCCCCACGGGCCGCCGCCGTTACCGCCGCCGCCGCCCCAGGGGCCGCCGCCGCCACGAGGATTCCAAGCCATGAATCGTCCCTTCGTCGAAGTCTCGGTCGTACCTGCCGAAAAACCACAGGCGCCACCGGAACATAGGGCAGGTTTTGGCCCCGCGCAACGCGGGCCCGTTCACATTACGGGTTTTCAATATTGAAATTGCCCCGGAAACGGCTTTGCAAACCGGGTCGCGCCCCCTATATGAGGAGATGCTTGTGCGCTTTGGAAGCGTATAACCAACTAATTTACTGTGTCTTTACAGCGAAGAGGGCAGCATGGCCGAGGTCACCGAACAGCAGATCGTCGAGGCGCTGAGCCGGATCATCGATCCCGACCGCAAGGCCGATATCGTCAGTCTCGGCATGGTGTCGGGTCTGGCGGTGAAGAACGGCCATGTGGCCTTCGCCATCGAGGTGGATGCGCAACGCGGCCCCCATCTCGAGCCGCTGCGCAAGGCGGCCGAGAAGGCGGTGCACGATCTGCCGGGCGTGCTGTCTGTTTCCGCCGTGCTGACCGCCGAGCGCAATACCCAGGGCGGTCCCAAGGGCGCGCCCCAGGGCGGCCACGGTCATGGTCATCAGGCGGAACAGCCCTTGCTGCCCAGCGTCAAGGCCATCGTCGCCATCGCCTCGGGCAAGGGCGGCGTGGGCAAGTCGACCACGGCGACCAATATCGCCATGGCGCTCTCGCGCATGGGGCTCAAGGTCGGGCTGTTCGACGCCGATATCTTCGGGCCAAGCATGCCCCGCATGCTGGGCATCACGGGCGAGCCGGTCAGCCCCGACGGCCAGACCATGATGCCCATGGAGAATTACGGCGTGAAGTGCATGTCCATGGGCTTCCTGGTGCCCGAGGACTCGCCCATCATCTGGCGCGGCCCTATGGTGATGGGAGCGCTGGAGCAGCTTTTGCGCGACGTCCATTGGGGCGAACTGGACGTGATGATCATCGACATGCCGCCGGGCACCGGCGACACCCAGCTGACCATGACCCAGCGCGTGCCGCTGACCGGCGCGGTGATCGTGTCCACACCCCAGGACATCGCCCTGCTTGACGCCACCAAGGGCCTCAACATGTTCCGCAAGGTGGATGTGCCGGTCCTGGGGATCATCGAGAATATGAGCTATTACATCTGCCCCAAATGCGGCGACGAAGCCCATATCTTCGGCCATGGCGGCGCCAAGGCGGAAGCCGCCCGCCTGTCGGCCGACTTCCTGGGCGAGGTTCCGCTCGACATTTCCATCCGCCAGACGGCGGACGCGGGCGAGCCCATCGTCATCTCCAAGCCCAACAGCCCCCACGCCAAGGTCTATATGGAGATCGCCGCCAAGATCTGGGACAAGGTCCAGGTCCTGCAAAGCAGCCGCAAGGGCCCGCGAATCGTGATGGAATAGGGTGATGGCGGGCATCTCGCCCGCCCCTCATCCCCCCGAGGCAGGCCTCGGATGGGACATGTCGGTCATCACCCCCGGTCCGTTGACCAGGGAGAAGCCCGACTTGATCACTTCGGTGATCAGCGGGCGGCGGCGGATGCCCCAGACATAACAGGCCATGCCCGATTTGTGGGCCACGTCGCGGAAGCGTTCCATGCGCTCCAGCAATTCGGCGTCGCCGGTCTTTTCCTGGGGCGACAATTGGGCCAGATCGATCCCGATGGCCTTCACCCCTTTCAAGGCCTTGACCATGCCGGGCGCCGACAGGGGCAGCCGGGCCATGAGGGTGCAGTCCAGCTTTTCCAGGGGCTGGAACAGCCGGGCGACCACATGGGGTGGAACGGCGGGCGACAGGCCGAAAATCTCGATCTTCAGATGCTTGCGAAGCGCCTGGGCCGGACAGCTTTCGAACGGGATGCGGATGCAGTCGCGCCAGCGTGGCGCCAGACTCATCCAGTGGAACGGCACCGTCAGGCCCAGCTTGTGGCGGCCATAGAACAGATCCTTCAGCTCATAGGCCGCCTGGGTGGCGACGAAGCGGTCCATGGTCAGTGATTCGATGGGGGTCGCGTCGGCATAGGCATAGGCGCCTTCCAGTGGCGGCGCTCCTTCCTTGTCGACCCGGATGATCTTGGCGTGAAAGGCCCCCACCGCCCGTTTGGTGGCGACCCAGGTGGGGGTCCAGACCAGTGTCAGGTTTGATTCCGGCGTCAGGTGATGGTCCGAGGCCAGACCGGCCTCGGCCTGACGTTCCATCTGCTCGTCCAGCCAGTCGGCGCCCTTGCCGTCTTTTCCGGCGACGGTCATCACCTGGCGCGGGGCGTCGGCTCCCGCCAGGATGGGCCCATCCATGCGCAGCACTTCGCGCGGGGCATCGGCGCCGTTCAAGGTCTTGCCGTCGACCACCAAGGTGGTGCGCGGAGCGTCGGCGCCCAGAAGTCCGCCGCCGCCCTCCATGGACAAAGTGCGGGTCGGCTCGCCGTCGCGTGTCTTGGGCTCATCCATCACCCATTTGGGCATGGAGGATTCGTCAATGTGATAGGGCCTGTCGCCGCCGCTGATGGAATAAGCGGGGCCCTTGGCCGGTTTCTCGACGGGCCGTGCCGTAGAGGAGGGGGGCATCATGGCCGCCAAGCTGGCGCGATGGGGGGCCGACAGACCCGACTGGCCAGGCAGCAGGGCGGCTCCCGCCTGGGCGACCGCCTTGCGGATGGCCTCGTGATCCAAGGTTCCCTCGTCGGTCACCGCATCTCTCACCGCCATATTGGCGGCGACCACCTGGGGGCGTCTTCCGTCGATGAGGGCGTCGCCGAAAAGATAGGTCGAAAGGTCGGCGGCGATGGAGGCGACCTGGGCCCGGGCCTCCTGGCGGTTGGCCGTGGGCATGGACAGGCAGGCGATTTCGGCATCCAGGCGGGTGATCACGTCCTTGGAAAGATCCACATGGCGGCGGATGATGGCGTCGCCCGCCACTTCCAGCAATCCGCTAAGCTTGTCCCATTTGTTCCCGACCGCGTCGCGGAAGTCGGTCAGGGAGAAGACGTGGAGACGGTGGTCTTCGGGTTTTCCGTTTGCCGAGGATTTCAGCAGGGCCTGGGCGAATGTATCGGGATCGAGGAAGCCGGATTGCGGCAATTGCGGCCGGAGCTTCGGGGTCCTGGGCGCGGCAGGGGCTTCGCCAGCCGGTGGGGCCTCTGCTTTCCTGAAACGCGCCTTGATAGCGGTCCATAGGCTTGCAAGCCCCATGATCCCATTTTCCCCTTCAATCCCCTCAGCAGAATTCCATAGTTGAGGCGGCTCGTCTACTCTGGGGCGTCAAGCCAGACGGAAGCCAAGGGTGCGCGCTAGCCCGTCTTGGGGCAATATGGTATGGCAGGGTCACTGGGGACGCTCCGCTTGGATGTTCCGGTGTTTTGGGAGAGGGTGGCATGCGTTGGTTTATTGCCGTTTCGATGATGGCGTTGTTTCTCTGCGTCGGCATGGCGGAGCCCTCCGCGGCGCAGGGCGCCGGACCTGAGGCTGTCATCCGCACGTTCAGCGACCGGCTTCTCGAGTCCATGAAAGGTGGAGCCAAGCTGGGCTTCAAGGGCCGCGCCGAAAAGATGCGTCCCGCAGTGGCCGACGCCTATGACATGGCCTCCATGACCAAGAGCACGCTGGGCACCGCCGCAACCAAGCTGGCGCCGGAAGATGCGGCGAAACTGGCCGAGGCCTATTCCAATTTTTCCGTGGCCACCTACGCCGCCCAGTTCAACGAGTGGAGCGGCGAGCGGTTCGAGGTGGGCGAGCAACGCCCGTCCGCCGGTGGCGCGGTGGTCGTTCCCTCTTGGCTGGTGCCTAAGAACGGCGATCCCACCCAGATCGATTACGTCATGCGCCAGGACCAGGGGCAGTGGCGCATCGTCGATGTGCTGTTCGAGGGCACCGTCAGCCAGGTGGCGGTGCGGCGCTCGGAATTCGGCTCCATCTTCCGCTCCAAAGGGCTGGGTGGCCTGATCGATATCCTGGAAAAGCAGACCGCGGCCTTGGACCGGTAAAACCATGACCACCGTCTGGCAGGGTTTGTCCCTGCTGCTGATCGCTCTGACCTTGGCGGGCTGCCTGTTTCAGGTGGCGTCGGCGGTGCTTGTCCGCCGGTTCCGGCGTGAACCGGAACCCGTTCCCGTCGACCGGCCGCCCATCTCGGTGATGAAGCCCCTATGCGGGGCCGAACACGGCATGGCCGAGAATCTCGAATCCTGCCTTCGCCAGGACTACCCCCAGTTCCAACTGGTGTTCGGCGTGTCCGATCCCGCCGATCCCGCCTTGAAGGTGGTGGCGGAACTGCCCCGCGACCTTGACGGGATGGAGATCGATGTGGTGGCCGATGCCACCCGCCACGGCCACAATCTCAAAGTGGGCAACCTGCTCAATATGTGGCCCCGGGTGCGCCACGACGTGATCGCCATTGCCGACAGCGATGTGCGGGTCGGTCCCCATTACCTGGATGATCTGGCGGCGCCCTTCGCCGATCCCAAGGTGGGAATCGTCACCTGCCTCTATGTGGGACGGCCGGAAGCGGGTCTGTGGAGCGCGCTGGGCGCCATGGGCATCAATCACGGTTTCCTGCCCGGCGCGCTGGTGGCCCGCGCCATCGGGCGCAAGGATGGCTGTTTCGGCGCCACCATGGCGGTGCGCCGCCAGGCACTGGAAAAGGGCGGCGGGCTGGCCGCCCTGTCCCATGTGCTGGCCGACGACTGGGTGCTGGGCCGCATGGTCCGTGAACAGGGCCTGGAGATCGCCCTGGCGGCCCGGCCCGTGGACATGAACGTTCACGAGGACTCGTTCAAAACTTTGCTCGATCACGAGATTCGCTGGGGCCGGACCATTGCGGCGGTGGACCGGACTTCCTACATGGCTTCGGTGATCACGCAGCCACTAGCCCTCGGGGCTCTGGCTGTGGCGGCGGGCGGCGCGTGGTGGCCGTCCCTGGTGGCGCTGTCGTCGGCGCTGGCGTGTCGCTTGTGGGCGGTCCGGACCGAGGAGAGGGCGCTGAGCCTGCCCAGGTCCGGGATTGGTTTGTTGGCCTTGCGGGAAATTCTGTCGTTCGTCGTCTATGTTGTCGCATGTTGCGGACGGACTGTGGTATGGCGGGGCCGGAAATTTTCCGTCCGCGCCGACGGTACACTTGATCAGGTTGAAGGCAGTCAGACATGAAGAAGTCGCTTTTCCTCAATCCGCCCTCCTTCGATGGTTATGACGGGGGGGCCGGAGCCCGGTTCCAGGCGAAGCGCGAGATCAAGTCCAACTGGTACCCCACTTGGCTGGCCCAGCCGGCTGCCATGGTTCCCGGCTCCAAGCTGGTGGACGCCCCGGCCTCGGGCAAGACCCTGGACGACTGCCTGAAGCTGGCCAAGGACTATGAGCTGCTGGTGATCTATGCCGGTGCCGCCACCTATGCCTCCGAGTGCAAGGTGGCCGAGGCTTTCAAGGCCGCCAATCCCAACATCATGATCGGCATGGTCGGCGCCCATGTGGCGACGGTACCCGAAGTGTCGCTGATGGCGTCCGAGGCCGTGGACTTCGTAGCGCGGCACGAATTCGACTACACCATCGTCGAGGTGGCCGAGGGCAAGCCCTTCGCCGAGATCGACGGACTGACCTTTCGGGGCGAGGACGGCAAGCCGGTCCATACCAAGGACCGCACCTTGATCCACGACATGGACGCCCTGCCCTATGTGGGGCCGGTCTATCGCCGTGACCTCAATCCCGAGGATTACTTCATCGGCTATATCCGCCATCCCTATATGGCCTTCTATACGGGGCGCGGCTGCAAGTCCAAGTGCAGCTTCTGCCTGTGGCCGCAGACCATCGGCGGCCGGGTCTACCGGGCCCGCAGCGCCGCCAGCGTGATCGAGGAAGTGAAGCTGGCCCGTCAGATGTTCCCCGAGGTGCGCGAATTCTTCTTCGACGACGACACCTTCACCGACGACCTCGAACGGGTCGAGGAGATCGCCAGGGGCATCGGCCATCTGGGTGTGCCGTGGTCGTGCAACGCCAAGGCCAATATTCCGCGCAAGACCCTGGAAGTGCTGAAGGCCAATGGCTTGCGCGTTCTGGTGGTCGGCTACGAATCCGGCGTGCAGGAAATCCTGAATAACATCAGGAAGGGCCTGCGCATCGACATCATCAAGCGCTTTTCCCAAGATTGCCACGAACTGGGCATCGTCTTGCACGGCACCTTCATCCTGGGCCTGCCGGGCGAGACCAAGGAAACCATCAAGCAGACCCTGGCCTTCGCCAAGGAGGTCAATCCCCGCACCCTTCAGGTCTCCATGGCCGCGCCCTATCCCGGCACCGAACTGTACGAGCAGGCCATCGCCAATGGCTGGTTCAAGCAGGACAAGGAACTGCTGATGAAGGAGACCGGCGGCGGCGGCTATCAGGTGGCGGCGCTCAGCTATCCCGACCTCACCTCCGAGGAGATCTTCAAGGGCGTGGCCGAGTTCTACAAGGCCTTCTACTTCCGCCCCGCCAAGATCGGCGAGATCGTCTGGGAGATGCTGCAGGATTGGGACATGATGAAGCGCCGCCTGCGTGAAGGCGTCGAATTCTTCCAGTTCCTGCGCACTCGCAACAAGCCGATGGAATGCTGATCGGGTCCTTGAGCCGATGATGGGAAAGGGGGGCTTCAGCCCCCCTTTTTCATGCGCAGCCGGTCCCAGTATTCCAGCCGCTTCCTGATGTCGCGCTCGAAGCCGCGCTCGACCGGCTTATAGAAGCGGATCCGTTCCATGGCGTCGGGGAAGTAGTTCTGGCCCGAGAAGCCGTCCGGGTCGTCGTGGTCGTACTGGTAGCCCTTGGAATAGCCAAGGTCCTTCATCATCTTGGTGGGCGCGTTCAGGATATGCATGGGCGGCGCGGCCGAGCCGGTGGTCTTGGCCGCCTTCCTGGCCGCCTTATAGGCCATATAGGCGGCGTTGGACTTGGGCGCCGTGCCCAGATAGATCACCAGTTGGGCGAGCGCCAGTTCGCCCTCGGGGCTGCCCAACCGCTCATAGACATCCCAGGCGGCGATGGCCTGGGTGACGGCCTGCGGATCGGCCAGACCGATATCTTCGACGGCAAAGCGGGTCAGACGGCGGGCGATGAACAGCGGGTCCTCGCCGCCTTCCAGCATGCGGGCCATCCAATAGAGCGCCGCGTCGGTGTCCGAGCCGCGCAAGCTCTTGTGCAACGCGCTGATCAGGTTGTAATGGCCTTCGCGGTCCTTGTCATAGGCGGGCGCGCGCCGCTGCACCGCTTGGGCCAGACCGGCGGCGTCCAGCACCGGCTCGGGCGGCAGCATGGCCAGATCCTCGGCCAGATTGAGCAGATAGCGGCCGTCGCCATCGGCCATGGCGCGCATGGCGGCGCGGGCATCCGCATCCAGGGGCAGGGCGCGGCCCAGATCAGCCTCGGCCTTGACCAGAAGGTCTTCCAGCGCCCCGTCGTCCAGGCGGTGCAGGACCAGGACCTGACAGCGTGACAGTAGCGCTCCGTTCAGTTCGAAGGATGGGTTCTCGGTGGTCGCACCCACCAGAACCACGGTGCCGTTTTCCACATAGGGCAGGAAGCCGTCCTGCTGCGCCCGGTTGAAACGGTGGATTTCGTCCACGAACAGCAATGTCGACCGACCGGTCTGCTTTCTCTTTTCGGCGGCGTCGAACACCTTGCGCAGATCGGCGACGCCGGAGAAGACGGCCGACAGCGGCTCGAAATAGAGACCGACCTTTTCCGCCAGTAGCCGGGCGATGGTGGTCTTGCCGCAGCCGGGCGGTCCCCACAGGATCACCGAGGCCAGACGCCCCGCCGCCAGCATGCGGCCCAGGGGTGCGGTGGCGGCCAGCAGATGGCCTTGCCCCACCACCTCGTCCAGGGCCCCCGGCCTCAGGCGTTCGGCCAGGGGCTTGTCGCTGGAAGGGGTGTCGAAAAGGGAACTCATCCGCCCAGGACCAAGCTCATCACCTCGCCGTTACGCTTGATGGTGATGGCCCAGCGGGCCGATTCGGCGTCCAGCGACCGGCGGGCGTCGGCGACGCTGGCAATGGCGCGTTCGTTGATCTTGATCAGCATGTCGCCGGGCTGCAGCCCCAGGCGGTTGGCCACCGAGCCACGCTTGATGGCCAGGATCATCACGCCGGTCAGGCTGGAATTGATGCCCAGTTCCTCGGCCAGGGCCGGGTTGAGATTGACCAGGGTCGTGCCGGAAAAGGGGTTGCGGCCGTTGATCTCGGTTTTGTCGCGGGGCGGGTTTTCCGGGGGCGCCACCAGACGGACGGTCAGAATCCGTTCCACGCCGCCCCGTAACACGGTAAGGCGCGCCTCCGAGCCGATGGCCAGGGTGGCGAGGCGAAAACGCATGCCTTCGGTATCGTCAACCTCGCGTCCTTCCACCGCGACGATCACGTCGCCATCGGCCAGACCGGCCCGCTGGGCGGGGGAATCGGGGCTGATATGGTTGACCAGCACGCCCACGGGCCGGGGAAGCTTCATGGCCTGGGCCAGATCGGCGGTTACCGCCTGACCCGATGCGCCCAGCCAGGGCCGCACCACCTTGCCGCCCTTGGCGATGGAGGTGGTCACCTGCCGGACCAGGGCGGTGGGAATGGCGAAGCCGATGCCGTTGGAGCCGCCGTCCTTGGAATAGATGGCGCTGTTGATGCCGATCAGGCGGCCTTGCAGATCCACCAGGGCGCCGCCGGAATTGCCGGGATTGATGGCGGCATCGGTCTGGATGAAGCTTTGCACGTCGGACACGCCCACATTGGTGCGCGCCAGGGCCGAGATGATGCCCTGGGTCACCGTCTGGCCAACGCCGAACGGATTGCCCACGGCCAGCACCACGTCGCCCACCTCGATGGCGTCGGAATCGCCCAGAACCAGGGTGGGAAAGCTCTCTTTTCCGCCGTCGATCTTGAGCACCGCCAGATCGGTGCGCTCGTCCGAGCCGACGATGCGGGCCTCGAATTCGCGGCGGTCGGAGAGGATCACGGTGACCTCGTCGGCGTCCTTGATGACGTGGTGGTTGGTGACCACCGTGCCGTCGGCCCCGATCATCACGCCCGAGCCCAGAGAGCGCTGCACCCGGTCCTGGCTCATGCCCGGCACATCACCGAAGAAGCGGCGGAAGAAGGGATCGGCGAACATGGGCGAGGCGGCGGCCCTGACCACCCGCTTGGTATAGATATTGACCACGGCGGGCGCCACCTGACGGGCCACCGGCGCGAAGGTCAGTTTCACCTGCTCGCGCGAGGTCGGCACGACCTGGGTTTGGGCCTGGGCGGCGGGCACGAGAATCACCAGGGCAAGGGCGGCGGCGAGGATCTTCAGGGACGTGGTCATGGCTACCCGCTTAAACAGGAGGAAAAAGGCGTTCTTATATAAGGTCATTCGCCCAGGACGCGCTACCGCCAGTCCAAAGGATAGCTGACCAGCCCATCGGCCAATTTGGGCTCGAACCAGGTGGATTTGGGCGGCATCACCTGATTGGAATCGGCCACGGCCACCAGATCCTCCATTTGGGTGGGAAACAGGGCGAAGGCGCAGGCCATCTCGCCCGAATCGACGCGGCGCTCCAACTCGGACAGACCGCGCTTGCCGCCCACGAAGTCGACGCGCTTGTCCTTTCTGAGGTCATGGATGCCCAGCACCGGCCCCAGCAGGCGGTCGGACAGCAGGCTGACGTCGAGGCGGGCGACGGGATCGGCGGGGGGCGGATTCTTGATCCCCAGCCGGTACCACCGGCCCTCGATGTACAGGCCGAACTGGCGGGAATGGGCGGGGCGGGCCTGTTCGGGGCTGGGCTCCACTGTGAACTCGGAATCCAGCGCCTTGAGGAAAGCCTGGGATGTCAGGCCGCCCAGGTCTTTGACCACCCGGTTGTAGTCGAAGATCTTCATCTCATGGATGGGAAAGGTCACCACTAGGAACGATTCACAAGCCCCGTCTGCGTTGCCCTGACGCCGGGCCGCCGCGACCCGCGACGCGGCGGCCGAGCGGTGATGGCCGTCGGCGATATAGACCGCCTCCATGGCATCGAAGGAGCGGGTTACCGTCTGGATCTGCGCTTCGTTATCCATCACCCACAGGGTATGGACGATGCCGTCGGCGGCGGTGACCGAATAGGCGGGCGGGGCGGCGGTCACCGCCTTGATGACGGCGGCCAGTTCCGGCGTGTCGCGGTGCGCCAGCAGGACAGGGCCGGTCTGGGCGTCGCAGGCATCGATCTGGCGGACGCGGTCGTCTTCCTTGTCGGGCCGGGTGAATTCATGCTTGCGGATGCGGTTGGCATCATAGGCCGCCACCGAGCCGCCGCCGACGATGCCGGTCTGGACATGGCTGCCCATCTTCAGGCGGTAGACGTAAAAGCAGGGCTTGGCATCCCTGACCAGCACGCCCGCCGCCGCCATGGCTTTCAGATTCTCCGCCGCCTTGGCATAGACGGCGGGGGCGTAAACATCAGTGCCGGGGGGCAGATCAATCTCGGGCTTGGAGACGTGCAGGAAGGAATGGGGCTTGCCCAAAGCCATCTCGCGGGCCTCGTCAGAGGACAACACGTCATAGGGTGGTGCGGCCACCTGGGACGCGGTCAAGGATGTGGGGCGCAGGCCGGGAAAGGGGCGGAGCAGCGGCACGGACACTTTGGACCTCCCGAAGCAATGACGTCGCCCACAGGTTTATCCCTCGCCAAGGCATCAGCCAAGGGCTTCATGCTTGCCAAGCCGTGTTGCGGTGCAGTAAACGGGACCGTTTTTCCCTTCTCCTCCAAGGACGCACCATGATCAACGTTCTGACCCTGATCGCCGGACATGGTGGAGAGGGGCTTGATTCCTCGCTGGTCTTCGAGGTGCGCGGCGCGCTCCGGGCCTTGGGCGCCGAGGTGGGGCAGGCCCGGTGGCTGAGCCCGGAACACGCCTGCGACCTGGACTTTTCCGAACTGGACCCGCGCGAGGCCGATCAGGTGGCGGCCCGCATCCTCGAGGGCTGGAGCGTGGACGTGGTCGCCCAGAAGGCCGAGGGGCGGCGCAAGAAGCTGCTGGTCGCCGACATGGATTCCACCATGGTCATCGGCGAGACCCTGGACGAACTGGCCGATTTCGCGGGGCTCAAAGATCACATCGCGCGCATCACCGCGCGCGCCATGAATGGCGAGATCGGCTTCGAGGCCGCTTTGCGTGAACGCGTCGGCCTGCTCAAGGACCTGTCGGAAGACTGCCTGCAAAAGACCTGGGACCGCACCGAATTCACGCCGGGCGCTCACAAGCTGGTGCGCACCATGGTCAAGCACGGGGCCTATGCCGTGTTGGTCTCGGGCGGGTTCAAGTTCTTCACCACCAAGGTCCGCGAATCCTGCGGCTTCCACCGCGACATCGCCAATGAACTGATGGTCGAGAACGGTCGACTGACCGGTCAGGTCGGTGACACCATCATCGGCCGCGAGACCAAGTTGGCCACGCTCAACGCCGTGTCGGCCGAGCTTGGCATCACGCCGGAATTGGCGGTGGCGGTGGGCGATGGCGCCAATGATCTGGACATGCTGCGCGCCGCCGGTTTGGGCGTGGCTTTCCACGCCAAGCCGGTGGTGGCCGCCGAGGCGCGCGTGCGCGTCGATCACGGCGATCTGGTCACCCTGCTCTACGCCCAGGGTTATACCGACGACGAGATGGTGGAATAGGGCAGCCGGTCGGGATCGGCCAGCAAATAGACTCCGCCGATGCGCCCCTGGGCGCAGCCGAAAGTGAGGACCCAGCGGGCTGTGCCCTGGGCTTCGCCGACCAGGGCGGGCAGGCCGTTGACCTCGGCCATGCGGAAGGTGAAGTCGGCGGGCTGGAACTTGCGGCGCACACCCAGCAGAAAGCGGGCGATGCGGTCGGGCCCCAAGATGGGATTGCGGGCGGACTTGACCTTGGCGCCCCCATCGCTGATCAGGCGCGATTCCGTTCCCAAAAGCGAAACCAGGGCGCCGTAGTCGCGCTGGTCGCAGGCGGCGGCGAAGCGCCGCACCAGGGTGGCGGTCTGGGCCGCATCCCAGTCGAAGCGCACCTCGCCTTTGAGCGCGGCACGGGCCCGGCTCATGATCTGGCGGCATGTGGCGACGCTCTTGCCCAAGGTGGCGGCGATGTCGGCGAAATCCAGATCCATGGCTTCGCGAAGAACATAGACCGCCCGCTGATCCGGCGTCAGGCGCTCCAGCAGCAGCAACAGTCCGGTGGACAGATCGGCCTCGCCCGGTTCCACCATTTCCACCCAGGGGTCGGGCAGCCATTGGGCGCCAAGACGGGCGCGGCGCTGATCCTTGCGCAACCGGTCAATGGCCAGCCTGGTGACCTGGGTGGTGAGAAAGGCGGCGGGTTCCTCCACACTGTCGGCCACCAGATTCCATTTCAGCCAGGCGTCCTGAACCACGTCCTCGGCATCGGCGGTACTGCCCAGCAGGCGGTAAGCCAGCAGCCGCAGACGCGGCCGCTGGGCCAAAAACTGCACCAGGGCGGGGCTTTGTCCCTCAGCCATGGGGTCCCTCAGCCATGGGGCCCCACCGCATAGGCCGAGATGCCGACCCGGTTCCAGGCATTGATCACCGCGATGGTCATGGTGAGCTCGGCGATGAAAGTGTCGGCATGGTGGCGGCGTAATTCGGCCAGCAGGCCGGGGACCTTGTCCTCGTCCTGGCGGGTCAGCGCCTCGGCCCAGGCGAAGGCGGCCCTTTGGCCTTCGTCGAACAGGGGCGAAACGGGCCACTGGGCCACGGCGGCCAATTGCTCTTCGGTGACGCCGTCGCGCAGGCCCCATTCGCGGTGCAGATTCTGGCAGAAATGGCAGTTGTTGAGTTGCGAGACCCGAAGGTCGATCAGATGCTTGAACCCGGCCCCCAGGCTGGACCCGGCCAGAATGTCCGAGACGGCATAGAGCCCCTGATAGGCCTGGGGCGCCAAGGTGGTGATGTCGAAACGCGTGTCCATGAAGGCGATCCTTGTGCGGTGAGATACGCCTTGATGACGCGCGGGCCGGGGAGGATGTGACAGGACCTGCGTAAATTTCTCCGACTACCGTTCCCGGAACGCCTCGTGACGCAGTTTGATCACCGGCTTGATCAGGAATTCCATGATGGAGCGGGTGCCGGTGTGGATTTCCACCGTGGCCTGCATGCCCGCGCTGATCAGTCGCTTGGCCTGTTCGTCGCCGATATAGGCGCGGTCGGTCTGGACCACCACCCGGTAATAGGGCTGGGCGTTGGGGGTCTGGGGCACGGTGGTGTCGGGCGCCACCAAGATGACATCGCCGTCCAGGCCGCCATAGGTGGTGTAGTCATAGGCGCTGATCTTCACCGTGGCGCGCTGGCCTTCCTGGACATAGCCGCGATCCATGGGATTGAGCTTGGCATCCACCTGAAGGCGTTCGTGCAAGGGAACGATCTCCATGATGGGATCGCCGGGGCGAACCACGCCGCCGATGGTGTTGGAGCGCATATTCTTGACGATGCCGTCGATGGGGCTGGCGATCAAGGTGCGGCGTTGCTGGTCGGTGGCCTGGATGAACAGTTCCCGGGTCCGCGCGATATTGAGTTCGGCCTCGGACATTTCGCTTTGGGCGGTGCGCTGGAAACGGGCCATTTCCTCGGCGACCCGGCCCTTGGCCTCCTGTTGGGCGGCTTCGGCGCGGGGAATGGAGGCGCGCACGGATTCAAGCTGGCCCTTCAGGTCCTCCACCTGGGACTGGATCTGGACGTGGTCCATCTTCGAGGCCAGACCGGCCTTGATCAGGTCGGTGGACATGACCAGCCTTTCCTGGGAAAGGCGCAGGCTGGTGGTGATGGACCGCGATTTGGTTTCGTATTCCTGTACTTCCAGGCCCTTCTGGCGGACTTGATCGCGAAGCACGGTCAGGGTCGCGTTAAGGGCCTGGCGGCGGGCTTCGAACGAACGGCGCTCGGATTCCACCAGGGCGGGCTGGCGCTTGGCTTCCTCCTCGGGGAAGGCCACCGGCTTGTCGTTCAACTCGGCTTCGAGGCGGGCGCGCTGAAGCATGTAGCCGTCCATGCGGGCCTGCAATTCCTCCTTGTTGAGCGAACTGACCGGCAGGTCCAGCAGGATCAGCGGTGCGCCCTCTTTGACCTCCGAGCCATCGGTGACCATGATCTCGCGCACCACGCCGCCTTCCAGGTGCTGGATGACCTTGACCTTGCCTTCGGGAACGACCTCGCCCTCGGCGATGGCTACTTCGTCCAGATGGGAGACGAAGGCCCAGACGATGAAGATTCCGGTCAGGCTCATCACCACGCGGGCCAGGGGCCGCCAGGTGGGCAGGGGATAGGAATTGGCCAGGGCGTAAAGGCGCGAGCCGAATTGGGGCGCGTGATAATCCTGCAACGGCGCCGGTCCGATGGGATTCATGGCGGGCAGGAACCAGTCGCGGGTGCCGATCAGGATGCGGCGCGGCCAGGCCAGCAGACCGGTGGGGGCATCCTCGGGCTTTTCCGGGGCGGCCATCAGCCAGCACAGGGTCTTCCAGAAGGTGACAAGCCCACTCCGAATGGATTGCATGGCGGTGGGCGGCGGTCCTTTCGGTCCGCCAGGCGGACCGCCGCCGCCGCCCATCATGGCGGCCATGGCCTGCATCATCTGTTCCTGGGTCATCTGCGGCTGTTCGCCCGAGGGACCATTTTGCGGGCCCGCGCCCGCGCCTGGCGGCGGCGTGCCGGCAATGGCCTGATCGGCGGGAACCTTGACCGGAGTGATCTGGCCCAGGGCCTGGGGCGGTGAAGGCGGGGGCTGGGTCATGAATTGCCTCCCACGCCGATGCGCACGCCGCCGCCCAGCGGCGGTGGCGGCTGCGACACCACATGCGGGGGTGGGGGCGGGGCCGGTTGCGGCTGAGGCTGGGCAGGGGGCTGAGGCTGTGGCCGGGCGCCAAACAGACGTTGAAGGGTCTCGGCCGCCGGACCAGCGGCGGCGACGCTTCCCTTATCGAGAACCACCACATCGCGGCAGATGGGCAGCAGGACTGGAGAATGGGTGACGATGATTACCGTATGGGTCTTGCCCAACTCGGCCAGGGTGTTGCGCAGATCCTCCTCGGCCTGGCGGTCCAGGCTGGCCGAGGGCTCGTCCAGCAGCAGAACGGGCGGGTCGCCCAGCAAGGCGCGGGCGATGGCGATGCGTTGACGCTGCCCCGCCGACAGCCGCGACCCGGCCTCGCCGATGGAGGTGCCGTAGCCGTCGGGCAGATCGACGATATACTGGTGCACGCCCGCTTCCCTGGCGGCGGCCAGGATCTGCTCGTCGCTGGCACCGGGCGCGCCATAGACGATGTTGTCGCGGATGGAGGCGTTGAACAGCACGCATTCCTGGGGCACATAGCCCATCCATCCCGCCAGTTCGGACCGTGTGAACTGGGCGATGTCGGCCTGATCCAGCAGGACGCGGCCCTTGGCCGGGTGATAAAGGCCTAGGATGATCTTGAGCAGCGTGGTCTTGCCCGAGCCGTTGCGGCCCAGCACGGCGGTGATGCCGCCGGGATGGATTTCCAGCCGGTCGATGGACGCCGCCGCCTGGGACTTCTGGTCATAGGCGAAGGAAATGTCTTCCAGCGTGATGAGGCCGGTGGGGCGTTCACGGGCGATGGCGCTGTGGCGGCGCTCCTCCTTCTCGGCGAAGACCTCGCCCAGGCGGTCCACCGACTGGCGGAACGAGGAAAAGCTCTTCCAGGCCCCCACCAGTTGGTTGATGGGGCCGTAAAGCCGCGACGACAGCATGTTGCAGGCCACCAATGCGCCCATGGTCAGGTCATGGTCCATGATAAAGACCGCGCCCACCGTGGTCAGCAGCACGCTGCCCAGCATGGTCAGCATCTGACCCAGATTGACATATTCGTCGTTGACGGCGCCGCGCTGGATGGATTGTTCGATGGCGCCCGCCTGACGCTCCTCCCAGATGGGACGGATGGCGCGGTCGAGCGCCACCGCCTTGACGGTGGCGCGGCCGGCGATGATCTCGGCCACCAGTCCGTCGCGGGATTGCTGGACGTTCTTTTCCTTGCCGGTGCTTTCCTTCATGGCGCCGCCGGAGCGCCAGGCCAGGACCAGGAAGGCCACGAACAGCAAAACGAAGACCAGGGCCAGCGGGCGGCCGATGACGAAGATCACCCCTAAGAAGATCAGCACGAAGGGCAGGTCGGTCAGAAGGATGGCGGTGGAGCCCGACACCGTGTTGCGGATGGTGTCCACGTCGCGGAACAGGGTCTGCCAGAACGAGGCCGGGCGGCTTTCCAGGGCGCGCAGCGGCAGATGCATGATCTTGTCGAACAGCTTGGTGCCGATCTCCACATCGATGCGCAAGGCCGCCGTCTGCATGATCCGCCCGCGCGACGTGCGGATGATCCAGTCGAAGGCCAGCAGCACGGCCACGCCGATCACCAGTCCCTTCAGGGTGGCGGTGCCGTTATGGCCGATCACCCGGTCATAGACTTGCATCACGAAGATGGGGACCGCCAGCGCCATCAGATTGATGAACAGGGACGCGGCCAGCAATTCGCGCATCACCGTGCGCAAGGGCTCGATGACGGTCTTCAGCCAGGATGTCTTCTCGGTGTTCATAACCGGCGATTGTCGCCTGCCCCGCCGGGGATGCAAGGGAAATTACCGCGCCCGCCCGCCAGGGGCTGGCCCGCATTATAAGTGGATTTTCATATCCACCTTTTGATATCGTCCCCAAAAGAAGATCAAGGTTGGCTGACGGCGGGTTTTTCTTCGAATCGGGGCAAAGTTGGGGGGCGAAATGTCAGGATCCGTGAAATCTGGGATGCGCATCGGTAAGCGGTTGTGGCTGGGTTTCGGAATCTTGTGCGCCCTGATCGCCGTGGTGACGGGCACCATCATCGTCGAGGCGCTTGCCGTTAACCGGGCCGCCGACCGCATGCTCGGCCTGCGCATGCCCGTGGCCCAGACCGGTTCCGCCATCGAGGGGCGCATGTACGCCTCCCTGGCTGCGTTGCGCGGCTATCTGTTGACCGGCAAGGATGGCTTCAAGACGGAGCGGGCGGAGATCTGGGGTGAGTTGGGGGCTCAGATGGCCGAGATGGACAGGCTTGTGGCCCGCTTCACCAATCCACGCAACCAGGACGCCTGGACCGAGGCGCGCACGCTGCTGCTGGAACTCAAGACCGCCCAGGGCAAGGCCGAAGCCTTGGGGGCCACCCGGGAAGGGGTGGAAATTCTGGTCAGCGAGGCCATTCCCCGTGTCAACCGGCTGGTGGTCCTGTTCTCGGGCGCGAAGGGGGCCGACGGCAAGCGTTCGGGCGGAATGGTCGACAACCAGAAGCAACTTCTCGACGAGGATTCCCGCGAGGTTGCTGGTCTGGTCGATATGATGATCACGGTGGCGGTGGGGGTGTTCTTCGCGGGCCTGATCATGGCTTTGGTCACCGCCCAGCGCACCGCGGCGTCCATCGTGCCGCCGCTGGTGGCCATGACCGGGGCCATGGATCATCTGTCCAAGGGCGATACTTCGGTGGAGATCCCGTCCGCCCATCGCGCCGACGAGGTGGGCGAGATGGCCGCCGCCATGGAGGTGTTCCGCGCCAATCTGATCCGCCAGCACGAGCTTGAGGAAAAGCAGAAGCGGGCCGACGAGGCGGCGCGCCAGCGGGCCGAGCGCATCGCCAGTCTGTGCTGCGACTTCGATGGCGCCGCCAGCGCCATGGTCAAGGAGGTGGCCGCCGCCGCCAGCCAGTTGCAATCGACGGCAGGCGCCATGAGCGCCACCGCCCAGCAGACCAGCCATCAGGCGACCTCGGTGGCCGCCGCCTCGGAAGAAGCCTCGGTCAATGTCCAGACCGTGGCCGCCGCCGCCGAGGAATTGTCGGGCTCCATCAATGAAATCGGACGTCAGGTGGCGCATTCCTCCACCATCTCGCAACAGGCGGTGGGCGAGGCCGCCAAGGCGGCTGGCGTGGTCAACGAACTGGCCGAGACCGCCCAGAAGATCGGCGACGTGATCAATCTGATCACCGATATCGCGTCGCAGACCAATCTGCTGGCGCTCAACGCCACCATCGAGGCGGCCCGCGCCGGAGAGGCGGGCAAGGGATTCGCCGTGGTGGCGGGCGAGGTCAAGAATCTGGCCAATCAGACGGCCAGGGCCACCGACGATATCGGCCGCCAGATCGCCGCCATCCAGGATCAGACCCATCGGGTGGTGGACACGATCGGCGGCATCGTCAAGGTCATCGAGGAAATCGGCAATATCTCCGGCGATGTGGCCGATGCCGTCGAGGAACAAGGCGCCGCCACCCAGGAAATCGCCCGCAACGTGGAGCAGGCGGCTGCCGGAACCGCCGAGGTGTCGGGCAATGTGGTCCAGGTGCAAGACGCCGCCGACCAGACCGGGGCCTCTTCGCGGGAAGTGCTGGAGGCCTCGCGCACCCTGGCCGAGCAGTCGGGCAATCTGCGCTCCACCATCGAAGTCTTCCTCAGGGACGTCCGCGCCGCCTGACCAAGGCCGTAAGTCTGCCTCGACGCAGGCAAGCCGCTCGGGTATGAAGGGGCTGCGGCCTGGGAGGGCCGCAAGCGGTTGGCCGGTGGGGGACCATGAAGACCTGTGTCGCCATTCGTCATGTGGCGTTCGAGGACCTGGGCAGCTTTCAGGCGCCTCTGGAGGCGGCTGGCTATTCCATCCGCTATGTGGAGGCCGGTCTTGACGACATCTCGGCCCTTGAGGCGCAGACCGTCGATCTTCTGGTGGTTCTGGGCGGCCCGATCGGCGCCTATGATGATGGCGATTACCCCTTTCTGAGAGACGAGTTGCGCCTGATCGAGGCGCGGCTGCGGGCCGGACGACCGGTCATCGGCATTTGTCTCGGGGCGCAAGTGATGGCCCGCGCCCTGGGCGCCAGGGTCTATCCCAATGGCGGCGTGAAGGAAATCGGCTGGTCGGCGCTGGACCTGACCGAGGCCGGGCGAGCCTCGCCCCTGGCCGCGCTGACCGGTACGCCGGTACTCCATTGGCACGGCGACACCTTCGATCTGCCCGAAGGCGCCACTTTGCTGGCCTCTACCCCCATCACCCGTCACCAGGCCTTTTCCTGGGGGCGGGCCGGGCTGGGGCTGCAGTTTCATGTGGAGGCGACGCGGATCGGGCTGGAGCGCTGGTTCATCGGCCATGCCGGTGAAATCGGCGCGACGCCGGGATTATCCGTGGCGGGATTACGGGCCGCGACAGGGCAATATGCGGCCGGGCTCGAAGCCCAAGCCCCGAAGGTGCTGAGTGCGTTTTTGTCTGATATGATGTAACTGGCGTCGGGCCGCCTTCCCGCCTGTTCAGGGCTGGTGAAGCGTTGTATAGTCCGCCGAAAGGGGCAAGAGAACACAGCCGTGGACCAGAAACTCAACGAAGAAGACGTCAAGCGCCTGCTCTCCAATCCGACCGGGGACGTGCGTGCCGAAATCGCCGATAAGATTGCCTCCCAACACCAGGGATTGAGCGATGGCGAACGCAAGCTGGCCGAGGACATCTTCCGCCTCATGGTCCGCGACGCCGAAGTCCGGGTCAGGGAGGCCCTGGCCCGCCAGCTCAAGGAGAACCCGACGGTTCCCCATGACGTGGCCATGTCCCTGGCCCGCGACGTCGAAGACGTGTCGCTGCCCATGCTGCAGTTCTCCGAGGTTCTGACCGACGAGGATCTGATCGAGATCGTGCGCAGCCAAAGCCCGGAAAAGCAGGTGGCCGTTGCTGGCCGCAGCCATGTTTCCGCCAGCCTGGCCGATGCCCTGGTCGATAGCGGCAACGAAACCGCCGTGGCGACCCTGGTGTCCAACGAAGGCGCCGATCTGAACGAGGCCGCGCTGAACCGCGTCGTCGACCGCTATGGCGAGTCCGAGCAGGTGGGCAAATCCATGGTGGAGCGCAAGGTGCTGCCCATCACCGTGGCCGAACGCCTGATGACCAAGGTGTCGGAGAATCTGCGCCAGCATCTGATGGCGCGTCCCGACCTGACGCCGGAAGCCGCCGCCGCCATGATGATCCAGGCGCGCGAACTGGCGGTTCTGGGCCTGTCCAATTCGGAAAGCGACGTGGCCCAGCTGGTGGGGCATCTCTACAATGTGGGGCGTCTCACGCCGTCCATCATGCTGCGCTCGGTGTGTATGGGCGATATGACCTTCTTCGAAGTGGCCATCGCCAAGCTGGCCAAGATCAAGGTCGAGAACTGCCGCACCCTGATCCACGACGCGGGCAAGCGCGGTTTCGAGGCCTTGTTCGAGAAGGCCGGTCTGCCCAAGGCCTTCTACGCCGCCATGCGCGCCGCCATCGACGTGTCCTACGAGATGGAATATGACGGCGGCCCCAATGACCGCGAGCGCTTCTCGCGCCGGATGATCGAACGCATCCTGACCCAGTACGGCGATCTCGGCGTGGATTTCGAGAACGACGATCTGGAATACCTGCTGTCCAAGATGAATCAGTTGCCAGCCACCATGCTCGGCGAGTGACGTCGGGACTTTCACAAGGGGAAAACCATGGCCGGCAGCGCGAAGCCCGCGGCCAAGCCGCTCGACAAGGACGCGGCCAACCGCAAGGAAATCGTCACCACCATCAAGGGACCGGTGACCGCCCGTGTCACTCAGCTGATTCCCGCCCTGGCCGCCTTTCCCAATCCCTATGCCTCGGTTTTGGCCACCCCTGATCTGCTTTACGCCTGCATGCAGCTGGTCAAGACCAAGCGCGAGCAGTTCCAGGATCTGCTGATCGACAAGAACGGCGATCCGGTGACCACCGATGACGGCGTTCTGCGCTGCGAGCGCTCGCTCAATCAGGTGATTTCCATGGTGGTGCGCTCGGGCGCCAAGGCCTATGCCGAAAAGCGTTTCGGCACCGCTGACAAGCCCGCCGCCCCCGTGGCCGTGAAGAAAGAGCCCAAGACCCTTCTGGAGAAGATCCAATCCCTGGTCTCGGGCAAATGGGGCGACATGGAAGTCCCCAAGCCTTCGCCCACCCAGGCCGACCAGTTCTATGGCGCCATCAAAGATTATCTGGATTACGACTGGCAGGTGCCGCTGATCCCCTGTTTCGCCGAACTGCCGGTCAAGCTGATCCGCGAGATGGGGCTGGGCGTCACCACCTTGCGCACCCCCGAGGGTATCGCCGCCCTGGCCGATATCGGCCGCCATTCCATGGATCAGGCCAAGCGCATCCTGTCGGATTCCATGATGCGCGAAATGCTCGATACCCAGCCCCTGGCCGCCAAGGGCGTGGCCTTCCTGGGTAAGGACCGCTACGACTATCTGCACGGCACCGTCTACGACAAGATGGGCGAGAAGTTCTGGGAAATGTGCGTCGACTGCGAGCGCCTGGAGGCCATGGAGGTCCAGAACGCCAAGGATCTGGAGCAGTTGGCCACCCATCTGCACATCCTCTCGGGCGAGGCCATCAACCAGATCGTCCGCTTCCTGAACTATTCCCAGATTCCCATCTTCCTGGAAATCGGCACGGAAAAGCTGGGCGAGGAGAAATTCGCGGAAATCTTCGGCGTGCCCGGCAACAAGAAGCTGATCAAGATCTTCTGCGAGAAGATCAAGATGTGGAAGCTGGACCAGGAAGACCCGGACGCGGATCTGCGCGCCAAGCTGCCCGACGTTTTCGGCGCCTATATGCGGGCTCCCGCCGATTTCGAAAAGGGTCTGTAGGGTTTTGTCGGCCTAGGGCCGGTTGACCGGCAGCCGCATCACTCCGAACCAGTATTCCAGGATTCCCTGGATGGCCTCGAACAGGGCGTCCACATCCACCGGCTTGGTGACGAAACCCGACGCCCCGCTGTGATAGGCGGCGGCCACGTCGCGTTCGGCGTCGGATGTGGTGAGCACCACCACCGGCAGATCCTTCAGGGCGGCATCGGCCTTCATCTCGACCAGGACCTCGTGCCCGCTTTTCTTGGGCATGTTGAGATCGAGCAGAATCAGGTCGGGCAGGACGTGGGTTCCCTCCAGGGCCAGGGCACGCAGGCGTTTCATGGCCTCAACCCCATCGGAAATGTGATCGATCCGGCACACGAAGCGGCTGCTGGCAAAGGCGGCTCTGACCAGACCGGCATCGCCTGGGTCGTCCTCAACCAGCATTACCTTGAATTCCTGCTCGCTAACCTCGTTCACGGTCTCTCCCATCGGGCATCTACGCTCCGGGTCCGTGCCGCGGGCAGGACGATGGAGAAAACACTCCCCTGCCCAATTTGGGAACGGACCCGAATGGTTCCCCCCAGATGTTCCACCATCTTTTTGGCGATTGCTAGCCCCATTCCCGTTCCGGGATGGGCCGAGCGGGCATGAAGGCGCTGAAAGACATCGAATATACGTTCAAAATACATCTCTTCGATTCCGATGCCGTTATCGGCGATGTCGATGTACAGGTACGTCCCTTCCATGCGCGACGAAATGCGGATCACCGCCGGGCGCTCGGGCGATCGGTATTCGATGGCATTGCCGATCAGAGCCAGGAACGCCTCGCTCAGGCGATGATGGTCGGCCCACACCATGGGCAGGGGAGAGACCTCCAATGTGGCCCCGCTTTGGTTGATGGGGCCGCTCAGCTTGCGTCGGGCCATGGCCAGAGCCTCGGCGGCGTCAATCTGCCGCTTGGGCAGGGGGGCGTTGCTTTCCCCCAGATAGATCTGAACATCATGAAGCAGGGATTTCATCAGCCGGGCGGCGTTTGCCAGTCCGGACAGCCATTCCCGGTGCTCTGGCGTCAGTTGGTCGGACATGCCCCGTTCCACCAACTGGCTGAACGATACGATGGAGCGCAGCGGTTCTTGTAAATCATGGGCGACGACGAACGAGAAACGCTCCAGTTCCCGGTTGGCGTTGGACAATTCGCGGGTGCGGCTTTCCACTAGTTTTTCCAAGGTCTCGCGCCTGCGCAGAGCGATCCAGGTCAGAGTGAGGAGGCCGATGCCGATGATCAGCAGGCCGAAGCGCAGGGCGGCGATTTCCGCTTCCTCGGCAGTGGCCTTTGCCCAGCCCATACGCGGGGCCAGGGCGAATTCCCAATATCCTTCCGGCAGAGCGATCGGCACCAGGACTGGCTGCATGGCGAAGACCCCGGCATCACCGCCCACCAAAGTTCCAGACTTTGTCCGCAGGCCCCAGATATAGGTCCTCATGCTGTCGATCAGGCCGGAATCCAGGAGGGAGGCGATGGAAAAGGCCATCCCGACCGCTCCCCAGGGGCGCTCATCGACGAAGATTGCCTGGCGGGCCATCAGTCCCAGGCCGCCCTGAATCAGTTCCACCGGCTCGTGCACCGCCAGGTCACGGGTCTTGATGGCGCGGTTGACCGCCTCGGCGAAGCCTGGGCGCTTGTCGTCAAGCAGATGGTTCCCCACCACCTTGAGGTTGCCGGCGTCTTGCGGATAGACCAGCCGGACCACGAAGTCCGGCGCGACCGAAATATTTCTGATGCCCGGAACCTGCTGGTAACAGGCACTGGCGAAGGCCGGGAATTCCAGGTCGATCTCTTCGGGATGATTCTCGGCGGCCTTGACCGCCATGAAGGCGGCAAGACCGCGCACCAGGGCCAGGCGCTGATTGAGGGCATTGCCCAACGCCCCCGCCGAGGACTGGGCCAATGCCGAAGCCTGCCCGCGCAATTGCGCCTCGCGGTGATCGCTATAAATGGCTGTGATCCACCAGGACAGGCCAAGCCAGACCACAGTCGCCAGGAGCATGATGAATGCAAGCCTGTTTCGCCCGGCCCGTGGCGGGGCTGGCGTCGGTGGGTCCTTTGCGCCATCGAGGGGCATTGCTGGTCCATCAAGCCCGGTGGAGAAAAAGTCGGGGTGACTTTAGCCCAATCCCAAGGCAAGAGACACGCTCAATTATGGCCGACGTATTAAGACTTGACGGTGAAGCTTTGTTTCGGGCAGGTTAGGATCATGACACAGATGAATGCCACCCTGCTGCTGCTAGCCACCCTGGAATCGTAAGTTCGGTTCCGGGATTTCGTGGTTTTAGCCTTCGGGTAGGTTCTTTCGTGATGTCAGCTCTCTCCTCCTTCTCCTCGATGTGTGTTCCGGCCTTCGGCGCCCTGGCTCTGCTGCGACTAACCAGCGGTCGCCGGGCATAAGGTCTTTCGCGGCCGCCCGGCGGCTCCAAGGACCGGGCCGCGCTTTCCTCATCGCCAAAAAGATCAAGGAGGACCAGGCCATGATGCCTGCCGCCAGCACCAAGTACCGGGCCTATCCCGCCATCCGTCTCAGCCACCGCCGCTGGCCCGACGCCACCATCACCCGCCCACCCATGTGGTGTTCCGTGGATCTGCGCGACGGCAATCAGGCGCTGATCGATCCCATGGGATCGGATCGCAAGATGGCCCTGTGGCAGACCCTGGTGGGAATGGGGTTCAAGGAGATCGAGGTGGGCTTTCCCGCCGCGTCCCAGACCGATTTCGACTTCATCCGCCTGCTGATCGAGGGCGGCCATATTCCCGACGACGTCACCATCCAGGTGCTGGTCCAGTCGCGCGAAGACCTGATCCGCCGCACTTTCGAGGCCCTGGCGGGGGCCAAGCGCTGCATTCTTCACATGTACAACTCCACCTCCGAGGCCCAGCGGCGCATCGTGTTCGGCATCGACCGCCAAGGCTGCATCGATCTCGCCCTGGGCGGAGTCAAACTGGTGCGCGAGCTTTCCGCCCAAAGGCCCGAGGGCGAGGTGGTGTTTCAGTACTCGGCCGAGAGCTTTACCGGCACCGAGCCCGACTTCGCGGTGGAGATCGTGGAGAAGGTGGCCGAGGCCTGGGGCGCCACTCCGGAACGCCGGATGATCTGTAATCTCCCGGCCACGGTGGAGATGTCGACGCCCAATATCTATGCCGATGTCATCGAGTGGTTCTGCGCCACGGTGAAGAACCGCGACTCGCTCATCGTCTCGGTTCATCCCCATAACGACCGGGGCACCGGCGTGGCGGCCGCCGAACTGGCGGTGATGGCGGGCGCTGACCGTGTCGAGGGAACCTTGTTCGGCAATGGCGAACGCACCGGCAATGTGGACGTGGTGACCCTGGCGCTCAACCTCTATACCCAGGGCGTCGACCCCGCTCTCGACCTTTCCGACATCGACACGGTGCGGCGCACCGCCGAGCATTGCACCGGGCTGCCCGTCCATCCCCGCCATCCTTATGCCGGGGAACTGGTCTACACCGCCTTTTCCGGCTCGCATCAGGATGCCATCAAGAAGGGCTTCGCCGCCCGCAAGAAGGCCAATGATCCGGTCTGGGAAGTGCCCTATCTCCCCATCGATCCGGCCGATGTGGGGCGCAGCTACGAAGCGGTGATCCGCATCAACAGCCAGTCGGGCAAGGGCGGCATCGCCGCCGTGCTGGAACGCGACCATGGATTGGAGATTCCCCGTCCGCTGCAGATCGACTTCGCCCGCGTGGTTCAGGCCATGGCCGACAAGGCAGGCCGCGAACTGGATTCGGGCGAGATCATGGCCGCCTTCTCCCAGACCTATTTCAAGGACTGGCCGCTGGAACTGGTGGAATACGAGACCCATTCCGAGGGCCGCGGCGCATCGCGGACGATTTCGGCCACCATCCGCGATCGCGGCGTGGAAAAGCGCATCGAAGGCCAGGGCAACGGCCCGCTGGACGCCTTCATCCATGCGCTGGAAACCGGTTTGGGCCGCAAGGTCAAGGTCCGGGACTATCACGAACACGCCATCGGTTCGGGCTCGGAGGCCCAGGCCGCCTGTTATGTGGAGATCGCCGGAGAGGGCGGAGGATCGGTGCACGGCGCCGCCCTGGATTCCTCCATCACCATGGCCTCGCTGAAGGCGGTGGTCAGCGCGCTGAATAGGGCTTAGCCCGATTATTCGCCCGCCGCGCTCCTTTGGGGGAGTGCGGCGGGTTCGTCAAGTCGGCCGACCAACTGCTCGAACTGATCAACCGGCATGGGCCTGGCGAACAGATAGCCCTGGCCGAAGTCGCAGCCAGCGGCGGCAAGCAGGGCATATTGCTCTTCGGTCTCGATCCCTTCGGCGACAACCTTCATGCCCAGGCGGTGAGCCATCACGATGATCGCCTCGGCGATGGCGCGGTCGCTTGAATCGTCGGTCATGTCGCGGACGAAGGACTGGTCGATCTTGATGTAATCGATATCAAAGCGCTTCAGATAGGACATGGCGGAATAACCGGTGCCGAAATCGTCCAGCGCGATCTGCATGCCCGCCGCGCGGAACTTGCTCAATCTTTCCATCACATCCGCATGCTGGCCCAGCAACAGCCCCTCGGTGACCTCGATGGAGATGCATTGGGGCGAGATGTTCAATTGGCGCAGATGCTCGGCCCATTCCAGGTGGCTGAATCCTGAGAAGAACTGGCGGGGCGATTTGTTGACGGCAATCTGGAACAGGCATGGGGCGTTTGGCCCGGCCATTTCCGCCTTGCGGCAAATACCGCCATTCACATAGGGGCAGCGATCGCACAATCGACGAGCGGTGGCGGCGGCCTGGCGAAAGACCCAATTGCCGATATCGCTGATCAGGCCGGTTTCCTCGGCGATGGGGATGAAGAGCGCGGGGCTGACGAAACCGCGCTCCGGGTGGCGCCAGCGCAGCAGGGCCTCGGCCTTGACGATGGTCCGGGACGGCATGTCGATGATGGGCTGGTAGTAGACCTCGAACTGCCCGGCGACCAGCGCCTCACGAAGGTCGTTGGCCAGTTGCAGTCTGGTCTGTCCTGCTTCTCGCATGGACTCCGTGAAGCAGCACGAGCGGTCGCGCCCCCCATCCTTGGCCTCGCGCACGGCCTGATCCACATTGCGGAGCAGTTCCTCGATGTCGCCTCCATCGGTGGGATAAGCGGTGATGCCGATGCTGGCGGTCAGATGGACGGTATCGCTTCCCGAGTGAAAGGGTTCGGCGATGGCCATGCGAATGGCCGCGACAGTGGCCTCGATGCGGGCGGTACTGAGATCATCGACCATGGAGACAATGAATTCGTCGGCTCCCAGATGTCCGACGACATCCGTTTCGGACAGGCAGGACCTGATCCGGCGGACGACCTCCAACAGTAATTGGTCGCCGATGGCATGTCCCAATGTGTCGTTGATCTCCTTGAAGCGGTCCAGATCAACGAGCAGGACGCCCACGACCCTGTCGGGGAGGCCGTCCGCACGCGCCAAATCCTTGCGCAGCAGATCAAGGAAGCGCTGACGATTGGGCAGACCGGTCAGCAGATCATGGTTGGCCTGATGCCAGATGATCTCCTCGGCTTTCTTCTGGGTGGTGATGTCGGAGGCAATGGCGACGCGGCGCTGCACCTGGCCTTCGCCATCATAGATGGTCGAGATGGTCAGGCGTTCGGGATAGATCTCCCCGTTCTTGCGGCGGTTCCAAACCTCTCCCGACCAGTTTCCCGAGGTGACGATGGACTGCCACATCTCGGCATAAAAGGCGGCGTCATGGCGGCCCGATTTCAAAATTTTCGGATTTTGGCCGACCAGTTCTTCCAGGTCGTATCCGGTCAGGCGGCAAAACGGTTTGTTAACGCTGACGATCAGGCCCTCGGCATCGGTGATGGCGATGGCCTCGCTGGTCCCGTCGAACACCGAGGCTGCCAGCACCAATTGCTCGGCATTGTCGCGCAGAGACTGCTTTTGCGAACTGATGCGGTCGTGGAACTTGTTGAAACTATCCAGCAATTGACGGATTTCCGGTCCGCCCTCGACCGGCAGGGGGCTCAAGGGGCGATTGCCCGAGGCCATGGCGTTGAGCATCTCGGCCGAGTGTTCCAGCGGCGCCAACTGGCGGCGGACAAACAACCAGAGCAATATGGCGATGATAAGGGATGCCAGCGCGGCGTCCTTATAGATCTCGAATGTCAGGCGCTGGATGGGGGCAAATGCGACGGAGGTCGGCATGGTGGCGATCACGGCCCATCCCACGCTTTCGATCCTCTTGGAGGAACTGAGGACTTCAATGCCCTGGGAGTTGATGGAAATCCCCGACCCTTCATAGCCCTCCACATAGCGGTCGAGCATACGGTTGACGCCCGCTGCTGGCAGGGGCTGAAGAATCCGCTCCTTCCTGGTGGAGGCGACGTAAAGCCGGTCCTTGGGGGAAATGATGTGGAATTCCCCTTCGAGGCGGCTCTGCCGGGGAATGATTTCGGTGAAGAAGTCACTGTCCGAGACGGAATTGGATCCCACCAGGATGCCAATGATCTGGTCGGCCGGGCCGCGGATGGGAACCGCCAGCAAGACGATCGGCCTGCTGCTGAACCGTCCCAGGCGCGGGCGGGATATGGCGACGTCCCTGCCTGCCATGATCATCGGGAAATAATCTTCGCCAGAGAAATCATAGCCCGCCCTGCCATTCAGTGCCGGAAAGTCGGCGACGCCGATTCCTTGCCGCGAAACCACGGACAGGCCCAGGTTGAACAGTCGGCCGACATGTTTGAACGCGGCCAGTTTTTCCCCCAGACGCTCGTTGTTTCCCATCAATTCCGGGGTGATCAGCGAAGCAATGTCCTTCAGCGTGTTGATCCGCAGCTTGCTCTCTTCCTCGAGGCTGTCGGTGATGTGATCCACCAGCGCAGCCTGCTCGGCGGAAATCACCGACGTGACGTCATCGCGAATTTCTTCCGCTACGTCGTGGGCAAGCAGCCAGATGGCGGCAACGAACATGCCGACACAGGCCACAACGATCTTGGTCTTGAGGTCGAGGTTCTGAATGGCTGCCGTCATGGTCCGAATCATCTGATGCTGTTCAATGCGGTGCTTCATTGGCATCGTTTGGATATTGCCCTCAGCTTGGCTGGGGATAATATCCAATAGTGCCTTAACGATTCGGTTAAGGCCATGGCGGCGCGATGAGGCGCCGGACCTCATTCCTCGGGTGGGACTTCCGCCGCTCGCTCGCTGGTCCTCAGATAAGCCATCTTGTCGGGATGGCGCCTTGCCACGCCGTGATGGTGCAGGCGCATGGCATCGACCAGGGCCCCCTTGCGCTTCAACTGATCGTCGGCCATGCGCACCATGCGTGAATTGGGCCAGGAGAACGGGCGGATGGCCTTCAGATGGGTGAAGGCCTCGGCCTCTCGCCCCGGATTGTGCTGGGCCATCAGGATGATGGCCGTGGCGGTGGAGCGCGAGATGCCCATGTGGCAGTGGATCAGCAGATGCTCCACAGTTTCCGTCTTCAGCGCCGTGCCGTAATCCAGGATGGCTTCGACGTCGCGCATGGTGGGGTGAGCCTGACCCTCCTGCGGATTGACGATGTCGTGGAAGCGCCAGATGGTGCGGCTGTGGGGCGGATAGAGAGCGAAATGCTCGGGGTCCGGCCATTGGGGATCGAGAATGGTCACCACATGGCTGACCCCAGCCGCCGCATGGTCGGGCAGTTCGTCGATGCCGCAGATGGTCAGGCGGAAGGGCAGCAGACCGGGACCGCTCACAGCTGCTGAATCTCGATATTGTGTTTCTTCAGTGCATAGCCGATCTGGCGGGGCGTCAGGCCCATGAGGCGGGCGGCCTTGGCCTGGACCCAGCCGCAACGCTCCATGGCCTGGATCAGACGCTCGCGCTCGGAGAGATCCTCGTCGGAGAGGGAGGCCTCGGCGGGCGTTTCCGCGGCTGGCGGGGCCGGAGCCGGGACAGGAGCCGAGGGCAGAGGCGGGGCCGCATGGGCGGGCGGGACGATGGGGCCGGTGGGAACCGGGATGGGCGCGCTGAGATTGGGCGCCGCCTTATCCGCCGGATTGCGCTTGTGCCACAAGGTGGAGGACAGACAGGTGTCCTGTTTGCACGACAGGTCCATCTCGTCGATCATCTCGCCCTTGGTCATGGTGGCGGTGCGATAGACGCAATTTTCAAGCTCGCGCACATTGCCGGGGAAATAACATCGCTGCAGCGCCTCGAGCGCCGTCTGGGAGAAGGTCAGGCCCCGGCCGTTCTCCTCGTTGAACTGCTTGAGGAAATACATGGCCAGCAACGGAATGTCGCCCGAGCGTTCGCGCAGTGGCGGCAGGAAGATGGGCACCACGTTGAGGCGGTAATACAGGTCGGCGCGGAACGAACCGTCGGCCACCCCGGCTTCCAGGTCGCGATTGGTGGCGGCGATCAGACGGACATCGACCTTGACGGTCTTGTTGCCGCCGACCCGCTCGAACTCGCCCTCCTGGAGCACGCGCAGCAGCTTGGCCTGGAAGTTGGCGGAAATCTCGCCGATCTCGTCCAGGAACAAGGTGCCCCCGGTGGACAGTTCGAAGCGGCCCTTGCGTTCGGCCACGGCGCCGGTGAAGGCCCCCTTCTCGTGACCGAACAGTTCTGATTCCAGCACGCTTTCCGAAAGGGCGGCGCAATTGACCTTGATGAAGGGCTTTTGCGCGCGGGCCGACAGGATGTGAATGGCGCGGGCCACCAGTTCCTTGCCGGTACCGCTTTCGCCGCGCAACAAGATGGTCGCCTTGGTGGGGGCGGCCTGCTGCACATGGGCGAAGACGCGAGCCATGGCCTCGGAGGAGCCCACCACGTCTTCCAAGCCCCGGATGGGCAGGGTGGGGCGGACCTCGGCCATGCGCTTGTGCAGGCGCGCCGCGTCGGTCATCAGGGTTTCGCGGTCATTGGCCAGCTTGCGGTGCAGGCTGGCGGTCTGGCCGATCAGGGTGGCGACCATGGTGAGGAAGCGCAGGTCGTGCTCGAACACATACTGGGCGCTGTCGCTCCACGAACGTTCCACCGACAGCGCGCCGAAGGGCTTGTCGGTGGTCTTGATGGGCACGCAGAAGAAGGACAAACGCTCGTCTTCGAGGGAATCGTCGTTCTCGGCGACGTATTCGGTCAGCAGCGGTTCCTCGGCGGCATCGGGCACCACCATGGGAATGCCGGTATTCATCACCTTATCGACGGCGGCGAAGGGATATTTCAGCACGCCTTCGCGCGCCAGGCGCAGGGACATGCCGGTAACGGCGGCCAGATGGGATTTGCCCGCCTCGTCCTTCAGAACCACGGCGCCGTGGCGCATGTTGAGGTAGGAGGCCAGGACGTTGAGGACATCATGCAGGGCCTTGTCCAGATCCAGGGTGGCTCCGAGAATTTTGCTGATCTCGTAGATCCCGATCAGGGGCAGGGCGCTCTCGTCGCTCTTTTGGGCCGTCATACGCATCCGATCCACCGGTTGACCTTTACACGGAGATAGCGCCGCGAACGAGCCGCAGCGCCCCGATCCCCCCGCCGTTTCTTGATGTTGTGCATAATTCTTATTCCATTACCGCCCGTCCGTCCACACCCGCTTGGCATGCCATGTGGGTAGGATGACGCATGGCTGCCCGCAAGGCCTTGGCCGAGGCCCTTTTTACCGGGATGGGACAAGAAAATCAGCCCCGCTTATTGCGCGGACGGCGCGGCGGCGCTTCGGTGGTGGGCTCCTGGGGTGCGGCCAGAGCCAGGGGGCGGCGGGGCAGCGAGGCCTCCATAACCTGTTCGATCAGCTGGGCCGTGGCCAGGACCTCGGCCAGCTTTGTGCGCAGGGTGTCGACGGTAAGCTCCTCGGCCTTGCGCTTGCGGCTGGCGGTCAGGGCACCGGCGCCAGCGGCCACGAATTTATCGACCCAATCGTCCAGCTTGGTGCGGCTGATGCCGATGGAGGACGCGATGGCTTCGGCGTCCTCGCCCCGCAGAACCCGCATCACCGCCTGACGCTTCAGGGCCTGGGTGATGGGCAGGCGCCGCTTCTGCACCATGGTCAGCTTGGTGATGTTGTCGCCGCGTGCTGTCGTGGGGGCGGTTTCGGCCAGGACGGGCGGAACCGGGGAGACGGCCTGCACGGGCGCTGCCGGTTTGAGAACGGCGACCCTGGGGACCGGTTTGGCGGGAGCCAGCGCCTGGACGGCGGGCGCGGGCGCCACGGTCGCCGCCGGGGCCTGCGCAACTGGGGCCTGTGCAACTGGGGCCTGCGCGGAGGGGGCCAGCGCCGTCGGAGCCTGCGCCGCGGGGGCAGGGCGGCCCGGCAGAGCCATATTGATCCGGCCGGTCACCGCCTTGGCCGGTTGCGGCGCGACAGACCCCGACACCGCCGCGGGGGCAGGCAGGGCCAGATGGGGCAGGCTGGCCGGGATGACGGCATTGATGGGGGCGGGCAGCTGGGACGGACGGCCACGGGGGCCGGTCTGCTCGCTCTGGACCGAGATGGAGGGAATCGGCGCGTCGGCCCTGTCGCCGGTGGAGAACATGCGGCCAAGGGGGATGCGCCCTGACGAACGCGACGGAATGGTCAGTTCGGCTCCGGCGCGGATATGCTTGGCCTGCAGGCGGGTGGTGGCGGGGCGGACGCCCTGCGCCGGTTGCGGAACGGGAAGCGAAGCCTGCGCCGCCGGAACCTGGGCTACAGGAACCTTGATAACCGGAGCCTGGCTGATGGGCGCCTGGCCGACGGGCGCCAGGACGGGGGCGGCGGTTTGGGGGCGCGGCGGCAGCGGCTGGGACGACAATTGCTGCGGCGCAACGGGCGCAACAGGGGCAACGGGCGCCACGGGTGCAGACACGGGAGCCGGGGCGGCGGCGGTTGCCTGCTGGGCGGCGGCGATGGCCCTGTCCGCCAGTTCCGAGGCTGGCATCTTGACCGGGGTGATGCGGGCCAGGGCCTGGGCGTCGCCAGCCTGGCCGGGGCCGGGAAGGGCGGGCGGCGGCTTGAGCTTCTCGAGGACCTTCTCCACTTCCTCCAGACCGAGGGTGGCGGTATCGACGATGGGGGTGAAGCCGTGGGTGGTCACCAGACGGTTCAGATAGGCGTGGGCACCGGCCGCGTAAAGAACGGCCTCGTGCCCTTCGCCCGAATCCTTGACGAATTTGCGGACCCGGTGGGGAATGCGCCGCAGGATGCCCTGGCGGCGGTTGGACAGAACCTTGAAGTTCATGACTTCGAATAGCAGGTCTGAATGCCGGGCCGGATGCAGGCATTCGAACAGCCATTCGATCAGTTCGATTTCGGCGAATTCAAGGACCAGGAAGGTCTGCTGGGTCTTCTGCCAGTCGGAGATGAAGGCGCGGATGGCGGCCAGCTGCGCCGCCATTTCGTCTTCGAAGGTGACCGGGTCGAGCATGCGCCAGGCCCGGTCCGAGGCCAGGGGCAGGCGGGTGGGCAAGCCGAATTGCCGGGTCAGATGGATGGCGACGCCCAGCAGGGGGCGGCTTTGCAGCCCGCTGACACCTTGGGCGGCGAAGCAGTCGCGCACCAGATCGGACGCCTTGAAGTCGTCCCGGGGCGGCGGGTCCGACAGCAGGGTGGCCAAAAGCTGCACGTCGGGAGGAAGGCTCGGATCACCCTTGTCGGGAATCTCCGCCAGAGCCCTGGAGATGATGGAATAGGCCCTTTCCTCGGACATGGCTGCGCTGGCGGGGGCGGCAGCCTGTCGCGGGGGGGCGTGGGAGGCGGAGGTGCCGCCAGCGCGGTCGCCCTCGGCGGTCACCGGGGCAAAGGCCGCACGGAAACCGTTCAGCAGGCCGCTGAAGGGGGCCGCCAGGGCGCGGCTGACCGATGACAGGGGGCCCGATTGGGGTAGGGCATCCGTGATCCGGCTTGAAACGGCGGAAAGAACACGCGACGACCCGCGCAGGGCGTTTCTCGACCAGGCGCTCAGACGTTCCGCCAGCGGCGGTGAGGAGACGGCCGAAGCGTGGTGGAGCGGTGCATGCGAAGTTTCCGCGATTGCTTCGGTCTTGGCGCGCTCGCGCCGCCGAACGGCCCGCAGAGCCAGACGTTCAAACAGGCCAAGGTGGTGATGCGCGCCGGAACCAGGACGAGCTTTCCCCCAGCGCGGCATCAAAGCCATGCGCTTAGTGGAATACTTACCCTTTCGCCCGCCCTTAACCTTCATACTTCAACAATCCGAGAGGAGGCAGTCAGAACCCCATCGGCCTCAATCCTCCCGGAAAGTCCCATCAGGGAGGATGAACCCATACTACACACTAACCTTGAGATTTTAATAGTTTATGTCTGTAGGGCAAATATTCTCTCCTATACCATGAGTCTGGTATGCCTTGGTTGGCATGCGCCGCAGGAGGTTTTCGCGAGCCAAGTTTCGGCGCCAGCGTTCAATTGGTTTGCCGGGTCGGGCGGGAATGCTATGGTTGAGGCCTTGGGTTGGGGAGCAAGATGATCCAGGGTTCGCTTCGATTCATCGTCAGGCTTCTCGCGATACTTCTGCTGGTGGCGCCCATGCGGGCGGGGGCCGCGGACGGGGCTGCGGCGACGCCCATCCGCATCGGGTTGCTGCCCACCGTCGCCACGCTGAGCCTTCTCAAGCTCTACGATCCCCTGCGCCAGCATCTGCAACAGGCCCTGGGCCGTCCGGTTGAGCTGTATACTTCGGGCAACTTTCATTCTTACTTGGACGATATTGCCGCCGTCGAGTTCGACATGCTGGTGGCCGCCCCCCATTTCGGGGTGATCGCGACGGATCGCGGCTATGTGGCGATGTTACGCTATCAACAGGAGCTGACCCCTCTGATCGTGGTGACCAAGGAGAGTGCCCTGCGCGAGGCGCGGCATCTGCGCGGCAAGCGAGTCTTGACCGCTGACCGACTGGCCGCCCTGTCGGTGGTGGCGGAAACCTGGATGATGGTCGATTATGGCATGCTTGCCGGGGTGGACTATGAACTGAACGAGGTTTCAAGCCATTCCACCGCGGTTCGGGCCGTGGCCATCGGCGACGCCGATGCGGCCATCAGTTCTGCGTCGGTGTTGCAGCAGCTTCCCGAGGATCAGCGAGAGAAAGTCGTGTCCTTCGCCAGCCGTCTGCGCATTCCCCATCAGTTCATCCTGGCCCATCCCCGGCTGGGGCAAGAGACCATCGGCGTGATCCGCGAAGCGCTTGGCGATTTTGGCGCGACCGAGAAGGGGCGGGCTTTCTTTAAGGCCGGTGGCTTCAAGGGACTTGTGCCCGTTACTCCCGCCGATATGGAACAGGCGCGGCCCTACGCCCAAATGGTGATGAGGGCGGGCAACAGCCCCGCCACCAACGGCAGGAGTGGGAATTGAGTTTCGGTTATGCGCGCCCTCCATCGGTCCGGCCGGTCAATTCGCTGCGGCTTCGCCTGCTGGCGTTCAGCGTCCTGGTCGAGCTGATCATGCTGACCCTGCTGGTGACCAACAGCGTGCGGCTGATCCAGACACATCTGTCCGACAGCACCCAATTGCGTCTTCAGGCGCAGGAGTCCTCGTACAACATCACCCTGGCCGGGCAGTTGGCCGAACGCGATTATGCCGCGCTGCAAAGCATCATCGAGGGATGGGGAGCTTCCAAGGGCATCACCTATATGGTGGTGACCAATGCGGCGGGTAAGGTGGTGGCGGCCTGGGGACATGATGGCAACGGTCCCTTGCCCTCGGCTGAGAAAGTCCTTTCGCCGGAACTGGACGAGTATCGGGGCGCCTTCGACGTCGTCTTCCTGGGGCAGCGCTATGGCGAGGCGCGCTACGGCCTTGATACCCGCTTTCTGGGCACGGCGCGGCGCGAATTGCTGCATCAAAGCCTGGGCATCGCCGTGGTCGAGGTGGTTCTGACCGTCACCTTGCTGGCCGCCATCGGCTATTGGCTGACCCGTCATCTCGACATGCTGGCACGGGCATCGCTCAAGGTGGCCGGGGGTGATTTTTCCATCCGTCTCAAGATGGAAGGCAAGGATGAGATCGCCGTACTCACCCAGGCTTTCAACACCATGTCCGTCGCGGTGGAAAGCCGCATCCAGGATCTGGATGAAAGCCAGAAACGGTTCCGCGCCATCGCCGATTTCACCTATGCCTGGGAGAATTGGTTCGATACCGAGGGCCATCTGCGCTGGGTCAATCCGGCGGTGGAGCGCATTACCGGCTACAGCGTCGCGGAATGCCACGAGATGGAAGGTTTTCCCCTGCCCATGGTGGTCGGGGACGACCGCCCTCAGGTCAGCAGCGTTCTGGCCAGCGCCCAGAACGGGCAGTCTGGCCAGGACATGGAGTTCCGCATCCAGAACAAGCAGGGCGATATCTTGTGGGTGGCCATGTCGTGGCAGCCCATCTTCGACGGAGAGGGCGCGCCCCTGGGCACGCGCTCGTCCATCCGCGACATCTCGGTGCAAAAGCACAGTTCCGATCTGGCGGTGGAGGCCAAGGGCGAACTGGAGCGCATGCTGTTCGCCGCCTCCCATGATCTACAGGAACCCATCCGCTATATCCTGGCCTATACCCAGCGCCTGGACCGCGAATTCGGCGGCGAGATGCCCGAACGGGCGCAAAGCAGCATGACCTTCATCCGCGAAGGCGCCAACCAGCTCAGCCTGCTGGTCAAGGGACTGGTGGACTACACCCGCTCCAACCGCCCCATGACCGCCTTCGCCCCGGTGGATTGCCGCCGGGTGGTGGATCAGGCCATCGCCGACTGCACCGCCATGTCCACGGCCAACCCGCCCCAGTTCAGGGTGGGCGAGATGCCGGTGGTCCAGGCCGATCCGGTGCTGCTGTTCATTCTCTTCGAGAACCTGATCAGCAATGCCATCAAGTTCGTCCGTCCCGACGTCCCGCCCCAGGTGAACATCACCGCCCAGGCCGAGGAAGAGGGCTGGCGCATCGATATCAGCGATAACGGCATCGGCATCGATCCGCAATATCTGCAGACCATCATCCGGCCCTTCTCGCGCCTGCATTCGCGCTCCACCTTCCCTGGGGCCGGACTGGGTCTGGCCTCGGCCCTGAAAGTGGCGAAGATCCACGGCGGGCGGTTATGGCTGGATTCCGAGCCCGGCAAGGGCACCACGGTCCACATCTGGCTGCCCACCAAGGCGCAGCCCGAGGTGGTGTGATCAGTCCTCGGTCCGCAGTTCGGCTGGCGCGCGGAAGTTGAAATGGGCGGGCGCGGCCATGACGACGGCGCGGGTCCGGGCGAAGGCTGATTTCAGTCCCTCGGGCAGGCGTCCCTCGCCGCCAGCGGCCCGCGCGATCTCCACCAGGGAGGGCGCGCCTTTTTCCCCGCCGGTCACCACGAGGCCGTTGCTCTTGGCGGCGAACAGCAGATCGTGGATCAGGGTGCGCTTGTTGGCGGCCACCGCCTGACGGGCTCCGGCCAGGGCGGCTTCGGCGCCTTCGGGGGCGAACAGGGTGACCCGGTGGTGCGGATCGATGCCTGCCGGAGACAGATGGCCATAGGCCGACAGTTCCACCTCCACCGCGCCCTTCAACTCACGGGCCAGAACGCGGATGGCCGAGCGGTAATCGGCATAGGCCTCCAGCACCGAGACGATGGCTCCGGTATCGGCGGGCAGGACGATATTGATGTCGGTGGAGGTACTCCACGGCTTCAATTTTCCGGGTTGAACAACACGTGCCTTGGTGCGGGCCAGATCGGGGGCGCCTTCGCGGATGGCGCGGAAGGTCTCCATCTCGGCGCCCGAGGAGAAGCCCACGCCGAAATCGATCATCACGCCGCCGATGGTCTCGGTCTCGGGGTCCAGAAGGCTCATCAGCACATCGTCGATGGACAGTTCGGACCAGCCGGTGAGGCAGGCCAGCATATCGGCGCCCGCATATTCGCACGATTGCAGCAGGCCTTGCGCCTTGGAGCGTGCAGGCTCTTCCGAATGCTCGATGAAGGTTTCCAGGGAATCGCGGCTGACCAGTTCGATGCCGTTCAGCACCGTGTCGCCGCCCTCGCCGGCAACAAGGCCCCCGGCCTCGGCGGGCAGGGTGATCTGGGTCCAGGGGCGCAGCCAGGCCAGCAGGCTGGCAATGGTGTCCACGTCCGAGCCCTGCACCGGCAGAACCAGCCCGAACTCGCCGGAGGGAACCAGGAAGAAGCGAAAGCGGGCGGCGGCCACCATGCCGGTCCAGCCTTGCATGCCCTGCACCTCGGCCAGGGTGTCATCCTCGACCAGGCGGGCCACGTCGCCGCCATCGGCAAGGCTGACGGCATCCAGGGTGCCGAGCGGCGACAGGCGCAGCGGCCCCATGCCGCCGGTGGCCACCACGCCGCCCACGAAGGCCGAACCGATGCTGGTGAGATCCACCAGGACGCGGGCATTGGGGCCGATGGCTTCGGCCAGGGCGGCGTTGACCTGGGTGAAGGTAAGGCCCGCACCGGCCGAAACCAGTCCCTTCCCGGAATCGATGGCGATCTGATGAGTCTTCAGCGCCGAAAGCGGCGTGTCGTCGGCCACTCTCTCGGCGGCCAGGGCACCCTTGGGGCGGATGGCGACGATGCCGCCAAAGCCCGCGATCTCCTCGTCGGCATAGTCGTAGGACCCGATGGCGCTGGTCAATCCACCCGCAGGCATCACCGCCCAATTGGCGCGCACCGCATCGGCTACCGCCTGGGCGATGTCATGGGTGGCCAGCAGGCGGGCCCGGATGGGCTTGCCGCCATCGTCGGTCAGTTCCGCCAATGGCAGGGAGGAAAAGTCGGTGGACATGGTCAAAAGGCTACCGCGAGCTGCGCGGTCCTTAGCGTCGATGCGAAGGCGCGGACCATAGCACCAACGGCTCTCAAGAAAAAACCCCCTCCGGTGTCAGGCCTCCCCCACACTATCGGGGGGGCTCCTGCCTCAAGGAACGCATTTGGCCAGTTCGACGGGCAGTTCGATTGCCGAGAGGGTCTCGGGATCGGAGACCAACTGCTCCAAGGTCTCGTTGATGATATAGGTCATGGCGCGCATTTTTTTGTCCAGGTTGACGACGTTGGGAGCCGTCCTTTGCCTGGGGGATCCCACGGCGTCTGGAGTGGCGGCCTGGATGCCGAGATTGTCGATTTTCGCCTGATTGGTATCGGCCTTCTGCTCTTGCTCGGTCGGGGCGCCCGGTATGCGGGTCACGCTGTCATCGGCCTTGCCGGGGACATTCATGCTTTGGACGGACTGCTTGTTCTTGCCGTCGGGGTCCAATCCGGCGTTGCCGTCCAGGGCATTGCGCGTGGCCTGCATCTGGCTTTTGTGGTCTTCCAATTCCTTGATGCTGCCCGTGACGGCGTCCAAGGTGGCCTTGGCGCTGAATTGCTGCATCTTTCCGAAATACAGTGTCGCGACCCTGTTCTCGATTTTCTGGCGATATTTTTCCAAGGTGGCGGGAATTGCGGCCACCGCTTGGGAATTCTTTACGGCCAGAGGTTTCGAACTGGTGCCCAGCGCGATGGCGGCGGCCAGCGCCGCGCGGACATTTCCGTCACTACCGGAACTGTTGGCAATGTAGCCTTTGGCTTTTCCCAGATTGCGATCCAGGCGGGCCTTGCGGGTTTGAATGATGGTCCCGAAGTCAGGCCCCCCAGACTGCTTGGGGTCAAAGAACTTAACCTTCTCGGCAGCGGTCTTGAAGCAACGCCAATTCTCCGTCGATGCGCTCAGCACCTCGGCTCGGCCGGAAAAATCAAGGTTCTGATTCAAGACATAATAGGCACCGGTTCCAAGGCCCAGATCCACCAGAACATTGGTGTTGGCGCCATGGAGGGTGACCGCGCCAGCGGCGACGGCCGCCGCATAGAGCGGGGCGGTCATCCAATATCCGGTATTGCGCAGGTCGACAGTCCGCTTGTTGTACATATCAATCAGGATATCGGCATAGGCGATATTCTGCTGCACGGAGGTCAAGGTAATGTTGGGTGGGGCGGCGGTGATCTGACTCTGATCAGTGATCTGGGGCGGCGTGGTGGACAGCAGTTCGATGCAGCCCCCCAAGGAAAGGACGCCAGACAGCAGTGCGAGCCGCGAGATTGAAACCCCATTGCCCATGACACCCCCCCCCTTTTTATCGATCATCGAACTGTTGCGCACAATAGGTGTACGCAAGCGAATAATGATTCGAATAATGCATCTATAGCATGCATATAACAACTATAAAGAGTCATCGCGCGGTGCGTTGGAATTGGCCGTGCGCCGCACTATCTGCAAGGGTGTCCCCGCTGTTACGGCAAAAGGCAGGTCCGGCGAGCATGCCCGATGGAAACCAGTCCCTGACCGTCACCGTCTTATCCGCCATCGCTGAGATCGGGGCGGAGGAGTGGGATGGGTGTGCAGGGAGCCATAATCCCTTTATTCGCCACGCTTTCCTTCTGGCCATGGAGCATTCGGGATCGGCCACGGCCCAGACCGGCTGGACGCCCCGCCATCTGGCGGTGAGGGACGCGGAGGGCCGCTTGCTGGCGGCGGCGCCGCTTTATCTCAAAAGCCATTCCTTCGGCGAATACGTCTTCGACTGGAGTTGGGCCCAGGCCTATGAGCGGGCGGGAGGGCGCTATTACCCAAAGCTGCAATGCGCCGTGCCCTTCACGCCCGTCACGGGGCCGCGCCTGCTGGTCCGCCCCGGAGAGGACGGCCCAAGGCTGCGCCGTGTCCTGGCAGCTTCCATGGTGGATCTGGCGCGTCGCCTGGGGGCCAGTTCGGTGCACGTCACCTTTCCCAGCGGCCAGGAGTATGAGGGACTGGGCGAGGTGGGCTATCTGCAACGCCTGGGCAGCCAGTATCACTGGAGCAATCAGGGCTATCAAAGCTTTGACGACTTTCTGGGGCAATTGTCGTCGCGCAAACGCAAGCAGATCCGTAAGGAGCGCGACGCCGTGGCGCGCTCCGGCGTGCGCATCACCACCTTGGTGGGCACCGAGGTCAAATCGCGCCATTGGGATGTGTTTCATGCCTTCTATGAGTCGGTGGTCGACCGCAAATGGGGTCGGGCCTATGTCAACCGCGCCTTCTTCGAGGAACTGTCGGCCTCGAATCTGGCCGAAGCCGTGGTCCTGGTCTGGGCCGAAGATGACGGCGAGCCCCTGGGGGCCGCCTTCAACATGCTGGGCAAGGACACGCTTTATGGCCGCACCTGGGGTGGCGGGCGGCATGTGGACTTCCTGCATTTCGAGGCCTGCTACTACCGCGCCCTGGACTTCGCCATCGCCCATGGACTGGCGCGCGTCGAGGCCGGAGCCCAGGGCGAGCACAAGGTCAGCCGGGGCTACCTGCCGACGCCCACCTATTCAGCCCACTGGATCGCCGATGCCGCCCTGGCCGAGCCGGTGGCCCGCTATCTCGCCCATGAACGCGCCCAAGTGGCCGAGGATATGGCTGACCAGACCGAGGAAGGGCCTTTCCGGAAAGCGTGATGGGTGAGGTTTACCGCCATCGTCACCCCGGAAGCGCATCGCGCTATCCGGGGCCCAGGGGGGCGTGACTCCTGGGTCCCGGCTCTCACGTTGTTCGGCCGGGATGACGGAGTCGGCGACGGCTTCCGTCCCGCAGAGAACCGCTTTAGACTGCGGCCGTCCATAGCCGCAGGAGATACGCCTTGGCCGTCGAAGGCCCGACACCGGAACAGAAGGCCGATTATCTGGTTCGCAAGCTGGAACAGACCATCCGCGAGAACCGGACGGTCAAAGGCATGTCGTTCCGCACCTGGCAGAACATCGCCCGCGAAGAGATCGTCAACGCCATGCGCGAGCACGAAAAGCGGTTGATGCGCTATGACCAGACGGTCAACCGCCTGGTTCTGGCCTCGGCCTCGTCCTTGGTGACCATCGGTTTTTGGGGGGCCATGGTGGCGGTCAACAGCGCCTATGGCGGCGTGGCGGCCATCATCACCTTGGTGGCGGGTGCCGCCTTGTTCTTCGTCACCGCCGATTGGGGCATCAAACGCTTCACCTCGGGCTACAACAAGCAGAAACGGGCCGAGCGCCTCGCCCATATCGAGGACCTGGACAAGCGCATCAAGCGCATGGAACACGATATGAAGAAAAAGGCCGACCGCCTGAAGGAAACCCAGGCCAAGCTGGGGGCGGTCGAGATTTGAACTCTCTTTTCCCCTATGACGTGATGGTGATCGGTGCCGGTGCCGCCGGGCTGATGTGCGCCGCCCTGGCCTCGGGGCGGGGCAAGAGGGTGGTGGTGCTGGACCACAGCGACCAGCCGGGGCGCAAGATCCTCATCTCGGGCGGCGGCAAGTGCAACTTCACCAACCGCACCGTGACGCCCGCCCAGTATCTGTCGGCCAATCCCCATTACGCCACCTCGGCGCTGAAGCGGTACGGCCCCGCCGATTTCCTCGACCTGATGAAGCGCTACCGCATCGCCTTCCACGAGCGCGAGCATGGACAGCTTTTCTGCGACAATTCCGCTGCCGATATCGTCTCCATGCTGATGAGCGAATGTGGCGCGGGTGGGGTGGAGATGGTGCTCGACGCCAAGATCGGCGCCGTCACCGGCGACGGCCCCTTCCGGGCGGCCACCAGCCGAGGAACCTATGAGGCCGCCGCTTTGGTGGTGGCCACAGGCGGATTATCGGTGCCGAAGATCGGCGCTACCGGCTTCGCCCATACCCTGGCCGGGCGTTATGGCTTGGCGGTGGTGGCGCCGCGGCCCGGATTGGTGCCGCTGACCTTTACCGGGGCCGATCTCGACCTGATGCGCGATCTGGCCGGTATCGCCATTCCAGCCGAGGTGACATTCGGCAAGACCAAATTCCGCGAAGCCGTGCTGTTCACCCATCGAGGATTGTCGGGACCGGCCATTTTGCAGATCAGTTCGTATTGGCTGACCGGTCAGTCTATTACGCTTAACCTGCTTCCCGACCTGGACGTGCAGGCCCGCCTGCTGGAGCGCAAGGCGCAAAGGCCCAATGCCCAGGTGGAAACCATCGTGGGAGAGCTGCTGCCCGCCAGACTGGCCCGCGCCCTGGTGGAGCGGGCTGGGCTGCTGGGTCGACCGATTGGTCAGTCGACAAATGCCGCCCTGGCCGGATTGGCCCGGCTGCTGTCCCAGTGGCCGCTGGTTCCGGCGGGCAGCGAGGGCTATCGCACCGCCGAGGTCACCTTGGGCGGTGTGGACACCGCCGGTCTTTCCTCCAAGACCATGGCGGCCAAATCCCATCCCGGCCTCTTCTTCGTCGGCGAGGCCGTCGACGTGGCCGGTTGGCTGGGCGGCTATAACTTCCAGTGGGCGTGGTCGTCGGGCTGGGTGGCGGGGATGAGCGTTTGAGGGAGATGCGGGGCTCCCGCCCCGACCCCGGTTGGAGGAGACCTCCTAACCTCCCTATATTTTGAAAATCAAAGAAGGTTTGGGGCATCGCCCCAAGCGGGTCTGAGGGCGGCAGCCCTCATCAAAGGGCCAACCCCAACCGCGTCCCCTCCTCGAAGGCGGCGAGGGCGTCCAGCTTCGAGGCATCGCGGGCCCCGCCGATCAATTGGACGTCACGGCCCAGGGCTTTCAACTCGTCGGCCAGATCGCGCCGTGGCTCCTGGCCGATACAGACCACGATGGTGTCGGCCTCGATCAGCCTGTCCTCGCCGTTCAGGGTGACATGCAGCCCGGCATCGTCGATGCGGCGGTAGGTAACGCCCGCCAGCATGTCCACGTGGTGGCGTTGGAGATGGGCCTTATGAATCCAGCCTGTGGTCTTGCCGAGTGAGGCGCCGGGGCGGTCGGGCTTGCGTTGAAGCATGGTGATGGCGCGTTTGGGTGGTGGCGGGGCCGAAGGCTCGGCCAAGGCGCCGCGATGGGTGAAGGCGCGGTCGATGCCCCATTGGGCGTTGAAGTCCGCCTCGTGGTCCTCGCCCACCAGAGTGAGGGCCACGTCGAAACCGATGCCGCCCGCACCCATGATGGCGACGCGGGCCCCGGCCCGCTTGGCGCCCGACAAGATATCCTCGTAGCCCACCACCTTGGGGTGGTCGGCGCCGGGCAGGTCAAGCTTGCGCGGGCGGATGCCGGTGGCCAGGACGATGCGCTCGAACCCCGTCAGGTCCGAGGCGGCTGCGGCACGGCCCAGGCGCAGGGTGACTCCGGCCTGGGTCAGGGCCTGGGCGTAATAGGCGGGGGTAGCGGCGTATTCCTCCTTACCCGGCACGGTCTGGGCCAGGATGAACTGGCCACCCAACTGGGGCGCCGCGTCGAACAGGGTAACGGCATGGCCGCGCTTGGCGGCTTCCAGGGCGCAGGCCAGACCGGCCGGTCCGCCGCCCACCACGGCGATGCGTTTGGTTTCGCAAGGCGGGCGCGCCATGAACTCGCCTTCCCGTCCGGCGCGGGGGTTGACCAGACAGGTGGCGGCCCCGCCCGAGAAGATGGGATCGAGGCAGCCCTGGTTGCAGCCGATACAGGCGTTGATGGTGCTGGCCTCGCCGCGCGCCACCTTGGCGGCGAAGGCGGGATCGGCCAGCAGGGGACGCGCCATGCTGACCAGATCGCACTGGCCCTCGGCGATGAGGGATTCGGCAAGGTCCGGGGTCTTGATGCGGTTGCTGGCGGCCACCGGAATCTTCACGGCTGCCTTGACGCGGGCGGTGGCCCAGCTCCACACCCCCTGGGGGACCGTATGGGCGATGGTGGGAACCCTGGCCTCGTGCCAGCCGATGCCGCTGTTGATCAGGTCGCAGCCCTCGATCTCGATGGCCTGGGCGACGGCGACCACCTCATCGGCGCTCAAGCCGTCTTCCACCAGATCCACCATGGACAGGCGCACGCTCATCATCTTGGCCTCGCCCAGGGCTTGGCGCACGGCGCGGACGATCTCCACCAGGAAACGCATGCGGCCGTGCAAGTCTCCGCCCCAACGGTCCGTGCGCTTATTGGTGCGCGGCGCCAGGAATTCGTTGATCAGATAGCCTTCGGACGCCATCACCTCGACGCCGTCATACCCCGCCAGCAAGGCCAGCCGGGCGCAGTTGGCGTAATCGGCAACGGTCTGAACGATCTCGGCATCGGTGAGTTCGCGCGGTGTGGCGCTGTTGATGGGGGCCCTGATCGCCGAGGGCGCCACGATATCCTTCATGCGGGAATAGCGGCCGCAATGAAGGATCTGCATGATGATGCGCCCGCCTTCGCGGTGCACCGCCTGGGTGATCAACTGGTGACCGGGAAGTTCGGCCTCGGAGGTCAGTACCGTGCCGTCGGGGCCGAAATTGCCTTGCTCGTTGGGCGCCACGCCGCCGGTGACGATCAGGCCGATACCGCCCCTGGCGCGTTCGGCATAAAACGCGGCCAGCCGAGGCCAGGCATCGGGCAGCCCTTCGAAGCCCAAATGCATGGACCCCATGATCATGCGGTTGGGAAGATGGATTGCGCGAAGCGTGATGGGCGACAGCAGGTGGCGATGGGGCATGGCGACCTCATAATGGCATTGCGGTACCATTATGCCGGATATGGAGGGCGGGGCAATATTTTGAGCGCGGTGACGCCCCACGCTGATCTATGGTCACCGAGACTGCGGCTCACCCCTTCTGCGTCTCGACCCGCAGGCCGGTCAGCAAGAAGACGTCGCGGGGGCTCAACTGGGCTTCGGCGTTGAAGCGCCCGCCCGCCACCGCTTCGGGCTGCGGGCGCTTGCGGATGATGAATTCGATGGCGGCCTCGCCCACCGGCGTCAAGGTCTGGTCGAAGCGGGGCAGGCGATGGCGGAAGCTGCCGTCCAGGGATTCGATGCGGCGGATATCGGCCTGGACGCCCAGCGAGGGCAGGACTTCCAGCAGGTTGACCGAGACGGGACTCCAGGATTTCGTCTTGAACAGGGTAAAGGTCCATCGGTGTTCAAGATTGTGCCGCGACGGCCACCAGCCCTGCTCGTACATGTCCTCGTCGGGAACCAGGACGACCATATGGCCACCGGGCTTGAGGACGCGCAGCCAGTGGCGCAGGGCTTCCTTGGGATCGGCCATCTTCTGCAAGACAAAGGCGGAATGCACGAAGTCGAAGCTGGCATCGGCCAGGCCTGTGAGGAATTGCAGATCGCCATCGACCACGTCCCAGATCTTGGTCCCGGTGATTCCGGGAAACTGCTCGCCATACAGGGCGAGGGGATCGTTGGCGCCGCCGATGTCCAAACCCTGGCCGACGAAGATCCGGGTGATGAAGTCGGGCTGACGGGCGCGGCGCGCGATGGACTTACTGGTTTCCTTCAAGGGATCACTCCACGGCCTGCAACTTGTCCAGGATATCGCCGCCCCCCGGCACATGGGTGCGAAAGGATTTCCAGGCGGTTTGCCGGGCCAGTTTGCGCCATGCCTCGAAGGCTTCGGCATCCAGGGTGACCACCTCCACCCCGGCGGCGATGAAAGTGCCGGCCAGGCGGCGCTCGAGCAGGGACAAGGCTTGGGACAGACTGGCCTCGGCGGCGGCGGCGGCGGTGTGCAGGGCCTGGCGCTGAGACTCGCTGAGAGAGTCGTAGCGGCGTTTGGAGATCAGAATCGGTTCATAATTATACCACAGGGCACCCGCCTCTCCGGGGACCACCAGACAGGTGAATTTGCGCTCCATGCGCAGGGAGAGCAAGGTGGCGGCCGAGGTATTGGCGATATCGATCAGATCATTGCTGACCAGGGTGCCCAGCGAATCCGAGGAGATGACCGGGACGGGGGCGGCCCCGGCTCCGGCCCAGAACTCGCTCATGAAGCGCCCGATGGTTCTGGCCCGCAGGCCCTTGGCATCAACGGGGTTCACCACGCAACGCTGACGGCTGGCATAGGCGCCGGGAATCCAGGAATCAGCCAGAACCAACGCGCCAGCCGCCTCCATCTGGCGCTTCAGATCGCGCATGACGGCCGAGGCGGCGACGCGTTCGCCCTGGGCCCGCGAGCGGATCAAGGTCGGCAGCGACAGGGCCCCGAGTTGGGGAACGCGCCCCTGCAGATAGTCCGACGGCATGAAGGCCATGTCGATACTGCCGCCGGTCAGCGCGCTCCACTGGTCACCGGGGCGCAGCAGAGAGGCAGAGGCATAAAGCCGGATGGTTACCCCCTGGGGCTCCATGGCGCTGGCGATAGCGCGCATGGCCTCGTCTCGCATGTCGCCGGGCGGGAACTGATAGGAGGCGATCCAGGTCTCGGCATGGGCCGGGTGCACGACGGACAACACCGTCATGGCGGCCATCGCCAATTTCATCCCATGTCCGAAAAAGCGTTTCAGCACCGTGGCGCAGTCCCCAACCATCCCCCGGCTGTCAGTGCACCACGTTCGCGGGTCTCGGGCAACTATTCCCTGGCGCCGGGGTCGTCGCGGGTCTCTTCACCGGCTTCCAGTTCCTCGACCACTTCCTCGGGCAGCATCAGCACGCCCGCATTGTAGTCGTAGTCGAAGATCTCGGCGTAGCGGCCCCAGGTGATGGTGGTTTCCAGCACGCGCTCGGCCTCGTCATCGGTGAGGTAGTCCTGCAATTCCTGCAAGAAGCGGTCTTCCGGGGCGCGGTGGTCCTTGCGCTCGTCCAGCACCCGGCGGATATGGGCGGCCAGCGGGATATTCTTGACCAGAGCCTCGGCGAACAGCTCCTTGCGGTGGGCATCATCGGCCTCGACGAAGGCCTGACCCGAATGGGTGACGAAGATATCGCCCGCGGCGATGCGGGCCAGGCCTAAGACGCGCAGGCCTTCGAACAGGTGGAACAACTGGTCGTCCTCCAACTCGGTCTCCTCGGCCAGTTGCGGCAGGTCGGCACGGCCGTTGAAAGGCGCCTCGGCGACGGTTTCCAGCAGACCGGCCATCTTGCCCGGCGTGGTGTCGGGCAGGCGGTAGCCGAGCGTCAACTGCTCGGTGGCCCCCACGCCGCCGCCCCTGACATTGGCGGTCATCAAGGTGTAGACCTCGTCGACGATCTGGCGGAAGGCGGCGGATTCCGTGTCACGCGGCCGGGGCAGATTGACGCGGATCTCGGCCCTGACCCGCCCTGGATCGGAGGAGAACACCAGGACGCGGTCGGCCATGGAGACCGCTTCCTCGATATTGTGGGAGACCAGCAAGATGCCCTTGGTGGGAATCTTGCGCTCGTCCCACAGTTCCAGCAGATCCTCGCGCAGCGTTTCCGAGGTCAGCACGTCCAGCGCCGAAAAAGGCTCGTCCAGCAGCAGCACGTCGGGGCGCATGACCAGGGCGCGGGCAAAGCCCACACGCTGGCGCATGCCGCCTGAAAGTTCCTTCGGATACGCGCTTTCATAACCGCCCAGACCGATGAGATCGATGGCCTCGTTGGCGCGGTCCTCGCGCTCGGCCTTAGGGATTCCCGCCGCTTCAAGGCCCAGTTCCACGTTTTCTTCCACCGTCAGCCAGGGGAACAGGGCGAAGGACTGGAACACCATGGAGATGCCCTTGGCCGGGCCGGTCATCAGGTGGCCGCGATACTTGACCTCGCCGCCATTGGCCTTGATCAGACCGGCCATGATGCGCAGCAGGGTCGACTTGCCCGAGCCCGACTTGCCCAAGAGGGCGACGATCTCGCCCTCTTCCAGCTTGAAGTCGACGCCTTCCAGAACGGTGCGTTCGCGCCGGTCGGGCGTGAGGAAGGTCTTACGCACGCCGCGCAGGTCGAGAAGGGCGGTGGAAGTGGTGTTGTCTGCCATGACCCGGTCCTTCAGTCCAAACGCAGCCGGTCGGCCGCCAGCATGTAAAGGCGCCGCCACAAAAAGCGGTTGAAGCCCATCACGAACAGGCACATCACGGCGATGCCCAGCGCGATGCGCGGAAAGTCGCCGTCGGCGGTGGCGCGCGCGATATACGAGCCCAGGCCCACGGCTTCCAGCTTGGTGTCGCCCCAACTGACCAGTTCGGAGACGATGGAGGCGTTCCATGACCCGCCCGACGCTGTCACCGCCCCGGTGACATAGGACGGGAAGATGGCGGGCAGGATGAACTTCTTCCAGCGCAGCCAGCCCGACAGCCCCAGATTGCCCGCCGCGTCCTTCATGTCCTGGGGGATGGCCGAGGCTCCGGCGATGACGTTGAACAGAATGTACCACTGGGTGCCCAGGATCATCAGCGGGCTGGTCCACACATCCACATTGGCGTCGAAACGGACGATCAGCACCACCGCCACCGGGAACATCAGATTGGCGGGGAAGGCCGCCAGGAACTGCGCCACCCACTGGACATTTTGGGCGACCAGGGGGCGCTGGCCGATCCACACGCCCACCGGCACCCAGATCAACGAGGCCAGCGAGATCAGCACGACCACCCGAAAGGCGGTGGCAAAGCCGTAGAGCAGAACCTGCCCCACTTCCCAAAGGCCGATGGAGCCGTGGATGAACAGCGCCACCTCCACCAGGGCGCCGACGGCGCCGCAGATCAGCAGGCCGTCCCAGGTCCGCTCGACCCAGCGGGGCAGGGTCACCATGTGGATGGGGGCCTGATGGAACAGCTGGGCCCGATCCTTGCGGCGCAATAGGAAGGTGAAGCGGTCCCACATGGCAGAGGGCAAACGGGCGAGGGTGCGGAACATCCGCCCGCGCTGCATCAGGGTCAACAGCCAGGATTCGGGCTGCTGCTCGCCGGGCAGGGAATCCACCTTGAACTTGTCGGCCCAGGCCACCAGGGGGCGGAACATCAACTGGTCATAGATCATGATGCCAGCCAGCACCGCCAGCACGGCCCAACCGATGGCCGCCAGATTCTCCTCGGCGATGGCCAGGGCGATATAGGACCCAACGCCGGGCAGGGCGATGCTTTGGCCGGAAACCGAGATGGCCTCGGAGGCCACCACGAAGAACCAGCCGCCCGACACGCTCATCATCATGTTCCACACCAGACCAGGCATGGCCCAGGGCAGCTCCAGGCGCCAGAAACGCTGCCAGGGCGACAGGTGGAACATTTCCGAGGCTTCGATCAGGTCGTTGGGCACCGTCTTCAGCGAGGAATACAGGCTGAACGTCATGTTCCAGGCCTGGGAGGTGAAGATGGCGAAGATGGCCGCGCATTCCACGCCCAGCAGATTGCCGGGGAACAGGGCGATGAAGCCGGTCACCGTGATGGACAGGAAGCCCAGGATGGGAATGGACTGCAAGATGTCGAGGACGGGGATCAGCACCTTTTCCAGGGCGGGCACCTTGGCGGCCAGGGTGGCGTAGACCAGGGTGAAGGCCAGCGAGGCCAACAGGGCGGCGGCCATGCGAAGCGCGCTGCGCAGCAGGTAATAGGGCAGACCCGCCGGGTCCAGGGACAGGGCAAGCTTTTCGCCCACGTCATAGGGCGTGGTCATCTGGGCGCCGCCATAGGCCAACAAGGCCAGCAGCGCGAAGATCATCGGTATGATCGCCAGATCCCAAAAATTGGGTTTGAGTTCCGGCGCCACCGCGACTGTGGGCAGGCTCCAACGCATTCCGGCCATTCCGGTTCGGGTTGAGTGCGCCCCACATAGCCTGCTTCGGCGGACTTTGTCGAGCGGGGAAACCTTTACAAGATCGTGACTGTCAGCAGCCTGTCAGGCCCGGTCCAGAATCACGAAGTCGAAGGCCGGATCGCCGTCATTGGGGCGCCGGGTGACTTCTTTCCACCGAGCGCGGTCGAAGGCGGGAAACACCGTGTCGCCCTCATAGGCGCGTCTGATCTCGGTAAGATAGAGGCGGGTGGCGCGGGCCAGGGCCTCGGCGAACAGGGCATTGCCGCCGATGACCATCAGTTCCGACGCCTCGGGCGCCAGTTCCGCCGCCAGCTTCAGGGCTTCGTCCAGAGAGTGGGCGGCATGTGCCCCCTCGGCCCGCCAGTCCAATTGCCGCGTCACCACGATGTTGGGGCGCTTGGGCAGCGGCCGGCCTATGGAATCCCAGGTCTTGCGGCCCATGATCACCGGCTTGCCCAGGGTATTCTCCTTGAACCATTTCAGGTCCTCGGGAATATGCCAGGGGAGCTGGTTGTCCTTGCCGATCACGCCGTTCGAGGCGATGGCGACGATGAGGGAAACGTTCTTTTCTGTCATTCCGACGACCATCGGGAGGAGGAATCGCCGTCTGCTGCGATTTGTCCGGTTCGGTAAAGGCGGACCAGAATGAGATCCCTCGGCTTCGCTCGGGATGACCGGCTGGATGTCTCGCTCATACCGCCACCGGGGCGGAGATATGGGCGTGGCACTGGTAGTCCACCACCTTGATGTCGTCCATGGTGAAGGCGAACAGGTCCTTCACATCCGGGTTCAGCTCCAGCCGGGGCAGGGCCAAGGGCGCGCGCGACAACTGCAGCTCCGCCTGCTCCATGTGGTTGGAGTACAGATGGGCGTCGCCGAACGTATGGACGAAGTCGCCGACCTCCAGCCCCGTCACCTGGGCCATCATATGGGTCAGCAGGGCATAGGAGGCGATGTTGAAGGGCACGCCCAGGAAGACGTCTGCCGAGCGCTGGTAAAGCTGGCAGGACAGGCGGCCCTCGGCCACATAGAACTGAAACAGGCAGTGGCAGGGCGGGAGCGCCATGGACTCGATATCGGCCGGGTTCCAGGCCGAGACGATCAGGCGGCGCGAATCCGGGCTCTTCTTGATCATCTCCACCACCTGGGTGATCTGATCGACGGTGCGCCCGTCGGGGCAGGCCCAGGACCGCCACTGCTTGCCGTAGACCGGCCCCAGATCGCCGTCGGCATCGGCCCATTCGTCCCAGATGGAGACCTTGTTGTCCTTGAGATAACGGATATTGGTATCGCCCCGCAGGAACCACAAAAGCTCGACGAAGATGGAGCGGGTGTGGAGCTTCTTGGTGGTCACCAGGGGAAAGCCCGCCGACAGGTCGAAGCGCATCTGGTGGCCGAACACGCTGGTGGTGCCGGTGCCGGTGCGGTCGGTCTTGGTCACGCCCTCGGCGCGGATGCGGCGCAACAGGTCGAGATATTGCTGCAAGGGCCAAACCTCCTGGTTGGGGCGGCGGCACTGTATCAGCCCAGGTTGTGGGGATGCAATCTCGGGGGGTGTCTTCTTTCGCCACACCCCGTCACGTCTTGGACGGAGACATGGGGCGAAACCAGCCTTAAGATATATCTGGGCGAAAGGAGTGCCGCGTGAGTTTCGACACCAAGACGCTATGGATGACGCTGGCCATCAGTAATCTAGTGTTCGGTCTGCTGATGCTGGTCTATGCCGGAGCCGAGGGCGGCCGGGCGACCCTGCGTGGCTGGGCCTCCGCCCAGTTGCTCAAAGGGCTGGCGATCGTCCTGATCATCATCAAGCCGATGTTTTCCCATCCCTGGGGCTTTACCGGAAATGTGCTCTATCTGGTGGGGCACTTCGTCGAACTGGCTGCTTTCCTGGCCTATGCGGGGCTCGGTGATCGTATCAAGGGCGCCGCCCTGATGTCGGTTGCTCTGACCTTGGGATATCTCGTTGGTATTGGGATCGGCGCCGCGGGCGGCGCCATGGCGGTGATATTTTCGTCCTCCCTGTTCGTTCTTTATGGCCTCAGCGCCTTGGCCCTGGCGGCCTCGGGGCGTCGCCGGTCGCCGGTCCAGGTTCTACTGGTGGTCAGCAACGGGCTGATCGCTCTGACCGCCCTGGCCCGCGCCGGACTGGCCTGGTCCAGCGAGGCCTGGGATCCACAGAGCGCCGCCCTGACCAACCAGGCCATGTTTCTGCTCGGCTATGTCTTCTCCCTGTGCGACGGATTCGCCTTCCTGCTGCTGGTCAAGGAAGACGCCGACCGGTCCTTGCTGCGCATGGCGACCACCGACGAGTTGACCGGCATCGCCAATCGCGCCCATTTCCTGGATCTCGCAGAGGACCGGCGGCGGCTGTGCCTGCGCTCGGGCCAGCCCATCACGGTGATGATGATGGATTTGGACCACTTCAAGCAGGTCAACGATGTGTTCGGCCATGCGGTGGGAGACGAGGTGCTGCGCCGGGTGGGAGCGGTCTTGCGCGATCATCTGCGCGATGTGGACGTCTATGGGCGGCTGGGCGGTGAGGAATTCGCCGTGGTTCTTCCTGGAACTTCGCCGGAGGCTGCCCTGCCGGTGGCCGAGCGCCTGCGTGCCGCCCTGGCCGAGACGGTGGTGGCGACCGATTCTGGCCAGGCCAGGATCACGGTCAGTCTGGGATTGGCCGATCTGGCGGGCGACCGGCGCCTGGAACAGGCCATGTCCGAGGCCGACCAGCATCTGTACCGCGCCAAGGCCCAGGGGCGGAACCGGGTGGTGGCCGCGACCGAAACCATTTCCGACAGGGCTGGCGCTTCGTTGCGGCCCGCTTTATAGTGGCGGTTGCCGGGCAACCGGCTATGACGCTAAACGCCACACGGAATAGACGTTACGGACCCGGGGGCGGTACCCGGCGCCTCCACCAAATTTCCCGGCCCACGACGCGGGCCGGAACCTTGGGGGCGAAATAGGATCGACGTGCGCAGTAAAGGTCTGGTTTGCGTTCGGCATGATACCACCGTTATCGGGTCAATCCTAACAAGTGCCAACGACAACGTTGAACTTGCCGCTGCGGCTTAGTCCGTAAGCGCGGTCCGGGGGGAACCGGGCAACAGAACTCCCCCCACTTCTCCGGGTTCCAGTGACGCCCGTCATCGGAACACGGCTAGGCCCAAGGGGCCGCGCGGCTTTTTGCCGCGGGAGCCAAGCACGCGGAGGCGTGCGCCCGGCGCCTGAGGGGCTTCGGTGTGTGATACGCGAGGATGGGGTTTTTCGCCGGTGGAAGAACTGCGTTACGACAAGATGGTGGAAGAGGCCCTGCGCGGCGTGGTTCGCGACTCGCTGGTTTTTGCGGCCGAGCATGGCCTGCCGGGCGAGCATCATTTCTACATCACTTTCCGCCCCCATCATCCCGACGTGGAAATGGCCGACCACCTGAAGGCCCGCCATCCCGACGAGATGACCATCGTGCTTCAGCACCAGTTCTGGGACCTGTTCGTCACCGAGGACGGCTTCACGGTGACCCTGTCGTTTTCGGGCAAGCCCGAGAAGATGGTGATCCCCTTCTCCTCGGTGACCGGCTTTGCCGATCCCTCCGCCAAGTTTGGCCTTCAGTTCCAGGCCATTCCCGGCGATGACGAGGATGACGACGACATGGAGGTCGACGCCTTCGACCCCCAGCCGCCGCGCGGTTCGGCATCGTCCACCGATGACGAGCCCGAGCCCAATCCTCCCGGCGAGGGCGGCGACGGCAAGGTGGTGGCACTGGACAAGTTCCGCAAGAAGTAGGTCGGGCCCTCCGGCCGCCCTTGACGTTGCCTGCAAAAAGGTGTTTGACCAGAAGCGGCCGCCCAGCCCCGAAGGGTGGGGGCGGCGCTACCCGTTTTCTCTGACCGAGGTCGCCGGCCATGTCCGATTTCGCCTTCCACGAAATGTTCCCGCTGTCTCACGACGACACCCCCTATCGCAAGATCACCAGCGACGGCGTGGGGACCGCCAGCTTCAACGGCCAGAGCGTGGTCACCGTGGCGCCCGAGGCGATCACGGCGCTGACCAAGGAAGCCATCAAGGACACCTCGCACCTGCTGCGCCCCGCCCATCTGCAGCAACTCCGCAACATTCTCGACGATGCCGGATCGTCGCCCAACGACCGCTTCGTCGCCTACGACCTGTTGAAAAACGCCTGTATCGCGTCGGGCGGCGTTCTGCCCATGTGCCAGGACACCGGCACCGCCATCGTCATGGGCAAGAAGGGCCAGCGGGTCTGGACCTCGGGCAATGACGAGGCGGCCATCTCCAAGGGCGTCCAGGAGGCTTATACCGAGCTGAACCTGCGCTATTCCCAGACCGCGCCTCTCGACATGTACGAAGAGGTCAATACCGGCACCAATCTGCCTGCCCAGATCGACCTCTATGCCACCGAGGGCGAGGCCTACAAGTTCATGTTCATGGCCAAGGGCGGCGGCTCGGCCAACAAGACCTTCCTGTACCAGCAGACCAAGGCGCTGCTGAACCCCAAGTCGCTGCTCACCTTCCTCGATGCCCAGATCCGGACGCTGGGCACCTCGGCCTGTCCGCCCTACCATCTGGCCATCGTCATCGGCGGCCTGTCCGCCGAGATGTGCCTGAAGACGGTCAAGCTGGCCTCGGCCAAGTATCTGGACTCGTTGCCCACTTCCGGCAACAAGTTCGGTCAGGCCTTCCGCGATGTGGAACTGGAGCAGATCGTCCTCAAGATGACCCAGGACATGGGCATCGGCGCTCAGTTCGGCGGCAAGTATTTCTGTCATGACGTGCGCGTCATCCGCCTTGCGCGCCACGGCGCCTCCTGCCCGGTGGCCATCGGCGTATCGTGCTCCGCCGACCGCCAGATCCTGGGCAAGATCACCAAGGACGGCGTCTATGTGGAAGCCATGGAGAAGGATCCGGCCAAGTATCTGCCCGATATCGATCCCTCCAAGCTGGCGGGCGAGGTGGTCAAGATCGACCTCAACCGCCCCATGGACGAGATCAGGAAGACCCTGTCCCAATACCCGGTGAAGACCCGCGTGTCGCTTACCGGCCCCATGATCGTGGCGCGCGACATCGCCCACGCCAAGCTCAAGGAGCGTCTGGACCGTGGCGAAGGCCTGCCCGAGTATTTCAAGCAGATGGGCGTCTATTACGCTGGCCCGGCGAAGACGCCGTCCAACTTCGCCTCGGGCTCGTTCGGCCCGACCACGGCGGGCCGGATGGATTCCTATGTGGATCAGTTCCAGGCTGCCGGCGGCTCCATGCTGATGATCGCCAAGGGCAACCGCTCCAAGGCGGTCACCGAGGCCTGCAAGAAGTATGGCGGCTTCTATCTGGGCTCCATCGGCGGCGCCGCCGCCCGGCTGGCCCAGGACTGCATCAAGAAGGTCGAGGTCATCGAATACCCCGAACTGGGCATGGAAGCCATCTGGCGCATCGAAGTGGTCGACTTCCCCGCCTTCATCGTCGTCGATGACAAGGGCAACGACTTCTTCGCCGAGTTCGCGCACTAAGCCCTATTCCCGTCATGGCCGGGCTTGTCCCGGCCACCCACGCGGTTCCGTCTGAACGTCCCTCGAAACACGAGGGGCGGATGGGCGTGGGTGCCCGGCACAAGGCCGCGGCTGTCCGGTTTAAATTTCCATGAGAGTTCCGAATGGCAGAGCCAATGCGGATTTCATCTGGTCATGGAACACGGATGGACACGGATGCCGCTTCGCGGCCACGGATGATCACGGAAAGGTCATCCTGGGGCAGGGTCGGGGGGGCGGGAACGAGACCATTTCCGTGTTTATCCGTGAGCGGCGCGATGCACCGCATCCGTGACATCCGTGTCTCATGACTCCACGTCTGCCATCCTAAATTTAACCGGGCAGCCGAGGGACAAGCCCGGCCATGACGACAAGGAGGAAAGCCCTGGCCCGAACTGGGCAATCTCGAATTAATCGATAAACTCGATTTCAGAAACGAATTTAACTCGTTTCACTCGATCAATTGGTTTCGATAAGGTCTCTCCATCGGATCACACCAAGGAGAGACCCCAATGGCCTTCAATCCCGCCTCGCCCACCATCGGCAATCTGGAAGCCGCCTTCGCTGGCGAGTCCATGGCGAACCGCAAATATCTCTACTTCGCCCGCCGGGCCCGTGAACTGGGCGCCGTCGAGGTGGCCGAGGTTTTCGAGCGCACCGCCGAGCAGGAGACCCTGCACGCCTTCGGGCATCTTGAACTGCTCTATCCCAAGGCCGATCTCACCGTCGAGAAGATGCTGCAGATGGCCATCGATGGCGAGACCTACGAATACACCGAGATGTACCCCAAGTTCCGCCATCTGGCCGAGCAGGAGGGCCATGACGCCGCCGTCAAGGAGATGGACGAGCAGATCGCCGAGTCCAAGGAGCACGCCGAGCGTTTCGCCAAGATCCTGGCTACCGCCGCCAAGCGTTTCGCCGCCCTGGCCAAGGTCGAGGAGAAGCATGCGGGCCACTACCAGGCCACCCTGGACGCCCACAAGAGCGCCTGAATCCAACTCATATCGGAGGATAATTCCATGAAGAAGTATGTCTGCGTCGTCTGCGGTTTCGTCTATGACCCGGCTGTCGGCATGCCCGAGGACGGCATTCCGGCGGGCACCCCCTTCGAATCCATTCCTGACGACTGGGAATGCCCCGATTGCGGCGTGTCCAAATCGGACTTCGAAGTCCAGGAGGGCTGATTCCATGGACCGCGCCCCCCAAAACGGTGTGGTGATCCTCGGCAGCGGGCTGGGGGGGTATACCCTGGCCCGCGAGTTGAGGAAGCTGGACGCCCAGGTGAGCATCACCATCGTCACCGCCGATGGGGGGGAGTCTTACTCCAAGCCCATGCTGTCGGCGGCCTTCGCCCAGGGCAAGGACGCCCTTTCCCTGATGCAAAAGAGCCCCGGACAGATGGCCGAGGATCTGAAAGCCACCATCCTCGCCCGTCACCGGGTGGCCGCCATCCGCCGCGATGCCAAGACGGTGGTGATCCGCCGCCCCGATGGCGACGAGATGGAACTGGGCTATGGCCGTCTGGTTCTGGCCCTGGGCGCAGATCCCCGGCCCTATGTGGCCGAGGGCAGCGAGACGGCGGGGTTGCGCACGGTCAACGATCTGGACGATTACGCCGCCTGGCGCGCGGCACTTTCCCCCGGTGCCCGCGTCCTGCTGGTAGGCGCCGGGCTGATCGGCTCGGAATTCGCCAACGACCTTGCCGGTGCCGGGTTTTGCGTCGCCGTGGTGGACCCCGCGCCCTGGCCGCTCGGCCGCCTGCTTCCCCAAGCCCTGGGCGAGGAGATGGCCAAGGCGCTGGGGGAGGCGGGCATAAGCTTCCATCTGGGGCGCTCAGTGACCCGATGGAGCATGGGCCGCGCCGAACTGGATGATGGTTCCGCCATCGCCTATGACCAGGCGCTGTCGGCCATCGGACTGATCCCGCGCACAAGGCTGGCATCGGAAGCGGGGCTGGTGGTGGAGCGGGGGATCAAGGTCGATGGAAGCCTGGCCACGTCGGACCCGGCCATCTTCGCCATGGGCGATTGCGCCGAGACGCCCGCCGGGCTGCTGCCCTTTATCCTGCCGCTGATGGCCGAGGCCAAGGCCCTGGCCGCCACCCTGGCCGGGTGCGAGACGCCTTTGAAGCTTCCCGCCCTGCCCGTGGTGGTCAAGACGCCCGCTCTTCCCATGGTGGTCTGCCCGCCCGCTCCTGGCGCGGTGGGAGACTGGGTGATGGAGGGCGCGGGACGCGACCGCAAGGCGCTGTTCGTCTCGCCCCAGGGCAAGGCGTTGGGCTTCGCTCTGTCGGGGGCGCGGGTGAATGAACGTCAAAGTCTGGCGAAAGAGATGCCAGACCTGTTGTGACAAAGCGCAAATGATGCTTTCCTGATGGGGATGGGCAAACGTATTAGGGGGACTTTTCCGATGAAGCTTCAGCTTGCCGCCTTCGCCGCAATCATGGCCCTGGCGGGCACCGCTTTGGCCGCCGATCCGCCGCCGGCCTTTTCGGCCTGCAAGACCTGCCACAAGGTAGAGGCGGGTGGCAAAAGCATCGGCCCCAGCCTGTTCGGCGTGGCCGGGTCCAAGGCTGGCACCGCGGCTGCGGGCTTTGCCTATTCACCGGCCATAACCGGTTGGGGCAAGTCCTGGGATGACGCCAATCTGGCGGCCTATATCGCCAATCCCAAGGATGTCATTCCCGGCAACAAGATGGTCTTCGCCGGGCTGAAGAATCCCGCCGACGTGGCCGCCGTGGTGGATTATCTGAAGACCCTGAAGTAGCGGGCGGCGCGGGGGCTTAGCGCCCCCGCGCTTCCTCGGCCGCATGGGCGGCGGCGGCGCGGGCGTGATGCCCGGCCACCATCTTTCGGATCACCACATAGAAGATGGGCGTGAAGACCAACCCAAAACCGGTGACGCCCAGCATGCCGTAGAACACGGTTGTGCCTAAGCTCTGGCGCATTTCGGCGCCCGCTCCGGTCCCCGCCACCAAGGGCAGCACGCCCAGGATGAAGGCCAGGGAGGTCATCAGAATGGGCCGCAGGCGGGTCCGTCCCGCATGGACGGCGGCCTCGATGCGGTCGAGGCCTTCGGATTCGCCCTGTCTGGCGAATTCCACGATCAGGATGGCGTTCTTGGCGGCCAGTCCGATCAGCACGATGAAGCCGATCTGGGCCAGGATATTGATGGGCAGTCCCCGGATGATCAGTCCGGTGACGGCGGCCAGCAGGCACATGGGTACGATCAGCACCACGGCGGCGGGCAGGGACCAGCTTTCATACTGGGCAGCCAGCAGCAGGAAGACGAACAGCACCGAAGCCGCGAACACGAACAATCCGTTATTACCCGCCAGCAATTCCTGCAGCGCCAGTTCGGTCCATTCGAAGCCGAAGCCCTCGGGCAGGCGCTCGGCGGCCAGGGCGCGCATCTGCTCGAGCGCATAGCCGCTGGCATAGCCCGGCGCGGCCGAGCCCTGCACCTCGGCGGCCGGGAACAGGTTGTAGCGGGGCACGCGATAGGGCCCGGTGTCGAAGCGGAACGAGGCTACGGCGCCAATGGGCACCATCTGGCCCTTGTCGTTTCTCACCTTGATATTGGCGATGTCCTCCACCTCCTGGCGGAAGGGCGCGTCGGCCTGGGCGGTGACCCGGAAGGTGCGGCCCAGATAGTTGAATTCGTTGACGAAGGCCGAGCCCAGATAGACCTGCAACGCCTCGGACACCCGGTCGGTGGGCACGCCCAGCATCTGGGCGCGCACTCGGTCGATATCGGCGTAGACATTGGGCGTGCGGGTGTTGAACAGGGTGAAGATACCTTGCAGTCCGGGAATCTTGTTGGCCTCGGCCGCCATGTCCAGGGCCACGTCCTCCAGCGCCTTGGAGCCACGCCCGCCCTTGTCCTGCAGCATCATCTTGAAGCCGCCCGCCGTGCCGATACCGCGCACCGGGGGAGGCTGGATGGTGATGATAAAGGCGTCCTGAACGGAACTCAGGCGCTTTCTAAGATCGGCCAGGATCACATTGGCCGACAGGCCCTGGGCGTAGCGTTCCTCGAAGGGCTTTAGGGGCGTGAAGATGGCGGCGCCGTTGGAGGCATTGGTGAAAGTGGCGCCGTCCAGACCGGCGAAGGCCAGGGTATGGGCGACGCCGGGGGTCTCGGCCATGACGTCCGCGACCTTCTTGACCACCGCATCGGTGCGCGACAGTGATGAACCGGGCGGCAACTGGACCACGGTGATCAGATAGCCCTGGTCCATCTCGGGGATGAAGCCCTTGGGGGTCTGGAAGAACTCCACCCCCGCCGCGCCGATCAGCCCGCCATAAATGACCAGCATCAGAGCCGATTTGCGCACCACCGTGCGGGTCAGGGAGCCATAGCCCCCGGCCAGGCGGTCGAAATTGTGGTTGAACCAGGCGAAGAATCGGGCCACCACCTTGCGCCAGCCGGTCTCGTCATGATGGTCCAGCGGGCCGTGGCCCCTGAACAGCAGGGCGCACAAAGCGGGCGACAAGGTCAGCGACACGATCAGCGAAATCACCGTCGAGGCGGCGATGGTCACCGCGAACTGACGGAAGAACTGGCCCGAGATGCCCGGAATGAAGGCAGCCGGGATGAACACCGCGCACAGGACCAGGGCGATGGAGATCAGCGCGCTGCCCACCTCGTCCATGGTCTGGTGGGCGGCGGACCGGGCATTCATGCCGTCCTTCATGTTGCGCTCGACGTTTTCCACCACCACGATGGCGTCGTCCACCACGATGCCCACCGCCAGGACCAGGCCGAACAGCGATAGGTTGTTCAGCGAATAGCCGAGCGCGCCCAGCACCGCGAAGGTGCCCACCAGCGAGACCGGAATGGCGGCCAGCGGAATCAGCGAGGCCCGCCAGGTCTGGAGGAACAAGATCACCACTACGACCACCAGCAAGACCGCCTCGAAGATGGTCTTGATCACCGCCTTGACCGACTGGGCGATGAACTGGGTGGGATTGTAGGCGATGGTGTAGGAGACGCCCGAGGGGAAGGTCTTGGACAGTTCCTCCACCTTGGCGATGACCCGGTCGGCGGTGGCCAGGGCGTTGGAGCCGGGGCGCTGGAACACCGCCACCGGCACGGCATTCTTGCCGTTGAGATAGCCGTTGACGCTGTAATCCTGGGCGCCCAGTTCGATGCGCGCCACATCCTTGAGGCGCACCATGCGGCCCGTGGCATCGGCCTTGACGATGACATCGCCGAACTGGGCGGGGTCGAGAAGGCGGCCCTGGGTCTGGACGGAAAACTGGAAAGCGCCCTGATTGGGGATGGGCGGCTGGTCCAGCACACCGGCGGCGATCTGGACGTTCTGGGCCTGCAGCGCCTTGACCACCTCGCCCGCTGTGAGGTTGCGGGCCGCCGCCTTGTCCGGGTCGATCCAGACGCGCATGGCGTAATCGCGCGCGCCGAAGATGCGCACTTCGCCGACGCCATCCAGGCGGGCCAGCACGTCGATCATCTGAAGGGTGGCGAAGTTGGACAGATACAGCTGTTCGCGCGAGCCGTCGGGCGAGTTGAGATGCACCACCATCAGCATGTCGGGCGAGTTCTTGGCCACGGTGATGCCGATGCGCTTGACGTCGTCGGGCAGCCGCGCCGTGGCCACCGCCACCCGGTTCTGCACCAGCACCTGGGCGGTGTCGAGATTGGTGCCCAGTGCGAAGGTCACGGTCAGCTTCAGATTGCCGTCGCCGGTGGCCTGGCTGTTCAGATACAGCATGTTCTCGACGCCGTTGATCTGCTGTTCCAGCGGCGTCGCCACGGTGTCGGCCACCACCTGGGCCGAGGCGCCGGGATAAGAGGCGCTGACCACGATGGTCGGCGGCGCGATCTCGGGATACTGCGCCACCGGAAGAGCGAAATAGGTGATGGCGCCGATGATGGTGATCAGCACCGAGACCACGGTGGCGAAGATGGGGCGGTCGATAAAGAAGTGGGACAGGCGCATGGGCTTTGGTCCCTATTCGATCTTGCCGGGCTGGGCCGTGACCTTGGCGCCGGGCCGGGCCCGCATCAGGCCATTGATGACGATCTGATCGTCGGGCGCGATGCCGTCCCGGACCACCCGCAACTCGCCGTCCTTGGGACCCAGCTTGACCGGCTTGGGCACGATGGCGCCGTCCTTCACGGTCATCACCAGCTTGCGCGATTGGTCGGTGACGATGGCGGTGTCGGGGACCAGCAGCGCCTCGTAGGGGGCCGAGGCGGCCAGACGCACGCGGCCGAAGGCGCCTGCGGGGACCTGGCCTTCGGGATTGGCCAGGATGGCGCGCGCCCGGATGGTGCCGGTGCCCTTGTCGATCTGATTGTCGATGAAGTCCAGCTTGCCTTCATGGGGCCAGCCGCTTTCGCTCATCAGCCGCAGTTGAACCGCCGCCCCCACCGGATTGCCCCGCTTGGCCTGGACCAGATAGTCGGCCTCGGTCAGGTCGAAGGTCACATGGATGGGGTCCTGGGAGACGATGGTGGTGAGCAAGGTGGGCGAGGCCACGCCGGGGCCGCCGGTGACCAGATTGCCGATACTCACCTGCTTGGCGCTGATCCGTCCCGAAATGGGGGCGGTGACGCGGGTGAATTGCAGGTTCAACTCGGCATCGCGCACGGCGGCGCGGGCGGCCTCCACCGTGGCTCCGGCGCCCCGTGATTCCTCGGTCCTCTGGTCCAGGGTGCTTTCGGCGACGAATTCCTTGCGATGAAGCTCGCCGGCCCGAGACAATTGCCGCTTGGCGAATTCCTTGGAGCCCATGGCCTGATCCAGCTTGGCCCGCGCCGAGGCCAAGGCAATCTCGTAGGGGCGCGGATCGATGACGAACAGCGGATCGCCCTTGGCCACCATCTGCCCGTCGGTGAAGTGCACCTCGGTCAGATAGCCGTTCACACGGGCCCGCACCTCGACATAATCCACCGCCTCGAACTGGCCGGTATATTCGCTCCAGTCGGTGATGGTGCGGCTGACCGGCTGGGCCACCGTCACGGCAGGGCCGCCGGAAGCCTGGGCTCCGCCCGGACCCGATTTGGTGGATGCGAACGAGACAAGCCCTGCCGCCACCCCGGCCAGCGCCAGTCCGCCCAGCAGCAGGACGGGCAGCGGAAGTTTGAGGCGGCGGGGCGAATTGTCCATGGTCCGGTCTCATTTCGGCTGATGTTTAGGGAAAGACATGGTCACGGCCAGCCTGCGGATACAAGATATCCGCAAAGCTGAACTGAACGGTTCGGTTTTAACGAGCCTATGGGGCGATGGTCAATAGGAAGTGCCCAAACCTTGGATAGTGCAGGGGTATTGAGTCTCGGTTGTGAGCCCATCCATCCGCATGTATTCTTTTGCGCATGAATGCGCAGCAGCCAGGATCGCTTACCGAGGCGACATCGGGTGGTGCCGGTCTCGCGAAGGCCGGTCCGCCGCGCCCGATCCGCGCATGGCGGGCCAGGTTGTTGGCGCTGCTGGTGATACCCTGTCTGGCCGCGTTGACCGTCTGGCAAGCGGTGGGGTCCTATCGTAAGGACGTCGCCGACACGGAGCGGCTGGTGGAAGCCCTGGCGCGGGTCTCGGAAGAGCACATCGCGGGCGTGATGCGCAGCTTCGACCAGTTGCTGTCCGAAATGGAAGAAGCCGCCCCCGATGGAATCCTCGCGGACCCGCAACGGGCCCTTACCGCCATCGGCAATCGCGCGAAATTTATTCCCGAACTCCGCAGCGCCGCTTTCATCAACGACCAGGGCATCATGTTGGCCGGAAACCTGCCAGGCATGGCCGGCACCAATGTTCATGATCGTGAATACTTCCGGGCGCTGTTGGAAAATCCTAATCTTTCCATATTCATCAGCGCGCCGCTGCGTAGCCGGGTGGTGACCGGCACCAGCATCGTTATCGTCCGCTCCATCCGCAAGGGGGGCGGTCAACTGGCTGGCGCGCTGGCCGTGGCCATCGACCCCAAGATATTCGAAGACGAATTGCGCTCGGTCCTGCCTGGTGATGGTGGACGGGTGACCCTGCTGCGCGACGACGGGGTTATCCTGGCGCGGCTGCCTGACAGCGATAAATGGCGCGGCGTCTCGGTGGCCCAGGGCAATGTGATGGTGAATGTGGCCAAGGAGGGACGCGGAACCCTCGTTGGCAGTTCGGTGACCGATGGCCTGGATCGGGTTATCGCCTATCGCCGTCTGGAGAACTACCCGCTGGTAGTCGCGGTAGGGATGTCGCTGTCCGAGGCTCTGTCCGACTGGAGGCGGGATGTATCCCTGCAAGGCGGTGCGAGCTTGCTTTTGGCCTTGTTGACCTTCGGACTGTCCATGGTCTCGGACCGGCGTCTGGCCGAGCGCCAGCGGATCCAGCAGGCCCTGGCCGCCAGCGAGGCCCGCTACCGCATGCTCACCGAACATTCGCCGGTGGGGGTGTTTCAGGCCGATCCCGAGGGAACCTGCCTTTATGCCAACGAGCGCTGGCTGGACCTGGCCGGGCGGAGCCGGGACGAGATGCTGGGCGCCAAGTGGTGCCGGGTCGTCCATCCCGATGACCGCGAGGCGGTGGCGGCGCTGTGGCAAAGTCATGTGAGCGGCCAGGGGGAATTTCTGGCGGAAATGCGTCTGATGCGTGGCGACGGTTCCATCCGCTGGGTGCGCGGCCACGCCGCCGCCCTGTCCGACAGCGAAGGGCCCGCGGGCGGGCTGGTCGGCACCATCGAGGACATCACCGCCGCCAAGGAGGCCGAACGCCGCCTGCTCTTGTCCGAGGAAAAATTCGCCAAGGCCTTCCGCGCCAGTCCCGACGCCATGGTGATCTCCCTGGCCGAGGATGGGCGCTACATCGAATTGAACGATACCTTCTCGTCCATGCTGGGCTACGGACGTGACGAGTTAATGGGGCATACCGCCCTGGAGATGGGCGTGTGGGCCTTGCCCGAGGATCGGGCCGCCCTGGTTGCCGCCGCCCGCCGCGACGGCCAGGTGGTCAATTTCGAGACCCGGTTGCGGCGCAAGAATGGCGAGACCTTCGACACCCTGATCTCGGTGCAGGAAGTGGTCCTCGACGATCAGGACTGCCTGCTGTTCATCTGCCGCGACATCAGCGAACGCAAGGCCATGGAAGCGCGCGGCAAGGAACTGCTGGCCCGCCTCGACGCCTCCAACAAGGAGTTGGAGCAGTTCGCCTATGTCACCTCCCACGATCTGCAGGAACCGCTGCGCATGATCGCCGGATATGCCCAGTTGATCGAGCGGCGCTATCGCGGACGGCTGGACAAGGACGCCGACGAGTTCATCGCCTTCCTGGTGGATGGCGCCATGCGGATGCAGGCCATGATCCGCGACCTTCTGGAATATTCGCGGGTCGATCGGCTGAGCGGCCAGTTCACCTGCTTTTCCATGGGCGATGTGCTGGATGACGCCAGGGCCAATCTGGGCGCCGCCCTTGCCGAGGCGGGCGGGACCATCGAGGTGGGGCCCATGCCCGAGGTGAACGCCGACCGCTCCCAGATGCTGCGCCTGTTCCAGAACCTGATTGGCAACGCCCTGAAATACCGCTCTGCCGAACGCCCGCCCAAGGTCCGGGTGAGCGCCGAGCAGACGGCGCGGGGTTGGGTCTTCTCGGTGGCCGATAACGGCATCGGTATCGATCCCGCCTATTTCGATCGCATTTTCCTGGTCTTCCAGCGCCTGCACACGCGCGAGCACTACGACGGGACCGGCATCGGTCTGGCCATCTGCAAGAAGATCGTCGAGCGCCATTCCGGGCACATCTGGGTCGAGTCCCGTCCCGGTGAGGGATGCGATTTCCGGTTTTCTCTTTTCGAGGGCCAGGGTTGATTTTGCCCATGGGGCCCGTCGCCGGACTTGGTCTGTATCCGCCCAGGCGGCCAGCGCGAAATTACGGAAGGCGGTTGGTGGCGGTCGTGTAACGTTGTGTGATGATTGTTGCCTATTTTTGAAATTTATAAGTAAAAAACGAGGCTTGCTGCAGGTAAGCCTCGTTTTTTTTATTATTTTTAACGCTGAGTCTCTGTATTTTGTTCTCGTTTTCTTGGTGGCGATGACTGGGTTTGCCTTTGCAAGTAATTGGATTAATTGCGTAAGGTAAACGCTGTATATTGACCTTTTCTCGCAATTGGCCGTATCATGCAGAGTGGTGCGAAGTGGCTGTCGCGCGCCGTCGATGGCGCGTGGCCAATTTTTGAGATGAGGGTGGCATGGCGCCTAGGGATGAACGGCCTTCCAATTCGGGGGGAGAAGGCGGGGCAGGGGCGAAGGGCGTCGAGGGCGGGCATGCGCCTGCCGTGAAGCCGCAGCCGTCCGTCGTCATCGACTCGGCTGGCATGGCCAAGGTCATGGTGCCCGGCGGTAATCTTCTCGTCGATGCCGAGTATGTGCGCCAGGGCAGCGATCTGGTGCTGGTGGGCGCCGATGGCACCCGCGTGGTGATCAAGGGCTATTTCGGTTCGGAAAATCCCCCGCCGCTGATGAACGATTCGGGCGCGATGATCGACGCCGCCCTGGCCGGAAAGCTGGCCGGGCCGCTGGCGCCGGGCCAGTACGCCCAAGCGGGCGGCGGCTCGGGTGCCACCGCCATCGGCAAGGTGGAGACCCTGAACGGGTCGGTCAGCGTCAAGCATTCGGACGGCACCACGGGCGAATTGCATAAGGGCGATAACGTTCTCGAAGGCGATGTCCTGCAGACGGCGCAGGGCAGCGCCGTGGGCGTGACCTTCGCCGACGGCACCACCATGTCCTTGGGCGAGAAGGGCCGTCTGGTCCTCGACCATCTGGCCTATGATCCGGGCGCCAAGACCGGTGACGCGCAGATGTCGCTGGTGTCGGGCTCCTTCGCCCTGGTCTCGGGCCAGATCGCCAAGGCGGCCCCCGACGCCATGAGTCTGAAGACGCCGACCATGACCGTGGGCATCCGCGGCACCGGCGTGGCCGGTAACGGCAATACCGTCGCCATGATGGCGGAAAAGGGCGGCGTGACCGGCGAGGTCAGCGTCACCTCGTCTTCCGGCCAGACCTTGACCCTGAACTCGGCTGGCGCGGCCGCCGTGATGTCGGCCACCGGCACCATGGTGGCGCAGCAGATGTCGCCCTTGCAGGTCATGCAGGTGGCGGGTAATGCCGGTGCGGCCCTGCCCAATGCCGCCAACACCCTTTCCGCCGCCTTCAATCAGGCGGTCCAGGCGGTGCAGCAGCAGCTTCAGCAGCAGCAGCCGACCACGCCGCCTCCCGTCGTGCCGCCACCCACCGGGCAGCAGGGCGGTGAGCAGAAGGGCGCGCTGCAACAGATTCAGGAACTGCATCAGGCCCAGGTCGAATCCGCGCAAAAGCAGATTGCGGCGAATAAGGAACTTATCGTTGCCCTGGTCAAGGACGCCCGCGATATCGCCGTCCGGGTGGCGGAGCAGCAGTTCCATCAGTTCCAGGACGATTTCGGCGCCCGCGAGGCCGATGCGGTCAGACAGGTCACGGCCCTGCTGGACCAGGCCAAACTTGCCATCGTTCCGGCCAGCGGATCGACGGCCCTGGCCCTGGCCAACACCGCCATTTCCGAGGCTTCGACCAATGCCACCCAGGCGGCCACGGATCTTGCCTCGGCCAAGGCCATGCTGGCCGCCGCCGATGCCCTGATCCGTCAGGCCAGCGGAGCGGCGGGCCCCTTCGCCAAGGCCCTGAGTCTGATCACTCAGTTCGAGGCCGGGACTGATTACAGCAACGCATCTTCCACCATTTCCACGGCCGACGGCTCCATCGCGGCGGCGGCCACCAACAACGTCGCCGGTCTGTGGACGGATGGGTCGTCCATTTCCGACTGGAATACCGCGCATACCAATCTTGATGCCGCGAAGACCAAGGCTGCTACGGCCCTGGCGGCGGCGACCGCCGCGTCCGACGCGGTCACCACCAAGCTGAGCGCCCTGGAGGCGCCGCTGGTGGCCTCGGCTTCCTCGGCGGCGGTCGAAGCGGTATTGACGGCGGCGCGCAACGACACGCTGAGCAATTACCTGAATGCCGCGTCCGATTACCTGAAGCTGTTCGGCCTGACCGTGCCCACCGGCTGGTCTTCGGACGAAGCCGAGATCGCGCTGGGCAATGCCGCCTCGACCAATGCCAATGTCATTGCCTTGCGGGCGGCCAAGGCCGTTGCCGATGGCTATGCCGCCACGGATTCGCTGATTCAGTTGTGGAAGGACACCCTGACTCAGGCCGAGGCGGATTATACCTCTGCCCATGCGACCGCTGTTGCGGCCCAGGACGCGTTCAGCAGCGCCAAGACCGCCTATGATCTGGCGCAGGCCACCGCCCAGTCGGCATCGGACGCTTATGCCGATGCCCAGTCCGCTTTGGCCGCCGCCACCTATGCCGACGGCTATGCCGCCGGTTACGAACAGGCCGCCGAGGCGGCGTGGCAGTACCAGTTGGATACCGCCCTGTCATCGGACAGCACCACCATCAATGCCAAGCTGACCACCGCCAAGCTGGCGGCGGCGTCCGCCCTGGACGACGCCAATCTGGCCAAGGCCCATGCGACGGGAATCAGCACCACCAATTCCACCCAGGCTGTGAATGCCCTGACTCTGGTCCTGAATGACAAGGACGCCGCCGATGTTCAAGTGGCGGCGGCGGTGGCCGCCCAGAAGGCGGCAGCCAATGCCCTGGCCGATGCGGTCCAGAGTCTGAAGCTTTACGGTCTCAATACCGACGGCAGTTCCGTCACGGCGGGGTCCGAAAGCGGCGGCGTGCCCGCCAATTACGACACCATCGTCAAGGTTTCCACCGACAGCACCCAGACCACCATCACCACCACGCTGAGCACCGGCCAGCAGGCGGCGCTGCTCAAATACCAGTCCCTGGCCGCCTACAAGGCGCAGATCGACCAGCAAGTGGCCCTGGCGCAGCAATATGACGATCTGGCCCAGCAATGGGTGCTGCAGGCCACGGCCGCCAAGAATCAGGCCTTGCTGGCGGAAGGTGTCGCCAATCTCTCCGTTGCCCAAAGCAGCGCCGACACGGCCTTGACCTCGGCCAACAGTTCCGAATCCGCCGCAGCCAACTCCGCCAGTGCCGCTGCCAGCGCCAATGATACCATCGCCAGCCTGCTCAGCCAGATTCTGGCCTCGGGGGCGCCCAGTTCGCTGACCGGCGCCAGTCTGGCTGCCTATAACGCTCAGATCGACCTGATCCGCCAATATGCGTCGGCGGCCTTGACCGATGCCGCCGATGCCAGCGGAGCCTCCAGCGCGGCGCATACCGATGCGGCGACGGTTGCCACCAATGAGGGGTTAACCAACACCGATACCGACGCTAACATTGCCAAGGGGCATGCGCTTACGGCCAACCAGGCGGCCAATGATGCCGCCCAGCAGGCGCAGGTTGCCGCCGACAAGGCCGCCGATGCGGGCCGGTTGCTGGGCTTGGTCAAGGCGGCCCAATCCTCCTTGGCGCAGATCGTTTCCGACGCGGCCGCCGCCGCGTCGCGCGCCGCCGACGTGGCCGCCGCCCAACAGGCCAGTACCGATGCCGCGACCGCGTCCAGCACCTTGTCCGCCACGGTTCTGGCCCAGGCGCAGAGCAAGCTGACCGCCGCCCAGGCGGCGCTGGGCACGGACAACGCGGCGACGACCGGTGCCACGACCCTTTATGGATTGAAGTTCGCGGCCGCCGCCAAACTGCAGTCGGCTCTTGATAACAAGGCCATCGACCCCCAGGCCTATCAGTCGGCCCAGAATGCCTATGACCGGGCGGTAAAGGCGGTGGATCAGGCCTCGGCCGCGGTCTCGCGGTTGTCGGCGGCCAAGGACGCCATTGCCCTCCTGGTGTCGTCGGCCTCCACGGCGGCCAGCGACGCCGCCACCGCCTATGCTTCCGCCGTCAGCGCCAATACCGCCGGGACGTCTACGGCCAATGCCCTGGGTTCCGCCCTGAAGGCCGTCCAGACGGCGCAGCAGGCCCTGACCCAGGCGCAAAGCTATGCGGTCACGGTCAACGCGGCCAATGACACCTTCACCGCCCAGTCGGCCATCGTCACCGCTCAGGTCACGGCGGTGAACAACGCACAAAGCCAGTCGGACCTGTCCACGGCGGCCCATAATGCCGCCGAGACCGCCATCACCGCGTCCAAGACGGCCCAGACCCTGGCCACCGCCGCCGCCACCGATGCCACCGACACCAAGGCGGCGGCCTCGCTGGGCACCCAGGCCGGGACCCAGACGGCAGCCACCGAATACGCCAACACCCAATCCGAGGCCACCAGCGTCAAGACCCAGGTGGGGACGGCCCAGACCAATGTGACCACGGCGCTCTCCAAGGCCGGGGCCGCCCTGGCCGGGACGCCTGCGGCGGTGAAGACCGCTCTCGACAACGTTTCTACGGCTCAGAGCGATTACAAGGACGCCCTGGACGCCGTCTATACCGCGTCCCATGCCGATTTCACCGCCAAGATGGCCTTGGCCAGCGCCAAGCTGGACATTCTTAACGCCAAGATCGCCCTGGCCCAGGCGGCCATGTCCGATGCCTCCACCGCCGCGGCCGTGGCGGCCGGTACCGCTGCCGGTGTGGCCGCCATCGAGGCCAACCGGGCCGAGCAGGCGCTGACCACGGCGCTGACCGCCTATGCCCAAACCTTGCAGTCACGCGATGATGCCGCCGCCGCCAATGCCTTCGCCCAGGATCAGAGCGCGGCCCTGACCTATTGGTTGTCGGCTTACACCAATGCCAAGGCCGCCGCTTCGGCCTCGCTGAGCCAGATCAAGGCGGCGGCCGATTCCGCCTCCGCCGCCGCCAACCGCGCCGATTCCGCCGCCCAGGATCTGAAGAGCTTCGATTCGGCCCACAGTCTGACCAAGACGACCGAGGAAAATAACGCAACCACGGCCGCCACCAACGCCTCCAATGCCTCCAAGGCGGCGACCACGGCTCTGAACACCGCGTCGGACGCCATCGCCGGTCTGTCCGACCCCACCGGCACCACCAGCGTGTCCACCGCCCAGGCGGCGGCCCTGGCCGCCCAGGCGGCGGCCAGCACGGCGGCCTCCCAGGTCAAGACCGCCCAAGCCCAGGCCGGTGCCGCCGTTCAATACGCCAATACGGCGGTGAGCATCGATACCTCGGTTCAGGCCGACTATACCAAGTCGGTGCAGGCCGCCGCCCAACTGGCCGCCCAGACCGCCGCCAACCATGCCGCGACGGCGGTGGCTGATAGTTATACGGTGGATTCCGCCTTCCGCACGGCCCATCCCGGCAGCAGTTCGAGTGCCGTGGCTCTGGACGTGATGGCCAATGACAAACTGGCTGGTTTTGCTCCGCTCGGCGTCGCCAATTTCGACGCTGGCGTTCTGGTCTCGGTCGGCGGCGCGTCCCATGGAACGGTCAAGGTGGTCAGCGGCAAGGCGGAATACACCGCGACGTCCGGCTATACCGGCACCGACAGCTTCACCTACACCGTTTCCAATACCTATAACGGCGCCACCACCTATTCGACCGCCACCGTCAACCTGACCGTGGCTGCGCTGGACAAGCCAGCGGCGACGGATTTCACCGCCACTTATGCCAGCAGCTTTACCGCCGCCAGTTTCACCTCCCATGCTTCGGGGACGGGCCTCACCCTGACCTTGCAATCGGTGACGCGTGGTTCGTCCTCGGGCGGCAATGTCTCGCTGTCGGGCGGCACGGTCACTTATACGGTGCCCTCCAGCTTCTCCAAGCTGGCCCAGGGCGAAACCAGCACGGATTCGGTTCTCTACACGGTGGTCGACCAGTACGGCCAGACCGCCACGGGCAAGATGACCATTTCGCTCACCGGCGTGAATGACGCTCCGGTGGTGACCAGCGCTACCTATTCCGGCGTGGCGGGCAAGGTGTTCAGCTTCAGCGCCGCCGACTTCACCGGCAAGTTCAGCGACGTCGATAATGCCCTGACCAATGGCAGCGATACCGGCTACGGCAATACGCTGCATTCCATCAAGGTGGTCTCGTTGCCGGCTGGCAGCCTGGCACTGAACGGTGTGGCGGTCACCGCCAATCAGGTGATCGTGCTGTCTGATCTCGGCAAGCTGACCTATACCCCGTCGGGCGGCAGTGCGGTCAATACCTCGTTCACCTGGCAGGCCAATGACGGCATCGACTGGAGCACATCGGCCACCGCCACTATCAACCTGACGGTGCAAAAGCAGATTCTGGTGGGCGGCCCGGGGGCCGATACCCTGTCTGGCGGTTCCGCCGACGATACTCTGACCGGTGGCGGCGGGGCCGATATCCTGGACGGCGGAGCGGGCAGCAATGTCTTCGTCTATCAGGCGAAGACCGATTCCACCGTGGCGGCGCCCGATACCATCAATAATTGGAGCAGCGGCACCAGCAACGTCCTGTCCTTCTCGGGCATGGGCGGCATGAAGTATCTGGCCGCGCCCTGGACCTTCGGCGCGGCGCCCGCCGACAACGTGGCGGCGGTGGCCGCCGTCAAGGCCGGGGCTCCGGCCAATTCCGTGGTGTTCTTCGTGCGTGGTGGCGACGGTTACATCTACGTCAACGGTTCGGGCAGCGGCACCGATTTCGACGGCACCCTGATCAAGCTGGCCGGATTTACATCCCAGCCGTCGCGAGCCTCCCTGGGCGGGCTGGGTCTGGTGATGGATACCACCGGCAACCCCACCTTCGCCCAGACTGGTCTGTTCGCCGTCACAGGCGCGCCCCTGACCCTGGTGGGCAACGGCACCTTGTCGGGTTCGCTCAGCGATCTTCAGACCCTGGCCTCCATCAACGGCAGTGGCACCGCCAAGGTCAACGTCACCTCGGGCGTCGTCGCGGCCTCCAATCTCAGCACGCTGACCACCAATCTCGCCGCCAATGGTCTTTCCGCTACGGTAAGCGGCAGCCTCACCTTCACCGGCAATTTCGGTAGCGCGGTGGTGACGCTCAGCGGTGGCGGCACGCTCAGCGGCGCTCTTTCGGCCCTGTCCACGGCGGGCAGCTTCAATGGCGGCGGCAGCGGCACCGTGGCGGTGACCGGCGTGACGGCCACCAGCACCCTGCCCACCGTTACCAATGCGGCCCACTACACCGCTCAATTGGCCTTGGGGGCCACCAACCAGACTTTTACCGGCGACTTCAAGAGCGCCGAGGTCACCCTGACCGGTTCCGCCACCCTGACCGGCACGGCGGCCAAGATGGCGGGCGCCGCCTCGTTCACCATCGCCGGAGGGTCGACCGCCCATGCGGTGGTGTCGGACACGGCCGCCAATCTGACCGCCAGCGTTCTGAGTTCGCTGCAGACCAAGGCAGTGGAATCGGCCACCATCAGCGATACCGGCACCATCACCCTGACCGGTGCCCAGATCGGCGCCCTGAATACGCTGGCGGTCAATATCGGCAGCGGCCACCTGAAAGTGGCCGATACCGCCTCGGGCGCCTTGTTGGGCGGTGTCAGCCTTGCCAGTCTGCCGGGCAAGCATGTGGATCAGATTCAGATCACCGGCGGCACTCTGACTACGGATGTCAGCACTCTCACCACGACCCTGTCGGCCGTAACCATCAGCCAGTCCAGCGGCGCGCACCTCCAGGTTCAAGATACCGCCGCCAATCTCAGCACCGCCAACATCGCCAATTCCAAGGTGGCGAGCTTGATCGCCAAGGGGGCCGATCAGATCGACCTCAGCGATAACGGCACCTTGCTGTTGACCGCCTCCCAGGCCAAGACGCTCACTCTCACCAATACCCACGGCGGCCATCTCGAGGTCCTCGATACCGCTTCCAATATCACCACCAACCTCGCCTCCCTGGCGGGGAAGGTCGATACCCTGGCCATCAGCGGCACCGGCTCCGTGGCGCTGACCGCCACTCAGGTCACCTCTACTTTCGGCACCCTGGTTCCCGGCACCGGTCAGTTCCAGGTCAGTGATGTCGCCGCCAATCTGGGCGGAGCCACGCTGGCAACCTTGGCGGGCAAGGGCGTCAAGGCGGTGACCGTCACCGACGCGGGCACCTTGGCGCTGTCTGCCGGAACGGCTCTCAACCTTTCCAATCTGGGCCTGACCATCAACCGTTCGGCGGGCGCCACCATCTCGGTGTCCGATACCATCTCCGAGATTAATACCGCTACGGTGGCCAAGATCGTAGGCGCCGGTTTCAACGCCATCACCCTGACCGATACCGGCGGGACGCTGGCTATTGCCACCACCACCGGTCAGACCCTGGCTTTCAAGGGCGCCTTCAACGGCAATACGGTGGCTGTCACCGGGACCGGCACCATCTCCCTGGCTTTGAGCTCAGCTCAGAGCGCCTTGCTGATCACCGGCGCCAGCACGGCCAATCTGGTGGTGACGGGTCTGACCGCCAGCAGCAATCTGACCACGGTCAACACGTCCAATATGGCCAACCTGACGGCTGTGCTCGATACCAGCAGCGGCAATGTCACGCCGACCGGAACCTTCAATATCGGCAGCTTCGCCCTGTCGCTGACCGGTAACGGCACCTTGACCCTGTCGGCCGCCCAGGCGTCGGGCAAGACCATTTCCGGTACCGGCACCGTGGTGATCGGCGATACCACCATCGGCGTCGATACCGATCTGCACAACATAAGCACCACCATGACCATGGCGTCCAGCGTGGTGGTGTCGCCCGGTTTCACTCTGACGCTGAACGCCAATCAGGCGTCGGGAAAGACCATCACCGGCGGCGGCACGGTGGCCATCAGCAATACCAGCATTTCCGGCACCGTCGATCTGCACAACATCTCGACCGGGACACTCAGCCTGGATTCCGGTCTTTCCGTGGCGGCCCAGTCCAAGCTGATCCTGACCTCGGCTCAGGCGGCGGGGCGGACCATCTCCGGCGCGGGCACGGTGGAGATTTCCAATGCCGCCATCACAGGTGCGGTGGATCTGCACAATATCACCGCGACCAGCCTGACCTTGCAGACGGGGGCCAGTGTCGGCGCCGCCGCCCTGCTGACGCTGAGCGCAGCCCAGGCGGCGGGCAAGTCCATTTCCGGCGCGGGCACGGTGGCGATTGCCGATTCGACCTTTGCCGCCAATACCAATCTGACGGGGATTACCTCCACGCTGAGTCTTCAGCCCGCAATGACCGTATCGACCAGTGCGACTCTGACTCTGACATTGGCTCAGGCCAACGGGGACCATATCAGCGGCACGGGCGGAGTCTCCATCGTCGGCGCCAACGTCACTGCGAATACCGATCTGCACAATATCACCACGGCGACGACGACCTTCCAGTCGGCTTTGTCCCTGGCAACCGGCGTGTCGCTGACCCTCAACGCCTCCCAGGCCAAGGACATCACCAGCGCGGTGACCAAGGCGACGGGCGCCCATGTCCTGGTGGCGGATACCGCCGCCAATTTGACCACCAGCGCCGTTGCCGTGGCCGTCAGCCATGGTGCCGATACGGTCGTCATTACCGATAATGGAACGGTGAGTCTGACCGCCGCTCAGGCCCTGCCGCTGAACCTGGTGGCCGGTTCGGGGCATTTCCAGGTGGCCGACACCGCCGCCAATATCAACGCGGTGGGCATGGGCGCGCTCGAGGCCCACGGGGTCGACACCTTCCAGTTGACCGCGGCCGGAACCGTCAATCTTCAAGGGCCTCAGCCGGGCTCGGCCACGGTGATCGGCAGCAGCGGCAACGACACCTATGTGGCCGCAGCGTCCACTTCGGGAACCCTGACCCTCATCGACAGTGCTGGCACCAATGTGCTGGATGGTTCTCTTGTCACCGAAGCGGGGCTGAAGGGCGCCCGTCAGGTGGGCGACGATCTGGTCATCGATCTCAGCCCGGTGGCGGGCGGCGGCGAAGTGGTGGTCAAGAACCAGTTCGCGGGATCGGGCGCCGGAATCGATCACATCCTTACCGGCTCGGCCAACAATCCCACCACCAAGATCGTCGGCGCGGTGGGGACCTCGGGTGGCGTCCATTCGGGCGTTGCCAATTTCACCACGGGCGACGGCCATCAGGAAATGTCGGTGGCCCATTCCACCGACCTGAACATGGGCAACTACGTGTCCATCGAGGCATGGATCAAGCCCAGCGCGGCTTCCAATAATCAGATCCTGATGAAGGGCTCCTACGGCTACGCCATCGGCCTGGAAGGCGGCCATGTGGAATACTGGGTGGATGGCTCTCAGGGCAATACCATCAAGTCCACGGGCACGGTGGTGGCCGATGGCAATACCTGGACCCACATCGCCGTGGTGGTCGACAAGACCGCCAACACCACCAGCTTCTACATCAACGGCACCCTGTCCAATACCATCAACACGGCGGTGATCAATAACAACAGCGAGTCGCTGTATCTCGGTCAGCAGACGGGTTCCGCCTATAACACCTTCGCGGGCCAGATGGACGAAGTCCGGCTGTGGAACAAGGCGCTGAGCGGGTCCGAGGTTTCCGCCAATTACGCCTCGGCCCCGGCGGCCAATTCCACCGGTCTGGTGGCCGACTGGCGGTTCAATGAAGGCAGCGGCACCACCGTGGCCGATGCCACCGGCAACGGCCATACGGCCACGCTGGGCGCCTATGCCTCGCTTTCCACAAGCGTCAGCTTGCCCACCAGCCTGACCGGCACCTCGGCGGACGAGATCGTTCTGGGCAATCTGGGCGAGGCCACGCTGAACGGCGGCGGCGGCCACGATGTGTTCTATGTGGGCGGGGCTGACCAGACCATCATCGGCGACAGCTCTTCCGGCGGCAAGGTCAGCTTTGCCTACAATTCCGGTCCGGTGACGGCCTCTCTGGCCAGCGGCATGGCCACCATCACCAATGGTGCAAGCACCTATCACGATACGATCACCAATATATCCGAGTTGGAAGGATCCAACGCCGCCGACATTCTCTATGGCGCGGCCAGCGGTCAGTCGGTCCTGGAAGGCGGCGCGGGCAACGACACTTTGATGGGGGGTGGTGGTTTCACCGTCGCCAGCTACAAGCATGCGGGGGCGGGCGTTAGCGTCAATCTGAGCACGGGCATCTATTTCGGTGCGTCCTCGGGCTCGGCATTGGAGAGCTATTACGTCAACGGCACCCTGACCACCGGGACCGACAGCCTTGGGGCTGTCTCCGGCGTGCGCGGCTCCAGCTTCGCCGACCATATCAAGGGTGGCGATACGGCGGCCTATTACGACATCACAGGCGGCGGCGGGGCCGACGTCCTGGTGGCGGGCAGCGCCAGCACCAACTTCCATGTCAGCACCACCGATGGCGCTACGGTGACCGGCGGAGCCGCCATCGACAGCATCGGCTTCGACGACTTCACCTCGGGAACGCTGAGCAACGCGGCGGCCTTTGCCCATGTGACCGGGGTCGAGACCTTGAGGCTCAATGCCTCGGCCTCGTCGCAGACGGTCATTCTAAATTCACTCACCGCAGGTGCGGGCATCACCACCGTGGATGCGGGCATGACCACGGCGGGCGTGACGGTGGAGGCCGCGACGGCGTCGGGTTCCATCTCCTTCATGACCGGTTCGGGCAGTGATGTTTTCCACGGAAATTCGGGCACGTCCTCCATCATGGAGAACTGGACCGAATCGGGGGTCTACTTCACCGCCTCGGGCGGAACCACGTCGCTGGCCATGATGGGCCGTGGCGGCATCGCCGATACCTTTACCGGCGGCACGCTGAACATCCAGTTCAACGACGGCGGTTCGGTGACGGTCACCGGTGGCGGCGCCACCGTGATCGCCAGTTCAGGCAATGACAGCCTGAATATCGGCGCCGGGATCGATACGGTGGTGGCGGGAGGCGGCAATGACGTGATCAATGCCGTCGGCGGCAATCATGTCTTCCAGTTCGGTCCCGGCCTGTTGGATTCCTTCGATTCGATCCTGGCCAGCGGAGGTCTGAACACCATTTCGCTGATGGCCGCCACGGGCGGTTTGTATGTGGATGATACGGCGTTGACCAACGTCTACGGCGTCCAGACCCTCAAGATCACCGGTGGTGGATATTTTGGCAATCTCGGCGCCAATGCCATGAAGGCCGGGGTCAGCGTGGTCGATGCCAGCGCCATTACGGGCACGATCGCCTTTGACGCCACCCAGGACAGCAATGGGGTGACCCTGATCGCTGGCAGCGGCGCGACGGATATGTATGGTGGTTCCGGTCATGACGTGGCGGTGGTGCAGAGCACCGCAGCCGCGGGGACCATCTCCGGCGGCGGATCCGGCTTCTTCGTCACCGGCCCCACGTCCGGGTCGGGGCTGTCCATGCATGGTGTCGAGGAAGTGCGCTTCAGCGATGCCAAGACACTGAGTCTTATTGCCTCGTCCGGCTCCCCCTTCTCGGTGATGGGCGGCAGCGGCAACGACACCATCAATGTCGGCAACGGCATCGATTCTGTGATTGGCGGGCTGGGCGACGACACGATCTCCGCCGCGGGCAACACCGTTGGCATTACCCTGGATGGTGGGGCGGGTTCGGACATCCTGACCGGCGGCTCGGGTAACGACACCTTCCGCCTGTCCGATTTCACCAGCGCCGATACCATCAATGGCGGGGCGGGCAGCGATACCCTGGTCCTGAACTTCACCTCTGGCGGCGTGGTGGTGGATTCCGCTTTCGCCCATGTGAGCGGCGTCGAGACGCTGATGGTGGCCGCCTCTGGCTCACCGCTGTCCATCACCATGGGGACCATCGCATCGGGTGCCGGGTTCAACACCCTGGACGCCCATCTGAGCGGCGCGGATGTCAGTCTTGATGCCGGCGGCCACGGCTCGGCCATGACCATGACCGGTGGCATCGGCAGCGACACCTTCACCGGCGGGGCGGGCAACGATGTGTTCGACGGCGGCTATGGCACCGACAAGGCGGCGTTCCATGGCTCGGAGGCGGGCTATCGGATCAGCATGGCCAACGGCACCGTCACGGTAACCGATACCAATACGGCCGACGGCAATGATGGCACCGATACCCTGGTCGGCGTCGAGACGCTGCAATTCAGCGACGGCAGCCTGACGGTCACCCAGGCGGCGCCGACGCTGGGTTCTCTGACGGTGAGTGGGACGAAGACCCAGGTTAATACCTTCACCACCGACAACCAGCAGCAGCCCTTCATTTCCAAGCTGGCCGACGGCGGTTGGGTCGAGGTCTGGCGTAGCTATGGCCAGGATGCCTCGTTTACCGACGACGTCCATTTTCAGCGCTTCGATGCGTCCGGCAACCCCGCGGGCAGCGAGACACATGTGGGTTCGACTCCCGCCTTCAACCAGTCGGGCCAGGCGGTGGCCGGTCTGACCGGCGGCGGTTTCGTGGTCCTTCGGCAGATATATCAGACCGAATCCGGGGTGGCCGACACCAACCAGTGGGGGGTCTACGGCCAAATCTACAATGCCAGCGGGGTGGCCCAGGGCGGCCAGTTCCTGGTCAACAACACCACTACCGGCTACCAGTCCTATCCCTCGGTGGTGGCCACCTCGGATGGCGGCTTCTTCACCGCCTGGCAGAACGATCCCGCTGGCTCGACCTCGTTCCACGTCATGGCCCAGCGTTACGACGCCAGCGGCAACAAGGTGGGGCCGACCGAGATCCAGGTGTCGTCCAATACCGGCGATGCTGGCAATAACGGTTTCATCCAAAGCCTGGCCGAACTGACCAATGGCGACGTGGCGGTGGTCTGGGAAGCTGGTACCGGCAGCAGCCATACCATCTGGGCGCAGTTGGTCAGCCCTTCGGGCACCCCGCGCGGCCAGTTCGAAGTGGACGTGCCCAGTGCCAACGACAAGACCGGCATGACTGTGGCCGCCCTGACCGGCGGCGGTTTCGTGGCGATGTGGCAAAGCGCCAACCAGGATGCCACCGGCAGCGGCGATGCCAACGGAGAGTCCGGAATCTACGCGCGCCTTTACAACAGCAGCGGCGCGGCGCAGGGCAGCGAGTTCCTTGTCAACACCTCGACCACCGGCTTCCAGGGCTGGCCGGCGGTCACCCGCCTGTCGGACGGCGGCTTCCTGGCGGTGTGGGAAAGCGATTATTCCGGCGCCACCTCGCTGGGCAACAAGGCCATTTTTGGCCAGCGCTTCGATGGCGGCGGCAACAAGTTGGGGACCGAGTTCCAGGTGCCCAACAGCAGTTGGACCGGCGACGGGCATCCGCAACTGGCCACCCTGGCCGACGGCTCCGTGGTGGTCACCTGGACCGGCGCCGACAGCAATGCGGCTGGCGTGTTCAGCCAGCGTTACACCTTCTCGGCTGGCGGCCCGGGCGCGGTCACGTTGAGCGGCTCGGCTGGCAATGACACCATCGACGTCGCCAGCGGCTTTGCCACCATCGACGCCGGGGACGGCAACGACATCATCAAGATGAGCGTGGCCGATCTGGCCGCCGCGACCACGGTGATCGGCGGTACCGGCACGGACCAGTTGATCCTGTCGGCTGGCAGTTCCGTCTCCTCGGCCGCTCTGGCCAAGCTGGGCGGTATCGAGGGGGTGGTGATCAGCGACACGGGCAATGAGTTCCTCTCGCTGGGTTCGGGTACGGGCATCAATTCGCTCGACGTCAGTGCGTCCACCGGCACGGTGTCGCTGAACGCCTCGGCCATGACCAGCGGCCTGACCTTGGCGGCGGGAACCGGCACCACCAGCATTCTGGGCGGCACCGGCGCCGACAAGGTCAATCTGCAGATGGCCGAAAGCGCGGCGACCTTCACGGGCGCCAATGGCAGCCTGCATGTGAGCGGCAGCAGCCAGCTTTACGAGTCGGGTGTCGAGCAACTGGGCTTCACCGGCGGCAATACCGTGACGGTGGTCAGCAATCCCGCCCCGAGTGTCTCGGCGATTCAGTTCTCGGGGACGAACTATATGGTGGTGCCCGCGATTGTCGGCGGTGCCAATACCGGCGATCAGGTGTCAGTGTCTTTCAAGATGAACTGGCCGTACACGGCTGCCGATAGGGCCATGCCGATCAGCTTCGGCCAGTATAACCTGATGATCTGGGACGACAAATTAGGCTTCTGTACCCTTCAGGGCGGGGATTCCTATGGCATCAGCGGAATCAATGCCCTGGCCGGACAGTGGCACACCATCACGGCTGTGTTTACGCAAGGGAACGTTTCCGCCAACAAGCTGTATATCGACGGCGTCGATATGGCGATTTCCCAGTTGTACGCGGGATACCCGCCGAATAACGCTCACGCCAACATTACCACGACCCTCGCCATCGGCAGCGGCAATGGTAGCTATAATTTCCTCGGGCAGATTACCGATATCCAAATACATAACCGGGCGTTGACGTCCTCCGAGGCCGGACAGATCAACCAGGGCCAGGTTGTCGCCAGCGGTCTCGTGTCCGAGTACGACTTCGCCGGGGCCACGCCGCTCGCTGACAAGTCCGGCAATAGCCACACGGCGACCATGTCCGATGCCGGGTCGCCGACGATCACGACCACCAGCAGCGGTTCGGCGACTCTCTCGCTCATCGGCGGCTCTGGGGCCGACGTGATCAATGTGGCGGGCGGTATCGACAGCGTCGATGGCGGGGCGGGCAACGATACCTTGTCAGCCAGTGGCAGCAGCACCGCCGTGACCCTGAACGGCGGGACGGGCAACGATACCCTGACCGGCGGTTCGGGTAACGATACGTTCCTTTTGTCCGATTTCAGCAATGCCGATTCCATCAATGGCGGTGCTGGCAATGATACGCTGAGACTGAACTTCACCACTGGCGGCGTGGTGGTGGATTCCGCCTTCGCCAATGTGCACAACGTCGAGACGCTGATGCTGGCGGCCTCGGGCTCGCCTCTGTCGGTGACCTTCGGGACCGCCTCCTCGGGGGCGGGCTTCACCGTGGTGGACGCCCATCTGTCCACGGCCGCCGTCACGCTCAGCGCCCTGGGCGATTCCACCATCCAGACCCTGATCGGCGGTCAAGGCTCGGACACCCTTAGCGCCGGAGCGGGCGGAGACGTGCTGACCGGCAATCTGGGCTCAGACGTCTTCAAATTCGAAGCGGGGACGGTATCCACCTCGGCCTCACCGGCGGTGATCACCGACTTCACCACCGGCGTGGACAAGGTCGATCTCAGCGCGGGCGGTTCGCTGACCTATGTGCAGGTCATGCCCTGGCAGGGCACGCCGACGGCCACCGCCGCCCTTCTTTCCGGTCTGGGCGGCGGCAACATGGTCGGCTTCATGACCGACGGCACAGACGGCTGGCTGGCGGTCAAGGGCGGCAATCTGGACGGCACCCTGATCAAGCTGGCGGGCGTCACCACCCATCCGGCCCAGGCCGATATCACCGGTGTCACCGGCCTTTATGGCGGCGGCAATCCCACCGTGAACGCCGAGCATTACGCAATTGCCTTCGACGGCCACAACAACCTGGCCTCGCTGGCCAATATCAGCACCCAGACCGACAACGTCACCATGGAGGCGTGGGTCAAATGGGATGGCAGCAACCACGGCAATCTCCAGTTCATCGCCTATACAGGTGATGGTTCGTTCAGAGGTTATGGCCTTTATGCCGATACCTCCGGTTATCTTGGGTTCATGAGCGGTGGGGCGGTCGTTTCGGGGGTGTCGAGCGCGCATCTGAGTGCCGGTCAGTGGCAGCATGTGGCGTTGGTGCGCACCAACGGCGTGTTCAGTATCAATCTGGATGGCGCGTCCTACTCGGTTCCCGATTCCACGGTCGGCGTATACCCCATCAATTCGTCCCTCGACCGCACCTACGTGGGCAATGCTGGCAACCCCGGCACCGAGGGCTTCCACGGCGAGATCGCTGATTTCCGCCTGTGGAACACGGCGCGGACCACTGCGGAAATCTCCGCCAACATGGACAAGGTCGTCACCAGCACTGATTCCGACTGGAGTTCCCTGGCGGCCTATTGGCGCATGGATGCCGGAAGCGGCGTCACCATCGCCGATTCCTCGGGCCACAATTATAGCGGCACCTTCAACGACGGCGCGCACTGGATCGATGACGGGGCCTATGCCCTGTCCAATACGGTGAGTGGCCATGTGCTGTTGGATTCTCCCCTGCCGGTCAGCTTGAGCATCGCTGGTGGAACCCTGGCCCCCGCCAATGGCAGCGTGTCGATCAATTCGACCTCCGGGACCTGGCAGTACACCCGCAGCAATTACAGCGCGGCCAGTGACCACTTCGTCGTCGTGGCCGATAACGGCTTCGGCGGCGTCACCCAGCAGACCATCACCCTGTCCTTCAACGACCAGCCGGTTCTGTCGGGGACAACTGTCACCGTGGCGGGGATCAGCGAAGACCCGGTGAGCAATCCCGGCACGCTGGTCTCGGCCCTGGTGGCGGGACAGGTTACCGATACCGTCATGGCCTCCACCCACGGCATCGCCGTCATCAATGCCTACAGCCCGGACGGCGCCTGGCAGTACAGCCTGGATGGCGGTGGAAGCTGGTCCGCCATGGGCAATGCCCTGGCCCCGGCTTCGGCGCTGGTTCTGGATGCCTCGGCCAAGGTGCGCTTCGTGCCCAACGCCAATTTCAGCGGCAATACGTCGTTCCAGTTCAAGGCCTGGGACGGCACCGATGGCGCGGTCAGCGGTGGCTTGCAGAACACCTACGCCAATTCAGGGACTCTCAGCGCCTATTCCAGCGGTCAGGCCACGGCCAATCTTTCCATCGCCCCGGTGAACGATCCGCCAGTGGCGACGCAGTCGGGCAACACCGCGTCCTATACCGAGGGAGGAACGGCGACCGCGCCGTTCTCGACGCTCTCGCTGACCGATGTGGACAATGCCTCCTTGAGCGGCGCCACCATCGCCATCAGCGGCGCGGTGGCTGGCGACACCTTGTCCTTCGCTGGCCAGAACGGCATCACCGGAAGCTTTGCCAATGGCACCATGGTGCTGTCGGGCTCGGCGACCCTGGCCAATTACCAGGATGCCCTGCGCTCGGTGACCTATTCCAACGCGCTCGATACGCTGGCCAGCGGCTCGCGCAATATCAGCCTGACCGTCAACGACGGTACCGCGTCGAGTTCAGCTGTCAATTCCACCCTGACCGTGTCGGCGGCCAATGACGCGCCAGTGTTTACGAGCTACCAGATCAACGCCAGTACCGCCACCATCGACAATTCGGTTACCTCCGGCACTCAGTACCGTCCGGTGGCGGCGATGCTGGCCGATGGTGGCTATGTGGTCGCTTGGGCGGGGTCGTTGCCCGCCGACCCCGTTTACGGTTGCATCGTTATGCGCCGCTTTAATGCCGATGGTACTCCACGCGACGCCGCCGACATTATGGTCAACACCACCACGGACGGCGATCAGGGGCTTCCTTCGGTCGCCGCCCTGGCCGATGGCGGTTATGTCGTCACCTGGAACAGTGCCGAGGGCTCGGACGTCGGCGTGCGCGCCCGCGTGTTCAACGCCGACGGCAGCGCCCGTACCGCCAACGACTTCTTCGCCGACACCAACCATACCGGCGAACAGGCCTACGCCCAGTCGGCGGGCCTGGCTGGCGGCGGTTTCGCTGTGGTCTATTCCACGGGGGCGGTCGGCAGCCGCAATATCGGCCTGCGCTTGTTCAACGCCGACGGCAGCGAAATGCTGTCGGAGCGGCTGGTCAACACCGACAACACCGACGAGCAGATGTATCCCTCGGTGGTCGGGCTGAAGAACGGCAATGTGGCGGTATTCTGGCGCAGCGTCAACGAAACGGGCGGATCGGGTACGGACGTCGTCGGCACCATCCTGTCGCCGACCGGTACGGTGGTGGCCGCCAATTTCATCGTCAACTCGACGGTCGCTGGCAACCAGAACTATCCGGCCGTGGCTGTGCTCTCGGACGGGTCCTTCGTTGTCGCCTACGAGACCAGCACAAACACCTCCGATATCCTGGTGCGTCACTTCGCTGCCGACGGCACGGCGTTGGGTGCCGAGACGTCGCCGCTGCAGACCACGACCCTCGTGCAGTACCGCCCGCACATCGCCGCCACCAATGACGGCGGCTATGTGCTTTCCTGGTATTCCGATACCGGCACCCGCCAGTACATCGCCCGCGCCTTCAACGCCGACGGTTCGCCACGCACCGACGAATACGTGCTGGGCACCACGCTGAGCGACGAGACCCAGGGCAACGCTATCATCGGTCCGCTGAGCAACGGTGATTTTGCCGTGGTGTGGGGCAGCCAGCCAGCCAGCGACTCCAATATCGCCGATCGCCATTTCCAATTCTCGCCAGCCCCGGTGACCCTGGCCGCCATCGTCGAGGATGTGAGCAGCGCCTCCAATACCGGCAATCTGGTTTCGGTGCTGACCGCCTCGGTCAGCGATCCCGACGGTACCGGCCTGCCCAAGGGCATCGCCGTCACCAATGTCCCGGCCGCAAGCGGCACATGGCAGTACAGCACCGACGGTGGAACGACCTGGAATGCCTTCGGGACCGTGTCGTCCACCCAGTCCTTGCTGTTGGCCGATACGGACAAGGTGCGCTTTGTCCCCAACGCCGATTACAACGGCACCCCCAGCTTCACATGGCGGGCCTGGGATCAGACCAGCGGCACCCATGGGGCCAAGGTCGATACCAGCACCAATGGCGGCGCCACCGCCTTCAGCTCCGCCACGGCCACCGCCAATCTGACGGTGACGGCGGTCGATGACGCGCCGGTGGCGACGCAGTCGGTGTCTACGGGCACCTTTACCGAGGGAGGAACGGCGACCGCGCCGTTCTCGACGCTTTCACTGACGGATGTGGACAACGCCTCCTTGAGCGGCGCCACCATCGCCATCAGCGGCGCGATCACCGGCGACACCTTGTCCTTCGCCAGCCAGTACGGCATCACCGGAAGCTACAACTCCGGCACTGGCATGCTGACGCTCAGCGGTACCGCCACCCTGGCCAATTACCAGGACGCAATCCGCTCGGTGACCTATTCCAACACCAGCGATACGCTGGCCAATGGCAGCCGCACTTTGAACCTGACGGTGACCGACGGCACCGCGTCGAGCAGCGCCGTCACGTCAACCATCACGGTGACCAGCGCCAACGACGCACCGGTTCTTCCGCCCGTCGCCTTGTCCTTCGACGGTGTGAACGATATCGCGACGACGGCCGGAAACATGACGCTGACCGGCGGTCACGCCGTCGAGGCGATGATCAAGACCACCGCCGTCGGTACCAGCTTCGCCGGTATCGTCAGCAGCAATTCCGCTTATGCGGGCGGGTTCTTCCAGATGGTGATGAACTCCGGCAAGCTGGTGGTGCAGGTCAGCGACAACAATGGCCAGGGTTTCTATGCCACCAGCACCGTCGATATCAACGACGGTAACTGGCACAAGGTGGGCTTCAGCTACGATCAGTCAACCAAATCGGCAACCGTTTATGTGGATGGCGTCGCCTGCGGCACCGGCGAGAACGCCGCCGGGATGACGGCTCTGACCATCAACGCTCCGGTGATGTTGGGCGTGAACCGGAGCGCCTCGGGTTTTGTGCCGATCGAGATCGGTGAGGTGCGGGTTTGGGGCGCCACCCAATCGGGAGCCCAGATGGGGGCGGCGTGGACGGCCCTTAGCGGCAGCGAAACCAATCTGGCGGCTGACTGGACCTTCCCGACCGCCGATATCACCGCCAACAAGGTGGCTGGCGGTCAGGCCATGACGCTTGGCGCCGGAAGCGCCGCTCCCAGCGTGGTCAACGGCTCGATCGCCCTGACCGGCATCACCGAGGACATCAGCTCCGCCGCCAATACCGGCAGTCTGGTTTCCACACTTACGGGCGGGGTGACCGATCCCGACGGCACCGGCCTGCCCAAAGGCATCGCCGTCACCGACGCCACCGATCCGCATGGAACCTGGCAGTACAGCACCGATAGCGGCAGCACATGGACGGCCATGGGGGGCCTGTCGGCCACCCAGTCGCTGCTGCTCAGCGGTACCGACAAGGTGCGGTTCGTTCCCAATGCCGATTATTCTGGCGCGGCCACCTTCACCTGGCGGGCCTGGGACCAGACCAGCGGCTCCCACGGGGCCAAGGTCGATACCAGCGTCAACGGCGGCACCTCGGCGTTCAGCGCCAATACCGGGGTGGCCAACCTGACGATCACCCCGGTGAACGATGCGCCGGTGGCGACGCAGTCGGGCAACACCGCGTCCTTTACCGAGGGAGGAACGGCGACCGCGCCGTTCTCGACGCTCTCGCTGACGGATGTGGACAACGCCTCCCTGAGCGGCGCCACCATCGCCATCAGCGGCGCGATCACCGGCGACACCTTGTCCTTCGCCAGCCAGTACGGCATCACCGGCAGTTTTGCCAATGGCAGCCTGGTCCTGTCGGGTTCCGCGACCCTGGCCGATTACCAGAACGCCATCCGCTCGGTGACCTATTCCAACGCGCTCGATACGCTGGCCAGCGGCTCGCGCAATCTGAACCTGACGGTGAGCGATGGCACCGCGTCGAGCAGCGCCATCACGTCAACGATCACGGTGAACAGCGCCAATGACGCGCCGCAACTGGGGCCGCAGACCAATACGGTGGGAACGCCTGTCCAGCTCAGCACCAATGCCAGCAATCCGTGGGGCTATTTCGACCATCTCACCCACCTCACCAACGGCAAGATGGTGGCCTCCTGGGGCAGTGGCTTTGCCGGGTTCCGCATGCTCGATACCGACGGTACGCCGCTTGGCTCGTCGTCGACCTATCTGGGGACGTTGGGCCTCAATCCCGGCGCCAATTCCTGGGTCCGCATGACGGTGGCCCCGCTGGCCAATGGCAAGTTCGTGCTGGTGGGCGATAACGAATTGTCGGTGGACGCGTTCATCTTCGATGCCAGCGGCACCTACCAGACCACCCCCGGCCGCATCTCGGTGGCGGCCAGCGATGGTCAGTCGCACCACTACCCGGCGGTGACGTCGCTTTCGGGCGGCGGCTTCGCGGTGTCGTGGCGGGAATCCACCGATGCCAGCCACAGCCAGATCTCGGTCAAGGTCTACAACGATGCCGGTCAGGTGGTGGTGGCCACCACCAAGGCCAACACCTATGCCACTCAGATCGGCTACGACTTCGTCAATACGATCACCGACCTGGGTAATGGAAAGATCGCCGTCTTCTGGTCCACCAACAGCGCGGTGGGAGGAAACGGCCAGGATATCGACGGCCAGATCTTCTCCATTTCCGGCAATTCGCTCTCGCCGGTGGGTGGTGAATTCCTGGTCAACAGCAATATTGCAGGCAACCAGGCCGAGCCCCAGGTCACCACCCTGGCCGATGGCAGTTTCGTGGTCGCCTATGACGACGGTGCTCCCCATTTCCGCCATTTCACCTTGAATGGCTCGGCTGTGACCGGCGGGACCGAATACAGTCCGACGACCAACATCACTCCGACACCGTCCAATGTGGGGAGTCCCACCGTTCTGGGCCTTTCCGACGGCTCTTATGTGATCGCCTGGCGTGCTTATGTGGGTGGCACGGACGCCACCAGGGTGATCTTGCAACACTACAGTTCCGCCGACGCCTTGATCGGCGATACCACCATCATCACGCCCAAATCCAACCTAGCGTGGAACCAGCAGGTGGGGTTGACCGAACTCGGCGATGGCCGGATCGGCATAGTCTTCCCCGGCGACCTCGACAGCAGCGGGCATGAGGACGTGGATTTCGTCACCGTCACCCTGGGCGGCCCCACCACCTCCACCTGGACCATGGTCGAGGATGCGGCGCCCAGCGTCCATCTGGTCTCGGAACTGCTGGGCAAGGTCACCGATCCCGACGGTACCGGCCTGCCCAAGGGCATCGCGGTGACCGCAGCCGCCAATTCCAACGGCAATTGGGAATACAGCATCGACGGTGGCAGCAACTGGGCCTCGTTTGGTTCGGTGACGGGCTCGCAGTCGCTGCTTTTGGCCTCCACCGACAAGGTGCGCTTCGTCGCCAATGCCAATGCCAATGGCAGCGGCGCCACCTTCACCTGGCGGGCCTGGGACCAGACGGACGGTTCGGCTCATGGCACCAAGGTGGATACCAACACCAATGGCGGCAGCACCGCCTTCAGCCTCGATACCGGAACCGCCAATCTGACGATAACCGCGGTCGAGGACGCGCCGGTTTGGCAGGGGCTGATGATCGGCACCTCCACCGTGACCTCGTTCTCGGTGACCAATAGCGGCTCGGTCAGCGGCGCGCTGGGCGCCACCGATGCAGATATCGGGCAAACCGTGACCTATTCTTTGGTGGGTGCCACCAAGACGGCCCATGGCACGGTTACCGTGACAGGGGCCGCCCTGACTTATCAGGCCGATTCCGGCTATGTGGGCAGCGATACCTTCACCATCAACGCCGATGACGGCCATGGCAATGTGGTGGCCCAGGCCTTCACGGCCAATATGGGCTATGACTGGCACTCCTTGACCTTGGCGCCCCCCAATCTGATCGTGGGGCAGACGGGGACCTTTACCCTGAACGAGGCCTATCTGCGTCCCTATGACGCTATCCAGGTGGGTGATTCCAATCTGGTCTATACCGTGGGAACCCTGGCGCACCAGGGAACCCTTTACAAGGGCAGCACGGCGCTGGCCTCCGGGGCGACCTTTACCCAGGCTGACGTCAACGCCGACATCATCACGTATGTGGCGGCCGGAACGGTCGGCGCCGATGCCATCGACCTTGTCGTGAACGACGGGATGGGGGGCACGCTGACCGGAATGGGATCGCTTTCCTTGACGGTGGTCGCCTCCAACACCGCGCCCACCCTGACGGTGGGAAGCACCTTCGTGGACAGCCAGGGTTCGTCCATCAACATCATGAGCGGGGCGAACGGCCTCAATGCCACGGATTCCGAAGGCGCCGCCGCCGCTCAGCTCAGCTATGTGGTCACCGACCTTCCCGATTACGGCGCCCTGGTGGTCAATGGCCGAGTCCTGGCGGTGGGCGATGCCTTCAGCGGCGCCGACCTGTCCGGCGGCACCATGGGGCTGCGCTATTTCAATGACGGGTCGTCGCACACCTCCGATTCGTTCCAGGTGCGCCTAAGCGATGGTCAATATCTGACGTCGCCCCAGACCGTCTCCATTACCGTGCAGTCGGTCAATCAGGCGCCGGTGGCCGGGGCGGGGATGGGCTATGCCCTGTATCCGACGGGAACTTCCGCCACCACTGTCACCGTCAATGACGGCGGCAAGCTGGCCTTCGCCGATGCGGTAACCCTGGAAGCCTGGGTCAAGCCGCTGACATCGGCAACCGTTGGCCAGCTTCATGCCGTGGTCGCCCGCGGCACGACCAATGGCAGCGTCGAATACGGCCTGTTCATCAAGGAAGTGTCTGCCGGAACCTATACCCTGACCGCCGTGGTCAACGGGACCGAGGTGACACTGGGCGGCACACCGGCCACCTTCACCGGGACCTGGCACCATGTGGCGGCCAGCATCAGCAGCGCCGGTACCGTCACCTTGTATCTGGACGGCAGTGTCTATGGCACCGCCTCCATCCCGGCGGTTCCGCTGGCGGTGACCGATACCGGTTCGCTGGGCCTGGGCAATCCCATCGGCAGTACCGGCAGTGCCCTGAACGGTCTGCTGGACGATGTGCGGGTGTGGCACGGCGTGCGCACCCAGGCGGAAATCTCCGCCAATATGAACGCCACCCTGCATGGCTATGAGAGCGGCCTGTCCGGCTATTGGCGCTTCGACGGATTGCAGGCCAGTCCGATTGACTCCAGCGTCAATGGTCTGATGAGCACGGGCGGCGCCAGTGTGGCCTATGCCAACGCGGATCGCGCGGCGCCGAGCTTTACCGTCTCGGGGGACGGGACACTCAGTGGCACCCTGACCGGCAGCGACCCGGAAGGCCAGGCGCTGACCTACACCATCGCCAGCAGCGGCACGTTCAGCGGCCAGCCCAGCCACGGCGCCCTGACCCTGGGGACCAACGGCGCCTTCACCTACACGCCCGATTACGGCTTCTACGGCACCGATACCGTCAAGTATGTGGTGAGCGACGGCACCCTGACCTCGCTTCCAGGGGTGGCGAAGTTCGTGGTGCAAAACCCCGGCAACCACGCCCCCGTTCTGGGCGGATTGTCGGCCGACAACACCGCCGCCTATTTCAACGGCAGCACCGCCTATTCCGCCGGGCAGGCCCTGGCGACCACCGCCACCTCGCCCTTCACCCTGGAGGCCTGGATCAATACCAGGGACACCACGACCGGGACCCGCATCATCGTGGGTCAGGGCAATGCCGTGGGCGGCGGGGTCGGAACCTTTGCCCTGGCCCTGGTGAACGGCAAGCTGACCTTCCTGTCGTCGGATACCTGGGATGGTAACGCAATTGCCTGGACCTTGCAGGATACCGTGACCCTGAACGACGGCGCCTGGCACCATGTGGCCGTGGTGCGTTCGGGCGGCCATTACAGCCTGTATGCCGACGATGTGCTAGTCGATACCGTTATGGTGAATACGCCCACCGCCACGCCCGCCGCCACCGACCTGATGGTCGGGGCCATGCACAATGGCGGGGCGAATACCGTGGATTCCGCGACGGCCTTCAACGGGCTGATCGATGATGTGCGGGTCTGGAGCGTGGCGCGCACCGGCACCCAGATCGTCACCGGCCAGGGCCAGCAGCCCACCGGGGCGGAGACCGGACTGGTCGGCGCCTGGACCTTCAACGATACGACGGGCACCGCGCCGCTGGCCTCCCTCAACGCCACCGGTCCGTCCCTGGTCCCCATCGGCACCTCCATGCCGTCCATCCTGGACGGCCAGGCCATGCATTTCGATGGTACGGCATCGGCGGCCGTTACCATCGACAACACGATCGGCCAAGGCAGCGGACCGCTGACCTTCGAAGCCTGGATCAAGACCAGTTCCGCCACCAACCAGACCATCGTCTATATCGGCCAGGACGGCGCCAATACCGGGATGTCCCTCTATGTCGCCGCCAATGGCAAGCTGGGGGTCGGGCAGTCTCAGAACGGGGCCATCACCCTCAGCACCGCCAGTGTCGCCGATGGGCAGTGGCACCATGTGGCCGCGAGTGTAACCAGCGGCGGGGCCGTCGCCTATTATGTTGATGGACAGGCGGCGGGCACCGCCACCATCAACTCTTATGCGCTCAACGGCCCGGTCTATTTGGGCAATTCGGCGGCCCCTGGCACCGCCGCCCAGAACTTCGTCGGCGAGATCGCCGATGTGCGGGTGTGGAGCAGCGCGCGCAGTGCCGCGAGTGTCCAGGCCGATATGGCGCCCGCGTCCTACGGGACCCAGGCGGGTCTCCTGGGCGCCTGGACCATGAGCGGCGGCGAGGTGACCAATCTGGTCGGCCCGGCCGCCACGGCCACCGGCAACGTCACCGCCGTCGAAGGTCCCTATGGCTCCGCTCCGGTGGGCAGCGATCATATCAGCACCTATGCCGGGCATGAGGTTTCCGGCTTGGTCTCGGCGGTGGATCAGGATGGCGGCACCCTCGTCCTGTCCCAGACCGGCACCGCGCCCGCCCATGGCACGTTGAACTTTGGCGCCAACGGCGCCTTTACCTATACGCCGACCACCGGCTATGTGGGCTCCGACACCTTCACCCTGTCGCTGACCGACGGCACGGCGACCACCACCAAGTCCTATACCGTTGACGTGGCCAATCCGGTCGTGGTGGTGGGCGCCACCGAGCGCAGCGCCGTGCTGGTCACCAACGGCACGTCGAAGGCGGCGACCATCGGTCTGCCGGGCGCGGAATTCGCCACCAAGCAACTGAGTGTCGAGTTCGACGTCAACCTGACCACCGGCACCCTGGCCCAGACCCTGTTCAGCCTGGGCGTCGGCACCATGTCCATGTTGAAGGCCATGGTGAGCGCCACAGGACAAGTGGGCCTTTACGTGGACCAGGACGCCTCGGGCGCCAGTTTCTCCCAGTTCGCGGGGGTGTCCACCATAACCGCCTCGTCCTGGCATCATGTGGCGGTCAGCTATGACGGCAGCACGGCCAAGGTCTATCTGGACGGCTCGCTGTCGGCCTCGGTGACGGACACCACTGGCACGAACAGCATCATGTCCTCGCTGAACTCCCTGACCGTCGGCGCCGAGTTGAACAATACCAGCTTCACCAAGGGCATGTTCGATAACGTCAAGGTCTGGAACACCACGCTGAGCGCGGCCCAGATCGAGGCCGGAAGCGTTGACGGCATTGGGTCCGGGACCGGTACCGGGCTGATCGGCAACTGGACCTTCGACGGCAACAACGGAACCAACAACGACACCGATTACGACACCTGGATGAATATTGGCAGTGGCGCCCATGTGGCCACGCCGCCCATGTCGGCCGCCCATTTCAATGCGACCCAAAGGGTGAATCTTGGCAACGATTCCGCCCTTGCCGTCGCCGCCAGCCACGCCTTCACCTATGCGGCCTGGGTGAAGACCACCAGCACCTCGGATCTTACCCTGTTCAATGTCGGTGACAGCGGTAACACCATCGCCCTCTATATGCTGGGCGGTGGCGCGGTGCGGATGGATACCTCCACGCAGACGGGCGCCTCGGCGTCGTCCGGCCCGGTGGTGAATGACGGGCTTTGGCATCATGTGGCGGTAAGCTTCGACGGCGCAGGCACGGCCACTTATTACATCGACGGGACCTCGGCCGGGACCTCCACCGGCTACACCAACGTCCATACCAACGGAAACACCTCGTATCTCGGGGCGACCTCGGTCAATTCCGGCGACCTGGCCGAAGCCGCCATCTGGTCGAAGGCGCTGGGTGCATCCGACATCCAGGAGATGATGAACCAGGGACTGAGCGGCCACGAGGATGGGCTGGCCGGTTACTGGAAGCTGGACGAGGGTCAGGGAATTGTCGCCCACGATCTGACCGGCCATCATGATGGCAGCTATGCCATGACCGGTTCCGGCGTGGCCACCCTTGACGGATCGAATGGTCAGATCTCGGTGACCGGCATCGATGTGTCGAACCAGTCGTTCACGGTCGAGTTCTGGGCCAAGCGCAGTACGGATACCAGTGACGATTTCGTCTTCACGCAGACGGACAATCCCGCCAGCGTCGGCACGGATCACGGCCTGTTCTTCGCCTTCCTGCAAAATGGCGGGAGCAGCACCGGAAACCAGGTCCGATTCGGCTTCTGGGGCGGGGATGATCTCACGTACACCGATGCCAGCGGCTACAATCATACGGGCCAGTGGGTCCATTGGGCGGCCACCTACGACGCCACCACCAATGTCCAGACCCTGTACATGAACGGCCATGCGGTGGCTTCGCGCACCACGACCGGCGACTATGCCGCCACCGGCACTTTCGACATCGGGACGATCTTCGGCGCCGCCAACGATGCCGCCAATTTCGGCGGCAGCCTGGACGACTTCAAGATCTGGAGCGGAGCCCGCGACGCCACCCAGATCAGCGCCGATTACAACGGCATCACCACCTCCACCACCGGGCTGCTGGCCAGCTACAACTTCAACGGCGGCACGGCGGCGGATAGCAGTGGAAACGGCCATACCGGCACGCTGTCGGGCAGCGGTGTGACCATGTCCACGCAGACCTCCTCGTGGACCGCCACCGACCATGCCGATATCACGGCCAGTGTCCAGCAGACCCAGGCCTTCGCCTTCAACGGCACGTCCAAGTATCTGTCGGCGGGCGATGTTCTCGATCCGGGGGCGGGTGACTTCACCCTGGAAGCCTGGGTCAATGCCAGCGATCTCAGCGGCGACCATATGGTCCTGGCCAAGGAAGGGGCGAGTTCGACCGGTTCGGGTCTGGCGCTTTATCTCCATAACGGTGCGCTGACCCTGCGTCTCAACGGCGTGGACGTCATACAGGGCGGTACCGTCTCGCTGAACACCTGGAGCCATGTGGCGGTGACCCGTGGTGGTGATCACTACACCCTGTATGTGGACGGCGTGGCGATCAATAGCATCTCGGCCCTGGATGCTGGCGTGAACAATGCCTACGGCCTGACCATCGGCGCGCGCAGCAATCTGGCCGGAACCGGCATGGATTCCGCCACCGCCTTCGCCGGTCAGATCGCCGATGTGCGGGTCTGGGATGTCGAGCGCAGTGCCCAGGACGTCTATGACAGCATGCCCGGCAACAGCACCGACCATCACGGATTGTTGGCCTCCTGGCTGGGGACCAGCCTTGCCGATGCGACGGGCCACGGCTACACCCTGACCCTGCCCAGCGGCGTCACCAATGTGGTGCAAACCGCCACCGCCGGTCTGCAGGTCTATAACGACGGCATCAATGTGCCCTATGACGGCCAATATCACGGCGTGCTGGTGGCCCATGACCAGACCGGGGCCACGCTCAGCTATGGCGTGGGGACGGCACCGGCCAACGGAACCGTGGTGATCAGCGCGGATGGCAGCTTCGTCTACACTCCGAACACCGGCTTTGAGGGGCTGGACAGCTTCACCCTGACCGCCTCCGCCAACGGCGTGTCGTCCAGCAAGACCATCGCGGTGCGCATCGACGATCCCACCGAGATCCTGGGCGCCACCCAGCATATGGGCCAGTTGATCCTCGACGGCAGTTCCCATGCCGTGGTGACCAATGAGGGCTCGTTGTCCGGCCTGGGCGGCAATGACTTCACCATGGAAGCCTGGATCGATCCCACCGCCGCCGCCATCGCGGCCAACGAAGCGGTGATCCTGTCCAAGCAGTTCGGTCAGGGCGCGAACACCGCCCAGTTGCGGCTGGTGCTGAACAACGGCCATCTGGCCTTCATGATCACCGACAATACGGCCGATACCGGTCTGTGGACTGGCAACGCCTATGCCCTGAAGAATCCGGGCTTGTTGACGGCGGACCAGTGGGCCCATGTGGGGGTCACCCGGTCAGGTGACGTCTTCACCCTGTATGTGGATGGCGAGGCCGTTTCTTCGGTTACCCATCACTTTACAAGCTATCCCTCAAACAATGCCGATCTGTGGATCGGGCAGTCGCAGGTCTCGGGCTCCGCGACCAACGGCTTTACCGGCGCCATCAGCGATGTGCGGCTGTGGAGCTATGGCCGCAATGCCTCGGACATGGCGTCAAGCTATGATCAGGTGCTGGACGGCTCGGAAAACGGTCTGATCGCCTATTGGAACGGAATCGGCGGTACCAGTGATCTGACGGGCAACGGCCATGACATGGCTTTGCCGTCCAAGGGCGCGGTCATGGGCAATGTCCCCGAGACGGCCGTGCATTTCGATGGCAGTTCCTATGTATCGCTGGGAACCGGCATCACCCAGGGCACAAATCCCTTCACCGTCGAGGCGTGGATCAGGACCTCCATGCCTCCCGCCAGTACCTGGCCAGCCTTCTTCAGCCTGGGCGATGGTAGCGCAAGTGGGACCGGGCTGTTCTTCGGTCTCAGCCCCGATGGCAAGCTGACCGGCGGTATCGGCTATGTCCAAGGTTTTGACGGTGCGGCCTCTACCGTGGTCGCCGATGGACAGTGGCACCATGTGGCGCTCAGCATCGATAGCAGCAATCATGGCCAATTCTATGTAGATGGCGTTGCTGATGGCTCGACCTTCTCCGCCGCCTCCTACAATCTGCACAGCGGAGCCGTGATCGGTGCCGCCTATTACGATTCTCTCATCAACAAGTGGACTGGCGACATTGCCGAGGTAAAGCTCTGGCAGGGCGCGCTCAACGCCTCCCAGATCGCCCAGACCATGAATTCCGGGCAGACAGGCAGCGAAAGTGGGCTGACCGGATACTGGCGCCTGGACGACATCTCGGCCGGTTCCGTGGTGCAGGACGCCACGTCCGGCCACCATAACGGCACCCTGCACGGCGCCGATACGGTGACCGGCACGCTGACCTCGGTATCGACTGGTTTGGCGGCGGGCGAGCCGCAGACCGGCCTGCATTTCAGCGGATCGTCCTACGTCACCAGCGCCCATGCTATCGCGCTGACCAGCCATTCGGTCAGCGCCTGGGTCAAGGTTCCGTCGGGGGTGAACGATTGGACCGGCCTATTCTCAAACCAGAACGGTGGCGACAACAACGCGCCGTGGATCCAGATGGTGGTGACCAACGGCAAGCTGCATGTTCAGGCGGTGGCGACCGCCTGGGGTAATGGCGCCGCCACCGTCAAGGATTACGAGGGCAATACCACCATCGCCGACGGAAGCTGGCACAACGTGGCCTATACCCTGGACACGGCCAGCAATTCCCTGAAGCTTTACGTGGATGGCGTCTTACAAACGGTCACTGCCAATTCCGATGGGTCGCTCGCCAATTTCAGCATCAACACGCATATGGTGATCGGTAACAACCGCGAAAGCGGCAATGCCCTCAACAATGGCGACATCGCCGGGGTGCAGTTGTGGGGAACCGCTCTTACCGGCAGCCAGGTGAGCGCGGTGATGACCAGCCAGCCGAGCGGAGTCGAGCCCGACCTGCTGGCCCTGTGGCGGCTCGACGAAACCGGCACGTTCTCCACCGTCGTCAATTCGGCGGTGCTCGAGACCAACGACGCGCCCATCTATGACGGTGTGATCGATGCCGGTTTCGGCTCGCCCTATCACGGCACGTTAGGCGCCAGCGCGCCCGACAGCGCGGGCGGCGCGGTCACCTGGACCACGTCGGGCCTGACGTCCTCCACTTTGACGGCGCACGGTACTTTGCTGCTGAGTTCGGACGGCACCTTCACCTATACGCCCAATTCCGGCTGGCACGGCATCGACAGCTTCAACGTGGTCGCTACCGCGACCGACGGCAACACCACCACCAAGATGCTGTCCATCCGCACCGAAAGCCCGGTGGAAGTGGTTGGTTCCGGGGCAGCCGCCGGTGCCTTGCAGTTCGACGGCACCGGTTATGCCACCTCCACCAACCCCGTGATCCTGACCAACAAGTCGTTCACTTGGGAGTTCTGGGCCAACAAGACGGCGGGAATGACCAATGGCCAGACCATTCTGAGCCAGGGGACCAGCGGGGTCGGGGCAGGGGCGCTGTTCGTCGGCTTCGATGCGGGCGGCACCTTGCGCTTCTCGTTGGACGGCAGCAGCGGCGGCGTGGCGGTCAACGATCCCAGCGGGCCGAACCCGGGAACCTGGACCCATTGGGCGGGAACCTATGATGCGACCTCCAACACCCTGACGCTGTACCGTGATGGTCTGGCGGTCGGCACCGCCACGGCGCCCTACGACTACGCGGGAACCGGTACGTTTTATGTAGGCGGTACGCCGACGACAAGCACCTCGCCGACGGCGGGCGGTCGCTTCTCGGGTCAGTTGGATCAGGTCCGTCTATTTGATGACGCCCGCACGCCAGCCGAGATCTTTAGCGACCTGCACCGGACGGATTCCGTCTCCACCGATCATCTGATCGCCCAGTGGAGCATGGACCGGATTTATTCGGCCAATTCGTCCAGCGTGGTTCTGGACGATTCGGGCTTTGGCCACGACCTGACCCTGGCGACTGATACCTCACTGGTGGATGTCAGCGGCCACGGACACACCCTGACCCCGGTCTTGGGGGCGACCCTGACCGTGGCGGGAAGCCGGAACGCCGTTCATCTGAGCGGCACGAGCGGCGGAGGCCTCACGGTCGACAACCAATCCACTCTGGTCACCGGGACCGGGGCATTCACCTATGCGGCCTGGATTCGCACGACCAGTAGCGCGCGCGGCGAGATTTTCGACAACGGCGCCCTTTCCATTAGCCAGAGCGCGCTTTTCTTCGTCGAGAACGGCCAACTTCACATGGACGGTGAAAGCCGCGCTGGAGCGGTGCAGGCCACCGGCACGGTGAACGACGGCAACTGGCACTATGTGGCCGCCACTTATGACGGTGCTGGCCATATCGCCTTGTATGTGGACGGCACGGCCAATGGGACGGGCACCTTGGCCGACAATCTCAACATCACAAGCGGCATCGCTGAGATCGGCAATATCAACTATCAGTGGACCCAGCTTCCCTTCCTCGGCGACATCTCGGACATGGCGGTGTGGAAGACCGCGCTAAGTCAGTCCGAAATCCAGGCGGCGGCCAGCGGGGGTGCGGCCACGGTCAGTACGGCCAATCTGGCCGCTGAGTGGACCTTCGGCACCGGCACTCTTCCGGTGGGTGTCAACACCACCGGCAAGGTGGCCGATTTCAACGGCTCGACCAGCGCCATCCATGTGGGTACCACCACCAAGATGGACTATTCCGGCAACTTTACCCTGGAAGCCTGGATCCGTCCGGATACGGCCTCGGCCCATCAAACCATCATGTCGGCGACATCGTTGGTCGGCGCCAATCCCGCCAATCTATTCAATCTGGAAGTCGCCAATGGCCGTTTGACGTTCTCCATGCAGGGCGATAACGGATCCGGCGGACTTTCGGCGGGGCTCACCCTTACGGGGGCTGCGGTCAGCCTCGGCCAGTGGAGTCATGTGGCGGTCGCGGTGAACAACGGCGTGGCGACCCTTTACGTCAACGGCCAGAGCGTGGGCTCGTCCTCGGCCTTTGTCGGCACCCGTCTGTCTTCCATCAGTTCCTTTGATATCGGCCATGACGTCAATGTGGCGAACAGCGGTTTCGATGGCCTGATGTCCGATGTCCGGGTGTGGAACGATATGCGGACCTCGGGCGAGATCAGCTCGTATATGGGATCGAGGATAAGCGCCCAGGAAGACGGTCTGGTGGGCAATTGGCGCCTTGATAACCTCTCGGGGACCAGCGCCCCCGACACCACCAGCAATGGGAATGGCACCGCCACCGCGGTCGCCGCGGCCGGGGCCAAGGCCTCCCTGTACAACGACGCGGCCATTACCCGCGAGGATACGGAACTGCGGTCCGGGCTGTTCGATCCGGATTACGCCAGCACCACCGCCAGCGTCAATGTCAGGATCGTCCAGGGGCCGCAGCACGGCACCGTGCTCCTGACCAATGGAACCACCGTTCTTGGGGCCGGGGCGTCGACCACTTCCGGAACGGGGCAGACCCCCGGCTCCGCCGGTTACGTCTACACGCCCGATGCCAATTTCTTCGGCTCGGACTATTTCGTGGTCGGCGTCACCGATCCCGGCGGCAATCTGACCTATGGCACGATCGGCATCGGAGTGCGTTCGGTGCACGACGAACCGACCCTATCCGGCCTCTCCGATTTCAGTGTGGCCGAGAACGGCAGTCAGACGTTGAATGTCCAGGTGAGCGACGATATCGGCGCGCTGGGCGGCGATAGGTTCTCGGCGACCATCACCGCGTCCCATGGTGGCGTGACGCTGCACACTTTGGGTGGGGTCACCATCACGTCGGGAAGCAATGGCGGTCACAGCCTAGTGTTCACCGGCACCCTTGATCGCATCAACGCCGCCCTGAACGGAGCCGTCTACCAGTCGGATTCCATGTGGACTGGTGGCGACAGCGTTAATTTCCAGGTGACCGACATTTCCAATGGTTCCCTGACCGGTTCGGGCAGCATGGCGGTCAGCCTTTCGGGCGCCAACAATCTGGCGCCGGTGATCATGCCCGTACGCGGCTTTGCCGCCCTGGGCGGCGTCAGTGCCCACATTTCGACGTCGGGGGTTGTGACCAATTCGATTGCCAATGTCACCATGGAGGCGTGGATCCGCGAAACGTCCGCGTCCAGTGGCAATCAGGCGATCATGGCCAATGGCGATACCGGAACAAGTGGTTACGGCCTGTTCATCGAGGGCGGCACCAACAAGCTTATGATCGTGGTCGGCGGGCAGGCGTCCCATGCCTTTAATACCACCCTCACTCTTGGTGCCTGGCATCATGTGGCGGCAGTGATGCAGGGGAGCAGCACCTGGAATCTTTATGTGGACGGAACTCTGGCCGAGACGTGGAACAGTGCGCCGACTGCCACGGCTCCGGCCGGTAGCTTCTATATCGGCAGTGATGTCAGCACGACCAACGCCCTGCATGGGTTCATCTCCGATGTGCGGGTGTGGAACACGGCGCGCAGCGATTCTCAGATCTCTGGTTCCATGGGAACCTATCTCACCGGTGGCGAGAGCGGTCTGGCCGGATGGTGGAATTTCGAGAATGGCACGACCACTGCTCCCAATCTGGCCGCGCAAGTGATTACGGGCGGGGCGGCCCTGAGTAATGCGGTCATTGCGGTCGGTGCAAATCCGCAGGCCATCGCTGGCGCCGCCGCGACCTCGGGTACTGTGGCATCAGCCCTGGATCCTGAAGGGTCAAGCCTGACCTACCACCTGAGCGGTACCAAAACTGTGTCCGGCAATACCGAGACTCTGGTTACCTCCAGCGGAACCATCGCACTCGACACCACCACGGGCGTCTACGGCTATACCGCCACTGCGGGACAGGCGGCCCTGGATATCATCACCTACACGGTGACCGACACCACTGGACACGTCTCCACACGGACGATCCGGGCTGCTGAATACGACCACTCGCGGTCGTGGGGTGGCGGCATGGGCGCATGGGAGACCGCCGCCAATTGGACCGGATCGCTGGCCCCCGATTCCTTGGCGCTGGCGACGATTACCAACGGGACCGTCAGCCATGCCAGCGGCAGCGACACCATGGGTGGCCTGAAGCTGACCGGCTCCAGTTTGTCGTTGAGCGGTGGGACAGTCGCCTTGACCGTTACCGGTGGCGCCGATAATAATTCTGCAATAAATATAAACGGTGGCACCCTTGCCTTGAGCAATAGTTCCATGCTGTATAAGGATTTTGGCGCTCTAAACTTTACTTCCGGAGCCATGACTGGCGGCGGCACCTTCATTGCCTTTGGTACGACAAATTTGGCGGTCGCGAGCTCGACCGACCAATTGGATGCCAAGCTTATGCTGACCAAGGGCGGCAGCCTGTCCGGCGGCACCATGACAGGGGCGGGGACCCTGAATCTTGCTGGTGGCAACCTGTTCGTGACCGGTGCTGGCAACGATATCGGCGTCGCCTTCCAGAATGCGGCGGCGACCATGTTGTTGCTCGAAGGGACCAATGCAGGTGCCAATACCACCCTGACTCTTGAACATGCTTTTGACAATCTGGGGGTTGTCGACATGTTTGGGTTCAGTGGTGCTTCGGGGGCGCTTTCGCTGAACGTCCTTGGCGCGCTGACCAATGACGGCTCTATCGTCGCCGAGACAAGCGCTGGTTCGGCCTATCAGGTTTCTGCGACCAATTTTGATAATTACGGCGTGGTCCAGATAGCGCGCAACCTGGGATTGACGGTGGGAACCTTCGACAACCACGCTACGCTGACCCTGGCCGGTACCCAAATGCTGACTGTCAGCGACAATGTTGCCGCGACCCACGCTCATTTCTACAATCACGGCAAGATCGAAGGCGCTGGCACCCTGAACGTCACCGATGCCGATTTCGTCAATCACGGCTATCTCACCCCCGGCGATTCGTCGTCTGCGGGGACCCTGGCGGTCACCGGAAGTCTGACCTTGGCCAGTGATTCCCATCTGGTGCTGGATTACTGGAGCGGGACCGGCTTTGATCGCTTGAACGTCAGCGACAGCCTGACGCTTGATGGGACTCTGGATATCTACAGCCACGGCGCCCCGACCAATGGAGCCTCCGCCACCTTGCTGTCCTGGGGGGGCACCAGCGGCCTGTCGGGCTCCTTCGAGGTCATTCACGGTATCGACAGCAATACGGGCTATATCTGGGATCCCACGCTGAGCGGCACCAGTCTGTCGGTGACCGCCCATGCGGTGACCAGCACCATCTACAGCAACAGCGAATATAACGGCACTTCCGGTGCCGACTACGTGGTTGGCTATGGCGCCAACGAGGTGGTGCATCTGGGCGGCGGCGCGGACGTCTATGCCGGTCACGGCAATTACAACACCGTCGGCGTCTCGGACTTGAACTTCCACTTCCTGGACGGCGGTGCGGGCGGCGGCAATACCCTGCAGTGGGAGAACCAGACCAACCAGACCTTCGATCTGTCGGCGCTGTGGAACAACGCGGTGCAGAACTTCGATGTCCTGGACCTCGGCCATGCCAGCAACAACAATGCCGTTCTGGACCTTGCCCATCTCCATTCCATTGTCAACGGCACCAATGCCGTCACCGGCACGAGCAATGCCCTGGTGGTGATCGGCGGCAACAGCGTCACCCTGGCGGGAAGCGGTTGGCGGGCCGACGCCACGGCCGAACTGACCGTCAACGGCCAGCACGACAGCTATACGCAGTATTCCAACGGCGACACCCACGTCTACGTACAGAACCACACGCATGTGGGTTGAGGACATGCGCCGCCCGGCTTGAACTCCGGGCGGCGCATCCTTTTATCCCGGTATGGTCGCGAATCCGACAAGCGTTGCTTTTTGGCAACGGTGCTGCGTATTGCACACGGCCTTGGCTGGAATCGCTCGAAATGGGTTGCCTGCTCAATAATCACTCATGTATGACGGTGTTGCTTACGAATGCGGCACGGGGCTGGCGCGGAAATCGCGAATGTCGTTCGTTTCGAGCAAAAATGTTTTGGCATGGGGGTTGCTTTGTACCCGGCAACTCTGACAGATCACCAAGGGGGTCAAATATGTTTGGACACGATCTTCGCAGCCGTTCCCTGATTTCGGGCGCGATTCTCTCCGCGGTTCTGGGCCTGGCGGCCGCGCCGGCCTCCGCCGATGTCTCGCTGTATGAGCAGGGTGGCCTGAAGATTGACGGCGCTTTCACCGGCGGCGTTACCCTGTTCACCAGCCCGGGCGCCCAATTCGGCGCCGGTTCGTGGAACAATAATGTCGGTGTGCCGGGCAAGCGCGTCACCGGGCACAGCAACTGGTCCGAGACCTTCCTGCATCCCGAGTTGAAGGCCTCCTACGAGACCGAGGAATACGGCACTTTCTACGGTGACGTCAGCGGCCAGTTCACCATGACCGGCGGCCATGGCGATCCCTCGCTGATCTCCACCACCTACGGCCGTCCCTGGATGGTCGAGCTGGAAAATCTGTATGGCGGCTGGAAGTCGGGCAAGACCCTGGTGGGCCTGGGCCTGGACGAAAACGGCCTGGATCTGTCGGGTGGTCGTCAGAGCTTCCGCGTTGCCGACGGCTTCCTGATCAGCAATGGCACCGCCAACCAGGGCAAGCGCGGCATGTACTGGACCCAGTCCCGTACCGCCTTCGCCCAGACCGGCGTCGCCAAGCTGTCGTCGGACAATCTCCGCGGCGACCTGTTCTATCTGCAGAACAACTCCCAGAACAGCGTGATGCAGCCGGGTCTGTTCGATAACGCCAAGACCAGGGTCATCGGCGGCAATATCGAAATCTTCGGCAATGTGGACAAGGTCGAGGGCAAGCCCGCTCCCGATGGCGCGTCCAACTACGCTGACCGCAAGTGGTACGGCGGCATGACCGTCTTCCGGGTTGCCTCGGCCGACAGCAACGGCGTCTATGGCTATAACGGCACCCAGACCAACTATACCGTCACCAACACCCCGTCTTCGGCCCGTGACGGCATGACCGTGTTCTCGTTCCACATCGGCGGCAATCCGCTGCCCACGCTGCCGGACTTCTCCATCTACGGTAACGCCGTGAAGGAGAACAACAACACCCGCAACGCCAAGGTGGACGCCAACGCCTACTACATCGAGCCGGGCTATCAGCTGTCGGACGTGTTGTGGACGCCCAAGCTGTCCTACCGCTATGCCCACTTCTCGGGCGATAAGAACCCCAATGACGACAAGAAGGAGGCCTATGACCCCTTCTTCTACAACGCCATCACCCGCGGCTTCGGCACCTGGTTCATCGGCGAGATCGTCGGCAACTATGTGATCGGTAATTCGAACGTCAACATTCACCAGCTGACCTTCAGCGTGAATCCTCTCGATACCGTCAAGCTGAGCGTCCTGGCCTACAACTACCAGTACGCCGCCAAGACCCAGCTGACCGGCGTGCGGTCCGCCGATCTGGCCCGCGAAATCGACTTCGCCGCCGAGTGGACCATCAGCGACAACGTCGCCCTGTCGGCCGCTTTCGGTGCCGCCAAGGCCGGTCGCGGCTACAAGCAGAACGTCAGCACCAACTCGTCGCCGGCCGGTCTGCCCATGGACAAGACTTGGCTGCTGGGCGAGACCTCGCTGGTTGTGAAGTTCTAAATCTTATCTGACCAAACAGGCCCCCGGTTTCCTTCCCGAGCGGAAGGAGGCCGGGGGCTTTGTTTGTGGAAACTTCATCAAGCCTGCGCCATAATCTCCATACTCTATTAAGTATGGTCGGGAGGGACGCCATGGCCGCGGATGACAATCCAGCCGATGGCAATAACCGTCAGTTTCCAAGACAGCGTTGCGGTACGGACTGTACCTTCGTGCTCGACGGCATGGAGAGCCGCGCCCATTTGCTGGACGCGTCGCGTGGTGGCTTCAAGCTGAGATTCGATCAGGCCGAGGCCGCCATGGCCGCCATGGTGCCGTTGCCGCGCGACATGACGCTGGCCGATCAGTATTCAAAGATGCATGCGACCGTCATGTGGGCGAGCGGCGGTCTGGCCGGATGCCGCTTTTATCAGCACCTGTCCCTGGATGACGTGGTGCGCGTGATGACCGGCCATTTCCGGCTGCAACTTGTGCCACTGGTGGATCCGAATTCGGATTCGCCCCAGGGTGACCAGGACGAGCCGCAAGACGACGTGGCGATCAGCCCGCCTTCTTGATCTGAGCCCGCACCAGATCCCGGTAATTGCCCACTTCCTTGGTGATGTGGTGGAAGATGGCGTCGTCCACCAATTGATAAATCTCCAGGCAAACCTGCTGCGCTTGCTTGTGGTTCTTGATCTTGGGAATCAGCTTGCGGCACAGATCGATGAAGGCCGCCGATAAGGCGGCGTGGTTGGCCTGGTGCTTTTCCTGGTCGGGGGCTTCGCGCTCGGCAAGATAGGCGTTCTCGGCGGCGAAGGCCGTCTTCATGGCGTTGAAGATCGCGCCTGTCCGGGCCGCCAAAATCTGCTGGTTCAAGGCGGGGTCATCCATGCCCTGAAAGAAATCCGCCATGGCGGCCAGCACGCGCTTGCGGCCTTGATCCACGGTCTCGATGCCTGTTTCCATGGACATATTCCACAGGAACATGGGGCCCTCCTCACAAGACTCGGGGTTTCCTGACTAAGAGATAATGATAGGGCAGGCGTCTTTCAAAGGGTTGAAACAACTTGTCTTTTCTTTCTGCAATCAGTCGCGTTTACGTCAAGATCCGTTACCATAATCCTCTAAAACGCATCCGGTATAACCCGTATATCCCGTAGGGGTTGCCTGTGATCTGGCTTCGTGACAGCGGTCCGAAATTTGGCTACACCCCATCTTCCCGTCGTAACCGCGTGCGAGTGTCATGACCTCCTCTCTTCCCGTCGCCACCCTGGCCGCCATCACCAACCGCATTGCCCTTGAGCTGGGCGTCAAAGCCACGCAGGTGGCGGCGACGGTGCAGATGCTGGACGAGGGCGCCACGGTGCCCTTCATCGCTCGTTACCGTAAGGAAGCGACGGACGGACTGGACGACACCCAGTTGCGTAATCTGGAAGAGCGCCTGGGCTATCTGCGCGAATTGGAAGACCGCCGTGCCGCCATCCTGCGCTCCATCGAGGAGCAGGGGAAACTGACCCCGGACCTGGCGGGCCAGATCAATGAGGCCGACAGCAAGGCGCGGCTGGAAGACCTTTATCTTCCCTACAAGCCCAAGCGCCGCACCAAGGCCCAGATCGCCCGCGAGGCGGGGCTGGAACCCTTGGCCGATGCGCTGCTGGCTGATCCATCGCTGGTGCCCGAGGCGGCGGCCGAGCCCTATGTGGATGCCGAGAAGGGCGTGGCCGACGTCAAGGCAGCCCTGGACGGGGCGCGCCAGATCCTCATGGAACGCTTTGCCGAGGATGCCGAACTGCTGGGCAATCTGCGCGACGCCCTATGGGATGGCGGCGTTCTGGTTTCCACATTGGCCGAGGGCAAGGCCGAGGCGGGCGCCAAGTTCTCCGACTATTTCGACTACCGCGAGGCCATCAAGGCCATTCCGTCCCATCGGGCCTTGGCACTGTTCCGGGGGCGCAACGAAAACGTTTTGAACCTGAAACTTCTGACGCCCGACGAGGCGGCTCGGCCGGAAGGCACGGTTTTTCAAGGCCCTGGCGAATTCGAGGCGCGCATTGCACGGCGCTTTTCCATCCGTGACCTGAAGCGCGCCGCCGATTCCTGGCTGTCCGAGACGGTGCGCTGGGCCTGGCGCATCAAGATTCATCTGCATTTGGAGTTAGAGCTGATGAGCCGCCTGCGCGAGGCGGCCGAAGCCGAGGCCATCAACGTCTTCGCCCGCAACCTGCGCGCCCTTCTGCTGCAGGCGCCTGCCGGGGCCAGGAACTGTATCGGCCTTGATCCCGGCATCCGCACCGGCGTCAAGGTGGCGGTGACCGACGCCACCGGCAAGGTGGTGGAGACAGCCACCATCTATCCCCACCAGCCCCGGAACGACTGGCAGGGCTCGGTAGCCGCCATTGCCCATCTGGCGCGCAAGCACGGCATCAAGCTGGTGGCCATCGGCAACGGCACCGCATCGCGCGAAACCGACCGTCTGGTCATCGACGTGATGAAGCGCCATCCCGATCTGGGACTGGAAAAGCTGGTGGTCAGCGAGGCCGGAGCCTCGGTCTATTCGGCCTCCGAACTGGCGGCCAAGGAATTCCCCGACCTGGACGTCAGCTTGCGTGGTGCCGTCTCCATCGCCCGGCGCCTCCAGGATCCCCTGGCCGAATTGGTCAAGATCGACCCCAAGGCCATCGGCGTCGGCCAGTACCAGCATGATGTGGATCAGGTGCGCCTCGGCCGTTCCCTGGACGCCGTGGTGGAAGACTGCGTGAATGCCGTGGGCGTGGAGGTCAACACGGCCTCGGCCCCGCTATTGGCCCGCGTGGCCGGGCTGTCTCCCACCGTGGCCCGCAATGTGGTGGAATTCCGCGACCGCTTCGGCCCCTTCGCAAGCCGCGAGGCCTTGAAGCAGGTGGAACGCCTGGGCGCCAAGGCCTTCGAGCAGGCGGCGGGCTTCCTGCGCGTGGTGGGCGGCGTCAATCCCCTGGATGCCTCCGCCGTCCATCCCGAGGCCTATCCGGTGGTCGAACGCATCGTCAAGACCACGGGACGTCCGGTCAAGGCCCTGATCGGGGATGCCTCCTTCATCCGCTCCCTCGATCCCAAGGAGTTTACCGACGAGCGCTTTGGCGAGCCCACGGTGAAGGACATCCTGCGGGAACTGGAAAAGCCGGGCCGCGATCCGCGCCCCGAATTCAAGACCGCGTCCTTCAAGGAGGGCGTCGAGACCTTGAACGACCTCAAGCCCGGCATGATCCTGGAAGGCGTGGTGACCAATGTCACCAATTTCGGCGCCTTCGTGGATATCGGTGTGCACCAGGACGGTCTGGTCCATATCTCGGTCCTGGCCGACCGCTTCGTCAAAGACCCTCATGAGGTGGTCAAGCCCGGCGATCTGGTCAAGGTCAAGGTGTTGGAAGTGGACTTGAAGCGCCAACGCATCGCTCTGTCCATGCGCATGGACGCCCAGCCCGCTCCGGCCAGGAAGGACGAACCGCGTCGCGAGGATCGTCGCCCGGCGTCGCCGCCCCAGCGGCAGAGCGCTTCCAAGCCCGACGATAGCGGCGGAGCCTTCGCCGCCGCCTTCGCCAAGGCCAAGCAGAAGAAGTAGGCGGGCGGGGCGCCCGTATTTCCACAATTCCCAAACGGAATAATCGGGGCTGCATCCCCCCTATGCGTCCGTACAACTAGACTCACCGGTTCAGTTTGCTATACCGTCCAGTCGGTACAGTAAGAGGGCCGCATGAGCACCCGTGAGAAAATCATCGATTCCGCCATGGCCATCGTCCGCGATCAGGGCGTGGCCAAGCTGACGCTCGACGAGGCCGCCAAAGTGGCGGGTATCAGCAAGGGCGGCGTGCTCTATCATTTCAAGAGCAAGGACGACCTGATCCGCGGCATGGTCCAGCGCCTGATCGATCAGTGCGACCAGTTGAACCATGAATATTACGAGCGCGAGGTCGATGGGCCCTATCGCTGGGCGCGGGCCCATGTGCATGCCACCTTCGATGCCAGCGGCCCGGCTTTTGATCCGGTGGGTGGCGCGCTGCTGGCTGCCGTCACCGTCAATCCCGATCTGGTCGCCCCCATCCAGGTCATGTACGACCGCTGGATGGAGCGTATCAAGAGCGACAGCCCCGACCTGGAACGGGCCGGGCTGATCTGCACCGCCATGGACGGCGTCTTTTTCCAGCGCCTGATGGGAATCAATATCAGCAACGCCGAGGGGGCAGAGCGCCTCAAGCGGCACGCCCTCGACCTATTGCAGTAACGGAGCCTGCGTCATGAAAGCCAAACGGATGATCATCATGCTGGCGGGCTCGGCCCTCGTTTTCGGAGGCGTGTTCGGTTTCGTCGCCTTCAAGAACCACATGATCAAGCAGTTCTTCGCGACAATGCCAAAGCCGGTGATATCGGTGACCACCGCCAAGGCCCAGATGGCCGACTGGCGCGCCGTGGTCCCGGCGGTGGGCACACTTCAGGCGGTCAACGGCGTCGATATTTCCGGAGCCATGTCCGGTCTGGTCAAGGCCATTGCCTTTGAATCCGGCCACGACGTGAAGAAGGGTCAGGTGCTGGTGCAACTGGATTCCGACGTGGAAATGGGCGATCTGCGAAGCGCCCAGGCCGAACTGGTCCTGGCCCGGACCAGCTATGACCGCAGCGCGGCGCTTCTCAAGTCCAACACGGTCAGCGTTGCCGCCCTGGAAAAGGCCGAGGCCGAGTTGAAGGTCAAACAGGCCAAGGTGGCCGGGCTTCAGGCCACCATTGCCAAGAAGACCATTACCGCGCCCTTCGATGGCCGACTCGGCGTGCGCAAGGTCGATCTGGGCCAGTATCTGCAGCCCGGACAGGCAGTGGTCAACCTGCAGAATCTGTCCCTGATGCTGTGCGATTTCACCGTGTCGCAGAAAGACCTGTCCCTGGTCGCCATCGACCAGAAGGTCACCATGACCACCGATGCCTGGCCCGGCGTGGTCTTCGAGGGCTCCATCGCCGCCATCGAACCCCTGGTCGAAGCCAAGACCGGCATGGTCTCGGTCCAGGCCCGCTTTCCCAATGACGAAGGGCGCCTGCGCCCCGGTATGTTCGCCCGTATCGAGATCGAGCGCCCCGCAGGCGCTCCGGTGGTGACGGTTCCCGCCTCGGCGGTGGCCTATAACCTGCACGGCGACGCGGTCTTCGTGGTGCGCGAGGAGGCCGGGTCCGACGGCAAGACCGTGTCCAAGGCCGAACGCGCCGTGGTCAGCGTGGGCGACCGCAAGGACGGACTGGTGGTGATCAAGTCGGGCGTCACGGCTGGCGACGTGGTCGTCACTTCGGGTCAGGTGAAGCTGGAGCACGGCTCGCTGGTCCAGCCCGCTGCGGCCGATCCCTTGAAGACGGCCGATGCCGGGGCGGTGCGGTGATGTTTGACATCTTTATCAAGCGGCCGGTTCTGGCCGCGGTGGTCAGCCTGCTGATCCTGTTCATCGGCCTGCGTGCCCTGATGAGCCTGCCGGTGCGCCAATATCCCGAGATGACCAACACGGTCATCACCATCACCACCACCTTTCCCGGCGCCGATGCCGACATGATTCAGGGCTTCGTCACCCAGCCGCTGCAAAAGGCCGTGGCCACAGCGGAAGGCATCGACTATCTGACGTCGCGCTCGCTTCAGGGCGTCAGTGAGATCAAGGCCTTCATCCGGCTCAACGACGACCCGGAAACCGCCATGACCGGGGTGATGAGCAAGGTGGCCGAGGTCAAAAGCCTGCTGCCCAAGGGCATCAACGATTCCATCATCAAGAAGGAAACGGGGCAAAGCTTCGCCTCGGCCTATCTGGCCTTCTCGTCCGACCGCCTCTCCCAGCAGCAGATCACCGATTACGTCATGCGGGTGGTGCAGCCCAAGCTGGCCGCTGTGCCCGGCGTGGCCAACCCCGAGCTTTACGGCGGCCAGAAGTTCTCCATGCGCGTCTGGCTCGACCCGGAGAAGCTGGCCCAGCAGGGCATGGGGCCCGACGACCTTAAGGCGGCGCTCGTCAGCAACAACTTCACCTCGGCCTCGGGCTCCACCAAGGGGGCCTATGACGTGGTCAACACCCAGGCCTCCACCGACCTGAAAAGCGTCGAGGAGTTCCGCAATCTGGTGGTCAAGCATGACGGCGCCCGGCTGGTCCGCCTGGGCGAGGTGGCCGATGTGCAATTGGGGCCGGAAAATGACGATATGAGCGTCTTTGCCGGTGATGAGCGCGCCATATTCGTCGGCATCTACACCACGCCCGAGGCCAATCCCCTGTCGGTGATCCGCCAAGTGCGCGAAGAGGCGCTGCCCGCGCTGCAATCCCAGTTGCCGCCCGGCCTCACCGCCAAGATCGCCTATGATTCCACCTTGTTCATCGATGCCGCCATCCGCGAAGTGGCCAAGACCATCCTGGAGGCCGCCATCATCGTCATGGTGGTGATCTTCTTCTTCATGGGCTCGGTGCGCTCGGTGGTGATTCCGGTGGTCACCGTGCCGCTGTCGCTGATCGGCGTTGCGGTTCTGCTGCTGTCCTTGGGATTCTCCATCAATCTGCTGACCTTGCTGGCCATGGTTCTGGCCATCGGACTGGTGGTGGACGACGCCATCGTGGTGGTGGAAAACGTCCACCGTCATATCGAGGAGGGCTTGAGCCCCGTGCGCGCCGCCCTGGTTGGCACGCGCGAGATTTCGGGCCCCGTCATTTCCATGACCATTACCCTGGCCGCCGTCTATGCCCCCATCGCCTTCATGGGCGGCCTTACCGGGTCCCTGTTCAAGGAATTCGCCTTGACGCTGGCCGGTGCGGTGGTGGTGTCGGGTGTCATTGCCCTGACCCTGTCGCCCATGATGTGTTCCAAGATTTTGCGCCACGAGGATGACAAGAAGGGTCTTCCCGCCCTCATCGACCGCACCTTCGACCGGGTGCGGGCCAAATACGAGAAGTGGCTGGGCGCGTCGCTTGCCGACCGTCCCACCACCTTGGTGTTCGCCGCCATCGTTTTGGGCTCGCTGCCCTTCCTGTTTCTGGCGGTACCCACGGAACTGGCGCCGGAAGAGGATCAGGGCGTGATTTTCACTGCCTATAATGGCCCGGCCTCGGCCAATACCGACTTCATGGAGGCCTTCTCGCACCAGATCGCCACCAAGCTGAAGGGCTTTTCCGAGACCAACGAGACCTTCCTGATCAACGGCATGGGCGCCATCAGTCAGGGATTCGGCGGCGCGGTGCTGACCCCTTGGGAAAAGCGCGACCGCTCGGCCAAGACGCTGACCGCGGCCGTGCAACAGGCGCTCAACGAGGTGTCGGGGGTCAAGGCCTCGGTCTTCCCGCCGCCGCCCTTGCCGGGTGTGGACGGTTTGCCGGTGCAGTTCGTGCTGTCATCCATCACCGATTACAAGCAGCTCAACGAGATTATGGGCGAGGTCATGAAGCGGGCCCAAGGCTCGGGCATGTTCGCCTTCATCGATGCCGATCTGAAGATCGAAAGCCCCCAGACCCAGGTCATCATCGACCGCGACAAGGCGGCGGCCTACGGCATCTCCATGCAGCAGATCGGTGACGCCTTGGGGACCATGACGGGCGGCAATTACGTCAATCTGGTCAATCTTCAGGGCCGCTCCTATCAGGTGATCCCCCAGGTCCCGCGCGAGTTCCGCCTCGATCCCGCCCAGTTGGGCCGCTATCACGTCCGCTCGTCTTCGGGCGCGGCGGTACCGCTGTCGTCCCTGGTCAGCCTGGGGTCCTCGGTGCGTCCCGGCTCGCTAAACCAGTTCAACCAGTTGAACTCGGTGACCATCCAGGCCTTTCCCATGCCGGGTGTGACGCTGGGCCAGGCCTTGGACCTTTTGCGCGGTATCGCCGATGAGGTTCTGCCCCAGGGCACCACGGTGGATTACGCCGGTCAGTCGCGGCAATACGTGCAGGAAGGCAACGCCCTGGCGATGACCTTCGTCTTCGCCCTGATCATCATCTTCCTGGTTCTGTCGGCGCAGTTCGAAAGCTTCCGCGATCCCTTGGTCATCATGGTCTCGGTGCCGCTGTCCATCTGCGGCGCCCTGATCCCCCTGGCGCTGGGCGTGGCCAGCATGAACATCTATACCCAGGTGGGCCTGGTGACTCTGATCGGCTTGATCACCAAGCACGGAATCCTGATCTGCGAAGTGGCGCGCGAGCGCCAGGAGGCGGAGGGTCTTAGCCGCGCCCAAGCCGTGATGGTGGCGGCGGGGCTGCGGCTGCGGCCCATCCTGATGACCACGGCGGCCATGGTCACCGGCCTGATCCCACTGATCTTTGCCCATGGGGCGGGTGCGGCGTCGCGCTTTTCCATCGCCGTGGTGATCGTGGCGGGGATGAGCATCGGCACCTTGTTCACCCTGTTCGTCCTGCCGGTGATCTACACCTTCGTGGCCGCCGAGCGCCGCACCACGCCGCAAGCGGTGGCCGAGGGAGCGCCCGCCGAGTGAGTCTCGACCTCGTCGCCCGCGTGCTTTATCGCGACCCGGCCGTGCTGATCATCGACAAGCCGGCCGGGCTGATGGTCCATGCGGGTCCCAAGGGCGGCGAGCATCTGGGGCTCTTTCTCGACCAGCTGCGTTTCGGCCTTGCCCAATCGCCGGAACTGGCCCATCGCCTCGACCGCGAGACCTCGGGCTGTCTGGTGCTGGGCCGCACCCGCAAGGCCCTGGCCGGGCTGGGCGATCTTTTCGCCAAGGGCCTTGCCGACAAGACCTATTGGGCGGTGGTGGTGGGCAAGCCGCGCGAGGACCAGGGCGTCATCGACTACGCCCTGAAGAAGCGCGAAAAGAAGTTCGGCTGGCGCATGGAAGTGGACCGCAATGGGCTGGCCTCGGTGACCCAATGGCGGTTGCTGGGCACGGACGGGCGCCTGTCCTGGCTGGAATGCCGCCCGCTCACCGGGCGCACCCATCAAATCCGCGCCCATTGCGCCGCCATCGGCCATCCGCTGGTGGGCGACGCCATCTATGGGCGCGGTACCGGCACCTTGGCCGGGGACCGGCTGATGCTGCATTCGCGCAATATCGTCCTGCCTTTCCATGCGGGAAAACCGCCCATTGCCGCTAAGGCCCCGGTGCCGGAGCATATGCGGGCGGTGCTGGAAGGGTGTGGGTGGGATACGCTGTAAAGGCGCATTCCAATACCGATTTGCTTATTTCGCTTGACGCGCGCGCCTGCCGGGGGTGAACTATCCTGACCGGACATGACAACGAGACCGGACGAACAGGGTGGGGCCATGAACATCAAGGACATTCTCGTCCATCTGGACGGTGACAAGGTTGATAGCGGCACGCTGGCCGTTGCCGTGGATCAGGCCCGGCGTTTCGGCGCGCGGCTGACCGGCCTGTTCGCCCGCAAGGAGGTCAGCCCCACCGCCATGGTCGCCCGTCAGCCCAGCAATACCTTGCTGGCCCAGGCCGACAGCGCCCGCAAGGCCTTCGAGACCGCCACCGAAGGGCTCGAGACCCGCTGGTGGCAGATTGTGCACGGGGCCGAAACCGACCTGCTGGGCGAGGCGGTGTTTTGCAGCCATTATGTGGATCTGGTGGTCGTCTCTCAGCCCGCCGCCTATGGCAAGCATGTGCCCGAGACCATGGTGGAACAGATCATTCTGCATTCCGGCCGCCCCATCCTGGTGGTGCCGGTGGAATACACAAAGCGTCCCCTGGGCAAGAAGGTGGTGATCGGCTGGCGTTCGGGCAAGCAGGCGGCGCGCGCCTTGCACGACTGCCTGCCCCTGGTGGAAGGCGCCGAGGAGGTGCTGGTTGCCTCGGTCCGCGGCTTTACCCCCATGGAAAAGAGCACGCCGCCGGTGGACATCATCGACCATCTGCGCGTCCATGGTTTGCCGGTCACCGGAGAGCGGGTCAATACCGAGGGCCTGGGCGTCATGGATTCCCTGCTGTCGCGGGCCTATGACATCGACGCCGACCTGCTGGTCATCGGCGGTCATCCGGGCAAGACCTTCTCCTTCAGCGGCAAGGCCGGTGCCGGTACCCGCCACATCCTGGCCCATGCCAGCATCCCGGTCCTGTTCAGCTGCTGAACGCGCGCTGGGGGAAAGGGAAGTAGGCGAAGGGATTCATCCCTTCGCTCATCCCTGTTTCTTGCCTTACTCCGTGGATGGCCGGGACGAAGTTCACGGCTGTCCGGTTTAATTTGAGACGGCAGACGTGGAGTCATGAGTCACGGATGTCACGGATGCGGTGCTTCGCACCGCTCACGGATAAACACGGAAATGGTCTCGTTTCCGGCCAGTTCCCGACCTTGGCCCCAGGATGATCATATGGGATTTTTATAATCCGTGATCATCCGTGGCCGCGAAGCTTTATCCGAGTCCCTCCGTGTTTCATGACCAGATGAAACACGCATTAGCTCTGCCCGTCTTCGATTTAACGCACGCTTTCCGCAGGGTGTGGAGAAAAAGGATCGGGGATGCGCGAAGGGACGAGCCCCTTCGCCTCTGTCTCCTTAAAGCGCCCATCCAAAGAAAAAGCCCCCTTCCCGGTGGGGAAGGGGGCCTTGGACGCTTGAGCGCCTAAGTCGATCTTACTTCTCGAAGTAGATTTCGACGCGGCGGTTCTTGGCTTCCTTGGTGTTGGCCTTGGTCGGCACGGCCAGCTTGGCAAAGCCGAAAGCCTTGGCGTCGATGGACTTCACGCCCAGCTTGGCCAGCTGCTTTTCGACCGCGGCGGCGCGGGCCTTGGACAGCTTGTCATTGTAACCGGCCTTGCCGACGGTGTCGGTGTGACCAGCGACATAGATGCTGGAGGGCTTGATCTGACCGGCGGAGGCGACCACTTCCTTCAGGGTCTTCTGGGCTTCCTTGGTCAGGGTCGACTTGTTGAAGTCGAAGTAGACGATGAAGGTCTTGACGATCTTCGGGGCGGGAGCGGCGGCCTTGACCTGCAGCTCGGGCTCGATCTTCAGGAAGGCGGCGCGGCAATCGGAATTGGCGTCACCCTCATGCTCTTCCTCGACCCAGCAGTCGAACATCACCTGGGCCTTGGCGGCGGCGGCGGGAACGCGCTCGCGGGCGCCATTGCCGAAATAGCCGACCAGACGGGCGCGGGCGGCGGTGAGCTCGGCGGTACGGGCGGCGGGAACCTCCCAATCGGTCACTTCGGCGGGAGCGACGGACTCGCCGGTGGCGGCGCGCAGGCCCTTGCGGGCGAAGATGGCGGCGTCGTCCCACTCATACTCGACCTTGGCTTCCTGGATGGCATAGGCCTTGTACTCGGCGAACAGGGCCTTGGTGAAGGCCGAGCCAGCGGTCGGGGCTTCGGCGGCGGTGATTTCGTTGACGTCGGCCACTTCCCAGGGGGTGGCGCAAGCGCCCAGCAGGGCGGTCATGCCGATGGCGGCGGCGATATGCAGGAACTTCATCGTGTCAGTCTCCGTTTGCTCAATTTAAAGGTTCGAAAAAAGATCAGCGCCCGAAAAGCTTCATGGGGTTCAAGCCATCGGCGGGCGCCGAGCCCGACGACTTGCCGCCGCCGATTCCTGGTATCAGGCTTTCGACGGCTTTGCCGACGTTCTGGACATTCTGCTTGAGCAGGGCTTCCAGATCGGGGCGATAGGAGAGATTGTCCCAGGGGCCAGTGACCAGGATCGGCACGACGATTCCGGCCGCACTGCCGCCGCCCTGGCCTTCCAGACTGGCGACCAGCTTGGGATCGATGCGGTAATTGACGCTGCGCTGGGGCAGATCGACGGTGCCCTTGCCCTCGACGCGCAGCAGCGGCGATTTCATGGCCAGATCGTTATTGGTCAGGATACCCTTCACGATGGTGAAGGTTCCGCCCAATTCGGCGAAGTCGGTCTTCTCGGTCGATTGGGCGCCACCGGTAAAGGCGCTGGTGACATTGCGCGCCATGGCGGCCAGATTGATGCCCTTGATGGCGCCATTGAGGAAGGCCAGCGATCCCTTGCCGTTCAGCGAAGAGACGATCTGACGCTGGGTCTTGCCCTGTCCGGCGACAGTCACATCGAAATTGCCGGTGCCCGACAGACGGTCGCTGTCGGCGGCATCGGTGAGGAAGGGTTCGACCTGCAGGCCCTTCAACTGGAACGAGGCGTCAAGACCCACGCCCGGCTGCGCGCCGTCCAGGGCAACCCGTCCCCTGCCCGTCCCCTGATAGAGGGCCAGCTCGGTCAGATCGGCGGCCAGCTTTGCGTTGTGCAGCGCGAGGTTCAGCGCGCTCTTTCCCACCTTGATCTTTTTGACCAGGATACCGCCGCAGGTCAGGGCGAAATCCACATCGGCGGATTTGAGGCCCGAGGCATCGATGGGATCGTCGCTCCAGCCCGCAGGCTTGGCCTGGGTCTGCGCCGCCCCGCCGCCAGCAGGGGTGGCCTTGCCCTCGCCGCCCTTAGGCTGCGCGCCTTCCGGCGGCAGATAGGGGTTGAGGTCCAGCATGTCCACGTCAAGGCGGCCTTTGATGGCTGGCTTGGCGGCGCCGGTATTGACGGTGACGTCGCCCTTGGCCTTGATGGCGTCGATGGCGATGGCGGCCTGGGTAAAGGCGATCTGGGTCGGCCCGGCGGCCAGCTTGCCGGTGATGGAGAGCGGCCCCAATCCGTTGCCAGCCATGGTGATGGGCGAGCCCGCCCAGGCGGCCAGATTGCGGATGGAAGGCACATTGAGATCCAGTGCGCCGTCCAGGCCGGGTGAGGCACCGCCCTTGGCATTGCCCTTGAGCCCCAGCTTGACCGGTTCAGAGGCGACAACCAGGCCCAGGGTGCTGCTTTGGCCGTCCATCAGCGCCTTCAGGCTGCCCACGTCCAGGTCGAGTTCGACCTTCTTGGCGTTCCAAACCAGGCTGCCCTTGGCCGACAGCGGCTCGGACAGGCTTTTCAGCGCCACCCGGAGATTGATCTCGCTCACCTCCTGCCTGGCGCCGGTCTTGCCGTCGATCTGGGTCAGCTTGCCATTGGTGATGCGCACATCGCCCAGACGGATGTCGCTGACACCGGCGGAGGAGGGGGCGGACGCAGGCTTGTCGGTGGGCTTGGTCGTGACGGAAGGGGCCGGAGCGGCGGCAGCCGGGCCCTCGAACACCCAATTGCCCTTGCCCTGGCGGTCGGTTTCCAAGGTGATGATGGGGTCGACCAGGACGAAGCTGTCCACCTCGACCTTGCCGCCCAGGAGAGGCAGCAGCTTGAGCCGCACATCCACGGCGCCCAGACGGATCAGGTCCTTGCTGCTGTAGCCTGCGGGATTGGCCAGGGCGACATTGCCCACCTGCACGGAGAGCGACGGGAAGACCGACACCGAAATCTTGCCCTGGATGGACAGGTCGCGGCCGGTGGCGCTTTTCACCCCGGCGACGATTTCGCCTTGGATGCGTTCGGCGGGGATCATGGCCGGAATCATGGCAAGAGCGCCGATGATCACGACGATCACGACCCCCAACGCCATCAGGATTTTCTTCATGCGCATCCCCCGACGCCCAACGGGGCCGTCACAGCGCATTTCCGCGCGTCCCGTCCCCCGTATTAGACCTTCAGCTTATACTCACGGGTGAAATTGTCCAGTCGCTGTATGGAATCATTCGGAATCAAGGTGTGACGTCCTCGATTCTGGGGGGCTTCGCCTAGGTGGATGATTTGGAACCGGGAAGCAGGACCTGAATCCGCTCCAAGGTGGCCATGCCGCGATCGCCCATCATGACGTCCAGGATGGGGAGAAATGCCTCGATCTTTTCCCAAGAATCGACAATTTCGATCACCATGGGCAGATCTTCCGAGAGGGCGAGGATCTTGGTGCTGTGCAGCCGTGACGAATGGCCGAACCCCATGCGGCCGCGCAAGACGGTGGCTCCGGCCAGATTGGCCTTGCGCGCTTCGATGGCGATGGACTCGAACAAGGGCTTGCCGTCGCGGCGATCGGTCTCGCCCACGAAGATCCGCAACAAGGTGGCGTCCTTGGGTATACGCATGGCCGCTCTCCTATCTGTTGATAACCGCGGCGGCGGCATGGCCCAGCCAGACGGCCACCAGGCACAATGCCACCGATCCCAGGACGTTCAGTCCCGCGGCCAGCCAGTCGCCGTCCTGGGCCAGGGCCAGGGTCTGGAGGCTGAACGACGAGAAGGTGGTATAGCCGCCGCAGATGCCCACCATGAAGAAGGTGCGCCATTCGCTGGGGACAAAAAGGCGTCCGTCCACCGAGGTCAGGGTGGCGAACAGGCCGATGGCCGCAGAGCCGGTGACGTTGACCACCAAGGTTCCCCAGGGAAACGTCCCCGCTGTGGTCTCGGCGATCACGGCCGCCAGCCAGTAGCGAAAGGTGCCGCCGATGGCGCTTCCCAGGGCGACCAGGGCATAGGTGAACATGGATGGCGCTTTCTTGAAAGAATGTCCGAACATTCTCGACTATGCCCCCTCGATCGGGCGGGTCAACTGGAAAGACCCTTGCGCACAATGCGTATAGTCGGCTGAGGGATGTTCACTCTATATTGGCGTGAATTCGGGGCGACCCGTCCCAAAGGGCGAGCGTCCTTGGCTTTGGGAGAGGCCAGAAGAGGGGGAAAACATGGATTGTCGTGATTTCCGGTTGCCGCGATGACCGAACTTGATCCCGTCGGTTTGGCTGGTGTTCTCGAAGACAGTCCCGTGGGCGTGTCCATTTCGCGCCGTCGCGACGGAATAATTGTCTTCGCCAATCACACATTTTGCGAATTGATCGGTTTTCCGCGGGACAAGGTGCTGGGCTCCAAGGCCCGCGACTATTACGTGGACGACCATCAGCGCGCCACGGTGATCAAGCATATGAAGCGCCATGGCAGCGTCGATCATGCCGAGGTGCAGTTCCGCCGGTCCGACGGCACGCCGTTCTGGACGCTGCTCACCATCCGTGAATCCCTGTTCGGGATCGAGCCGGTCAACTTGGCCTGGGTCTACGACATCACCGAGCGCAAGACCTCGGAAGAGCGTCTGCAACTGGCCGCCAAGGTTGTGGAGACCGCCAATGAGGGGATCATGATCACCGGCCCCGACGGCACCATCGAGGCGGTCAACACAGCCTTCACGCGCATCACCGGCTTTTCCCTGGACGAGGCCATCGGCAAGAAGCCAAGCATCCTGAAATCTGGCCGCCACGACAACGACTTCTACCGCGACATGTGGCGCGCCATCCTCGATACCGGCCAATGGCAGGGCGAGGTGTGGAACCGGCGCCGCACCGGCGAGGTCTTCATCGAGTGGCTGTCCGTGGCCACGGTGCGCGATGCCTTTGGCGAAGTGTCGCACATGCTGGGCATCTTCAGCGACATCACGGCGCGCAAGGAAGACGAGGAGCAGGTCTGGCGCCAGGCTAATTTCGACGCTCTGACCGGCCTGCCCAACCGTTCGCTGTTCCTCGATCGCCTTGGGCAATCGGTCAAGGCGTCAAAACGCGACAGGACGCGCTTTGCCCTGATGTTCATCGATCTGGACGGCTTCAAGAAGATCAACGACACATTCGGCCATGCCTGCGGCGATCTGCTGTTGCAGGAAGCGGCGGCGCGGCTGCTTTTGTCCGTTCGCTCGTCGGACACGGTGGCGCGCCTGTCGGGTGACGAATTCACGGTCATTCTCCACGACGTGGAAGGCAAGGACGAGATCGGCAATGTGGCCGCCAAGGTGGTCTCGCGCATGGCCGAGCGCTTCGATCTGGACGGCAATGACGCCAATGTCCAGGCCAGCGTCGGCATCGCCATCTTCCCCGACGATGCCGATGACGCGGCCATGCTGATCCGTCTGGCGGACCGGGCCATGTACACGGTCAAGGGTGCGGGCAAGAACAATTTTGGCTTCCATGAACTGCCGGAACGTCTTGTCTATCCACTGGATGCGTGATTTTTTAGTCTCCGCCCCATGAGACATAAGGGACGGAGAAAGCCATGTTCACCCTGACGCCGCTTGAGATCGAGGCGCTGCGCCTGTCTCTGCTGGTGTCGTTCTGGGCGGTGGCGGCCTCGCTGCCGCTGGGGGTCGGCTGCGCCTGGATTTTGGCCCGTCTTGATTTCCCCGGAAAGTCCCTGGTGGACGGCATCATCCATCTGCCGCTGGTTCTGCCTCCGGTGGTGGTGGGCTACGGCCTGCTGGTGGTTCTGGGCCGCCGGGGCGTGGTGGGGGCCTGGCTGTACGACTGGTTCGGAATCACCCTGGCCTTCAACTGGAAGGGCGCGGCGGTGGCGTCGGCGGTGATCGCCTTTCCCCTGATGGTCCGCGCCATCCGTCTGGCCCTGGAAAGCGTCGACCGGGGCTTGGAACAGGCCGCCCGCACGCTGGGATGCGGCCCTATCCGCACCTTCTGTTCGGTGACCCTGCCTTTGATCCTGCCCGGCGTGCTGACCGGAGTGGTTCTGGGCTTCGCCCGCTCCCTGTCGGAATTCGGAGCGACCATCACCTTCGTCTCCAACATTCCCGGCGAAACCCGAACCCTGCCCATCGCCCTTTATGCCCTGACCCAGGTGCCGGGCGGCGACGAGGCGGCGCTTCGCCTGTGCATCATCTCTGTGGTGGTGGCTTTTTCCGCCTTGCTTACCGCGGAAGTGCTGGCGCGGCGCGTCCAGGCCAGGCTGAAGGGATAGGCCCGGCATGCTCGACCTTGATATCCGCCGCCGCCAAGGTGATTTCAGCCTGGATGTCCGCCTGTCCGCCGGGCCGGGGGTGACGGCGCTGTACGGCCGCTCGGGCTCGGGCAAGACCTCGGTGATCAACATGGTGGCCGGACTGTCGCGCCCCGACGAAGGCGTGATCAGCGTGGACGGGCGGGTTCTGTTCGACTCTCAGTCCGGCATCGACCTGCCGCCCGAGGCGCGGCGCCTGGGCTATGTCTTTCAGGAACACCGGCTGTTTCCCCACCTCTCGGTGCGGGGCAATCTGGAGTTCGGACGAAAGCTTCTGCCCGTGCCGGAGCGGACCCAGTCCCTGGACAAGGTGGTTCAACTGCTGGGGATCGAACATCTGCTGGACCGCCGCCCGGCCAAGCTGTCGGGGGGCGAGAAGCAGCGCGTCGCCATCGGCCGGGCCTTGCTGGCGTCCCCGCGCATCCTCTTGATGGACGAGCCGCTGGCGGCCCTGGACCCGGCGCGCAAATCCGAATTGCTGCCCTTCATCTCCCAGTTGGCCCGGCGCTTTTCCATTCCGATCCTCTATGTCAGCCATTCCATGGACGAAGTCATCCGCCTTGCCGATACCCTGGCCCTGATGGATGGGGGCAAGGTGGCGGCCTCGGGGCCGCTGGAAAGCCTGATGGGTGATCCGGGTCTGCGCCCGCTGACTGGCCGCTATGAGGCGGGCGCGGTGATCGGCGCCGTGGTGTCCAGCCACGATTCCGGTTTCGGCATCACCCGTCTGGCCTTCGACGGCGGCATGCTGATCGTCGGGCGGACCGAACTGGCGGTCGGTACTCCGGTCCGGCTGCGCATCCATGCCCGCGACGTGGCCATCGCCATCGAGCCGCCCGAGCGGGTCAGCATCCGCAATGTGCTGCCTGCCACGGTCGTGTCCGTGGCGGCGGCGGATTCCTTCCTGGTGGACGTGGTTCTGGCCTGTGGCGCCACCCGGCTGTGGGTGCAGATCACCTCCCTGGCCCAGGCCCAACTCAATTTGGTTCCCGGCATGCGGGTTCATGCCCTGATCAAGGCCCTCACCATCGCCAGGGGCGATGTGGCTAGCGTGGAATAGAGACGATGACGACACCCGCTCATATCCTGGTGGTGGATGACGACGCCACGGTCCGCTCAATTTTATCGGGCATCCTGACAGCCCATGGCTTCCGCGTGACCTCGTGCAGCGGGGGAGCTGAGATGTGGGCGGCCCTGGCAGCCGGTCCCGCCGATCTGGTTCTCCTCGACGTGGAAATGCCGGGCGAGGATGGCTATAGCCTGGTCCAGCAATTGCGGCAGCATTCGGCGCTGGGCATCATCTTGCTGACCGGCCATACCGAATTGGAGCACAAGCTGCACGGCCTGGAAATCGGGGCCGACGAGTTTCTGAGCAAGCCCTGCGAGCGCCGTGAACTGCTGGCGCGCATCAACTCGCTGCTGCGCCGTGCGCCTCGGGCCAAGCCCAAGACGGCGCCCGCGCGCCCCACCTCCTGCCCCCTTTGCGGCAGCCGGGTGCGCTATTCCCTGGAATCGGAGGCCGGAGCCATCGGCTCGTGCCCGGCCTGCAGTTGGTCCAGGTTCTACCCGTCCTGATGCTCCTCCGCCTCGTGACGGCAGTCGCAGCCCTTGCCGGCGGCGATCCAGCGCGCCACCAGCCGTGCCGCCCAGGCCGTGGGCAATAGCGCGATGAAGTCCTTCGGCCGGTCCAGCACGCCGCAGACATAGCGTCCGTCTTGCCAGACAAGGGCGGGGCAGGGGCCCTGGCGGCGGCGGAACAATACAAGCCCCAGGGGGCAGGTTTCCACCGCGCAGCACAGGCCGCAGCCATTGCATGGGGCGTCATAGGCTGGCTTGGGCGGCGCGTCGGTGCGCAGTTCGACCTTCATCCTCCGCACAGGCCCGTGGACGACGTCACAGCGTCACTTCGTGCTCGAAGTAATCCTTGTTACGGATATCGGCGCCCGACTTGGTGCGGTCGATATAGACCACCTTCCAGCCCGGCATCTCTTCCTTGATACGCCGCCCGATGTTCAGGGCGCGGGTCTGGAAGGCCTCGGTGACGGCAGGGGTGACCGCCTCGACCCGGTCGAGGGAATTCTTCCAGGCGACGATTTCCGATTTGAGGCCGGGAGAGAGCAGGACCGGCGCGGGCTCGGCCGTCTCGTCGTCGCTGTTCCACACGCCGTCGGAACCGTAATAGCACATCAGGCGGACCCAGACCTGACGCTCGGCCCCGCGGCCCGGCGCGCCGGTCACCGTCATGGAGGACAGCCGGGCGTTCTCGGCCCGAAGACGCCCGATCTCGGCCACCGATTCGGTCAGCAGGCCAGCCAGGCAATTGCGCTCGTGGTGCCCGGTTTCGGCGGCCGAGGCACAGCGGCAGGCGGGGGCGGGAAAGCCCTGAAGGCGGGAAATCAGGTCGGCGTCGGACATGATGGAATACCCCTGTTCACAAGCTTTGCAACACTAACGCGCTATGGAATGGCCCACATGCGCTCTCTCGGGCGGTCGGCCATGCTAAGAACGCTTTCAGGCGGGCCGGGCGGCAAGCCAGTCCTTGGTCCAGGCCAAGGCCGCCTTCAGATGGCTCTTTGCCGCGGGGCTTAAAGGTTCGCCCAACTCGAAGGTTTCGCCCGCGATGGCCAAAAGGGTGCAGGGCGGCGGCGCGCTGCCCTTGATTTCGGCATAGACATGCATGACGCCCTGGGGCGACAGGGCATGGCTGGTAAATGACGAGTCCTTGGCTGGCGCGATGGCCTCGGCGCGGAACGGCGCGTCGGCGACAGCGGCCGAGGCATCGACGAACAGCACCCTCTCGCGCCCCTCCAGATCCAGGGCATGTTCCACCTGAAGCTGGAAGTCGGTCAGGATATCCACCGGCCCCCATTGGGGATGGGCGTCCCGCAACGCCTCGACGGCGTCCAGCAGGGCCGGGCCCAGGGCGTCGTCACCCCGAGACGGATTGCCCCAGCCGAAGATCAGGGTCGGCGCGGTCACAAAGCTCCCTTTCCGATCCGCCCCTCGCCGTCCTTGGTCATGCGGTCGATCTCGGCCCCCGAGGCATCCACCAGGGACACTTCCAACGGCATCTTGCCCAGCGCATGGGTGGCGCAGGAGAGGCAGGGATCGAAACAGCGGATGGCCACCTCGATATGGTTCAGCAGCCCCTCGGTGATCTCGTGGCCGGTCAGGTAGTTCTTGGCCACGTCCCTGACCGCCACGTTCATGGCGGTGTTGTTGTTGGTGGTCGAGACGATCAGATTGGCATAGGTCACCAGATCGTCCTCGTTGACCCGGTAGTGATGGAACAGCGTGCCGCGCGGCGCCTCGATGACGCCGATGCCTTCCTCGCGCCGGGGTCCCTCCGCCATCAGATCGGCGCCCATGATGTCGGAATCGAGCAGCAGGTCCTTGATGGTCTCGGCGGCGCACAGCATCTCGATCATGCGCGCCCAGTGAAAGCCCAGCGAGCCATGCATGGGCTTGGCCCCGCCATAGGCGACGAACTCGGCCCGCTCGGCCTCGGCGTGGGGGGTGGGGATGCGGTCGCAGTTCTGGATGCGGGCCAGGGGGCCGACCTTGTACCAGCCCTTTTCGTCGCCCAATGCGGTGATATAGGGGAACTTCATATAGCTCCAGGACTTGACGCCCTCGGTCAGCAAGGTGTTGTAACCCTGATAGCTGACCTGATCGAAGATGACCTCACCGTCCTTGTCCCGCGCCCGAAGCGCGCCGTGGTAGAAGTCGAGATCGCCCTTGTCGTCCACCAGACTCATCATGGTGGAGGGCACCGCGCCGAATACGTCGTAGAGCGCGGGGTTGGATTTGTGCAGGCCCTTGATGATGCCGACCGCATCGCGGCTCCAGGCGATCATCTGGTCGATGTCCTTCAGGAGGTAGTCCCGCTCCTCGATGGTTAGCGACTTGTTGACCCCGCCCGGCACCGAGCCGGTGCCGTGCACGCGCTTGCCCGAGGTGACGCGAATCACCTCCTGGCCGAATTTCCGGAGCAGCACGCCCATCTTCGCCACATCCGGATTGGCGGCGGCGACGCCCACGATATTGCGTTTGGCGACATCGGAGTCGAAGCCGAACAGCAGGTCGGGCGAAGACAGATGGAAGAAGTGCAGAGCGTGGCTTTGCAGCATCTGGCCGTAATGCATCAGGCGGCGGATTTTCTCCGCCGTGGGGGTCAGAATCCCGCCATTGACGATCATGTCCATGGCCTTGGAGGCCGCCAGGTGGTGCGAGACCGGGCAGATGCCGCATAGGCGCTGGACCAGCACCGGCACTTCCCAGTAGGGGCGGCCCTCGATGAACTTTTCAAAGCCTCTGAACTCGACGATGTGCAGGCGCACCTGATGCACCTGATTGTCGTCGTCGAGCAGGATGGTGACCTTGCCGTGGCCCTCGACCCGCGAGACGGGCTCGATGACGATGCGCTTGAGCGCATCGGGGGTCTTGGCGGTTTCCAGTTCCATTTGGTGCCTCATTGCAGGCGTCCCTTCCGGGTCAGTCGTAATGGATCAGGCCAAAGCCCAAAGTGGGCGTACGGCCAGCCAGGAGATCGGTGAGAAACTTCCAGATGGCATCGCCGCTGGGCGGGCAGCCGGGCAGGAAGTAGTCGATCTTGACCACTTCGTGCAGGGGATGCACCTCGTTGAGCAGCAACGGAATCTCCGGATCGTTGGGAATGTGCACGCCGCGTCCCGGCTGGGCGTAGACGGCGGCCAGGATGTCCCTGATATCCAGCGAGTTGCGCTGGGCGGGCAGGCCGCCATTGATGGCGCAGGCCCCCATGGCGATCAGGATCTTGCAGTTCTTCCTGAACTCGTGGAGCACATGCACGTTCTCGGCATTGCACACGCCGCCCTCGATGATGCCGAGGTCGCAATCGGGGCTGCAATGCTTGATGTCGGTGATGGGCGAGCGGTCAAATTCCACCAGCTCAACCAGATCGAGGATGCGTTCGTCGATATCGAGGAACGACATGTGGCAGCCGAAACAGCCCGCCAGCGAGGTGGTGGCGACCTTGAGCTTGCGCTTTGGCAGGGGAGCGTTCATCACACCTGCTCCTTCACCGGGGCGTACTGCGCCGGATTATCGCTGATGGGGGCCTTGTCAAAGCGACGCTGGCCGTAGGGCACCTCGAAGCCGTGGCGCTTGTGCAAGATGACGCCCACGGGGCAGACATTGGCCGCCTTGTCGGTGGCCGCCAGATTGGTGTCGCCCAGTTCGCCGCTTTCCGAGTTGCAGATCAGATGCTTGGTGTGGCCCCGGCCCGAGATGGCGAAGACGTTCTTCTTGTCCACCTCGGCGCTGGCTCGGACGCACAGTTCGCACAGGATGCAGCGGTTGAAGTCCAGCAGCACGTCCGGGTGGCTGGCATCCACTTCGCGCTTGGAGAAGTATTGCGGGAAGTGGGGGTCCATGACGCCCAGATCATAGGCCAGGCCCTGCAGCAGGCATTTGCCGCTCTTTTCGCAAGACGGGCAGTAATGGTTGCCCTCGACGAGGAGCATCTGGATCAGGGTGCGGCGCAGGTCCTGGATTTCCGGCACCTCGCTTTCCACATGCTGGCCCGCCTGGGCCGGTGTGGTGCAGGACGCGGCGGCGCGGCCGGGAATCTTGACGCTCTGGCCGTCCTCGGTGGTCACCGTGCGTGAATCGATGCGCACCGTGCACAGCTTGCAGCTTCCGTGGGGCTTGAACTCCGGGTGGTAGCACAGATGGGGGATGTATTTGCCCGCCGAGAGCGCCGCCTGGATGATGGTCTGGCCTTCCTCGAAGGGAATCTCCTCCTCGTCGAGGAAGAAGGTTTTCGCGTCGCTCATGACGGTTCTCCCGCCTTGGTGCCTAAGCCAGATCTGGATTTCCGGTGATTGATGTGGAAGTGGGCGCCGGGATCGTCGCGGCCCGTCACCTCGCGCATCTTGGAAAGCGCCTTGTCCAGATCGAAGGCCGGTTCGAAGTCGCGCACATTGAGCCGCAATTCGTAAGAGGGCCGGAATTTCTGCAGCGTATCGGCCACCGCATTGCCCGCCGTCTGGCCCAGGCCGCAATGGCTGGCGGTCTTCAGCGTGCGGATGACCCGCCAGATGTCGCTGATGTCGTATTCGCCGCCATGGCCTTCGTCGATCTTGTCCATGGCATTGGCCAGCAGCGTGGTGCCCACCCGGCAGGGCGTACAGAAGCCGCAGCTTTCATGAACGAAGAAATGGGCGAAGTTGCGCGCCACCTGGAACATATCCCGGGTGTTGTCGAAGATCATGAAGGAACCGCCGGTGGGAATGTCCTCGAAGGCGATGCGGCGTCCGAATTCGTTGGGGGCGATGGCTAGGCCCGAGGCGCCCGCGATCTGGCAGGCCTGGGTATCCCTGGCCCCGCAATCGGCCAGGACCTGGCTGACCTTGACGCCATAGGGATATTCGTAGATGCCAGGGCGCTCGCAATCACCCGAGATGGACAAGATCTTGGTGCCCGCCGATTTGGGCGTGCCGATGGATTTGTACCAGGCGGCGCCCTTGGCGGCGATCAGCGCCGCCGAGGCCAAGGTCTCCACATTGTTGACGGCGGTGGGCTGGTTCAAATAACCCGAGGTGACGGGGAAGGGCGGACGTTTGCGCGGCACGCCCCTCTTGCCCTCCAGGCTTTCCAGCAGGGCGGTTTCCTCGCCGCAGATATAGGCACCGGCGCCCAGATGGATCTCGATGTCGAAGTCGAAGCCGGTGCGTCCCAGAATGGACTTGCCCAGCAGCTTGGCGGCGCGGCGTTTTTCCAGAACCGCGTTCAGCGGCTCCAGCAGATAGCGGTACTCGCCCCTGAGATAGACGAAGCCTTTTTTGGCGCCGATGACATAGCCCGAGATGGTCATGCCCTCGAAGACCAGATCGGCATAGGACGACAGCAGCACCCGGTCCTTGAAGGTGCCGGGCTCGCCCTCGTCGGCGTTGCACACAACGTAATGGGCCGCATGAGGGCCGGTGCCCACCGCAGCGCGGCAGAAATCCCACTTCTGGCCGGTGGAGAAGCCAGCACCGCCACGGCCGCGCAAGCCGGACTCCTTGATGGCGTCCAGCACTTCCTGCGGGCTTTTCAGTGCCTTCAGGGCGTCGCCCGGCTTGAAGTCGGCGCCCAGCAGGGCATCCTTGCGCCGGATATTGTCGTCGACATGGAAGAATTCGGCGGGCCACTGGGCCAGCGGGGTTTTGTGGCGGATCAGATCGACGATCTGATCCACACGCTCGGCCGTCATGCGGGTGACGGGCCGGTAATTGACCAGCAGGGCGGGGCCCTGATCACACAATCCGGTGCATGACGTGGTGTCGACGCTGACCAAGCCGTCCTCGGAAACCTTTCCGGGCTTCAGCCACAGCTTCTTGCACATGCGGGCCATCAGGTCGGCATTGCCAGCCATGCGGTCGGTGATGTTGTCACTCCACAGGACGCGGTAGCTGCCCAGCGGCTCGGTATGGAAGAAGTGGTAGAACCCCGCCACCCCCTCGACCTGGCCACGTGGCAGCTTGGCACCCTCGGCCACCCTGGTCAGGATGTCGGGCGACAGCCACTCGGTCTCTTCCTGAATCTCGCGCAGAATCTGCATCAGCCGGGTGCCGTCTGACCCGTGGCGGGCCAGGACGGCCGCCACAACGGCGCCGGTGTCGGAACCGTTGGAATTCCCATTGGGCATATGACCTCTCCCCCACCTCTCGCGCGGCGGCTGCCACGCTTTGTCGACGATGGCGTATTCCCCTGTTCATCGGGGATTGGAAAAAAGCCTACACCCGACACAGCCATTCGCCAACCCGCGCCTTACACCTATCGGTCATGGCGGCTACGATACTTTTGCGTGGTGTCAAAGGCGTCGGGTCAGAAACGGCATTGTAATCGCGGGCACCGTGCAGTAGAACGATTTTACTAGTACTGGAGACGGTCTCGATGGCAAATCCACAGACTCGGCAATCGGAAAGAAAATGCACCGTCCGCCTCGCGAAGGCGGCGGACATCCCGCAAGTGATTGCGATCGATACCGAGAATACTGGTTTGCCCAAGGCCGAGTATTGGGAAGATTTGTTGGAGCGTTACAATAACCGCTCAACTGATGTTGATGATGATACCCAGCCGAAATCCGTAAAACGGTACCGATTTTTCTTGGTGGCCTGTGACGGAGATGCGGTTCTTGGATTCATCATCGGTGAAGTCCGCGCCTGGGAGTTCGGTTCTCCGCCCTGCGGCTGGATTTTCGCCATTGGCGTGCGCAACAATACCCGCCAGGGCGGCGTGGGCCATGTGCTTCTGGAAGCGTTGAACGACCGCTTCCGCAAGGCGGGGGTTTCCAAGGTGCGCACCATGCTGGCACGCGACGACACCCTGATCATGAGCTTCTTCCGCAGCCAGGGCATGATGGCCGGTCCCTTCATCCAGTTCGAGAAGGATCTCTGATGAAGCTCCAGAAAGCCACGCGCTGCGCTTTGTTCGCCATCCTGGAACTGGCCTCGGGCCAGGACCGGCAACTCTCGGCCAACGAAATCGCCGAGAAATACGGCATCAGCACCAACCATCTGGCCAAGGTGCTGCGCTCGCTGGGCCGGGTCGGGCTGGTGGAGGCGGTCAGAGGAGCCGGTGGCGGCTATCGCTTTTCCGGCAACCGGCGGCGCACCACGCTGCTCGACATCATCCAGCTGTTCGAGACCATCGACCCCATCCGCAACGGCGAGCGTGAGGATGGCGACGACACCGCCGAGGGCAAGGGCCTGTGCCAGGTGCTGATGGAAATCGAGGACACGGCGCGCGCCACCTTCGCCTCCATCACGCTCGATACCATGATCAAGCTGGTGGAAAAGCACCGCTGAGGTCTTTTCCGTTTCGTCATCCCGGCCTTGAGCCACGTCTGTCCGGTTCAATTTGAGGCGGCAGACGTGGAGTCATGAGACACGGATGTCACGGATGCGGTGCTTCGCACCGCTCACGGATAAACACGGAAATGGTCTTGTTTCCGGCCATCGCCCCGACCTTGGCCAAGGATGACCTTATAATCCGTGATCATCCGCGGCCGCGAAGCGGCATCCGTGTCCTCCGTGTTCCATGACCAGATGAAACCCGCATTGGCTCTGCCGTTCGGGGCTCTCATGGAAATTTAACCGGACAGCCGTGGCCTTGAGCCGGGATCTTTGGGGAAACAGCACCATGGATCCCGGATAGCGCGATGCGCTTCCGGGATGACGTGACCTTCCTTGCTAGTTCTGCGTCGCCGTCGGCGGTTTGGGCTTGACCGTTAGCCCCGGGGCAGGTGGTTTCGGCTTTGCCGGTTGGGCGGGGGTGCCCGGCTTGGGCGGCGTGGTGCCGGGAGCATGGCCGGGGGCGGGTTCCTCGACCCAGCGCATGGGGCACAGGGCGATGTCGCGGCTGTGCCAGTCCTTGATCAGGGTGGTGCGCAGTTCCTCGGCGGGGCGGCCCTTGGTGTCGCGGGTGGTGCGGCGCAGATAGACGTTCACCGACGGGGAGTGGTTGGTGTCGAAGCGGAACGCTCCGCGCACCGAGGAGAATTCGGCGCGCCTGAGCGCATTGCGCACCGCGTCGCGGTCGCCGGCACGTCCACCGGTGGCGCGCAGCGCCGCGTCGAGCATCTGGGCGGTGTCATAGCCCTGGGCCACCCAGCCGGTCACCGGACGACCGTATTCCAGTTCGAAATCGGTGATCAGGCGCTTGCCCAGCGGAGTTTCCAGATCGGGGCTCCACGGCGCCACATTAAGCACATCCATGCCCGCTTCGGTCATGGCGGGCAACATGGGCCGTTCCCAACCCTGCCACACGCCGATCTGGGCAATATCGGCCTTTAATCCGGCGGCGGCATATTCACGGGCAAAGGCGGTGCCCATGCCGCCGGTCAGCAGATTGACCACCGCGTCGGGGCTCGCCTGACGGATGGCGGCGGCCTCATCGGCGAAGCGGGTGGTGCCATGGCGCGGCCGCAGCACCTCGATCACCTCGCCCTGCCAGGCGCGGCGGATGGAGGCCACCGCCTGATCGGTGGCGGGGGAATCGGTGCCGATGATCATCACGCGCCGCATCTTCTCGGCGGTGAGATGGGCGCCGATGGCGTCATAGACGGCCTGGACCGGCGTCGCCACCTGGAAGAACCAGGGCGAACAGGCGGCCCCGCCCATGGTCGCGGGCGCGGCATCCAGGTTCAGCACGAAAGCACGGGATTCGGTCAGTGTCTTGACCATGGCGGACATGGACGGCAGGGAGACGGCGGTCACCACGAAATCCACCTTCTCGCGCTCGATCATTCTTCGCGCCACGGCCAGGGCCGTATCGGGAGAGCCCTTGTCGTCTTGGACCACCACGCGCACTTCCTGGTTGGCGAAGCGGCCGCCCAGATGGCGCATGGCGGTGGTGAAGCCGTCGACGCTGTCCTGGCCCGCCATGGCGCCCGGTCCCGACAGGGTGGCGATGACCGCCACCACGATGGTGGGATTGGATACGCCGGTGGTGACCGGAAGCGCCAGGGCGGCGAAAGGGGCCAGGGCGGCGAGGGCGATAAAGGCGGCAAGAATACGGCGCATCACGGCCTCAGGCGTTCGGCCACCCGTTCGAAGCTCTCCACCTTGCCCAAGGGCCCGATGGCGGCGAAGGTCGGGGTTCCGGCGAAGAGGCGGCGCGCCACACGGGCGCAGTCCTCGGCGGTGATGGCTTCCACCTTCTCGACCACTTCGGCCACGGGCACGGGGCGGCCATAGATCACCACCTGACGGGCCAGTTGCTCGCAGCGCGACGTGGTGCTTTCCAGACTCATGAGGATGGAGGCCTTGAGCTGGGCGCGGGCGCGCTGGACTTCGGCGTCGTTGACGCCGCCGCAGACCTTGACGATTTCGTCGCACATGACCGGAATGAGTTCGGCCACCTCGTCCTCGCCGGTGCCCGCATAGACGCCGAACAGGCCGCCGTCGTTGTAGGACGAGGCGAAGGAATAGATGGAATAGACCAGCCCCCGCTTCTCGCGCACTTCCTGGAACAGGCGGCTGGACATGCCGCCGCCCAGCAGGGTGGACAGTACCGAGGCGGAGTAATAATCCGGGTCGTCATAGGCGACGCCGTCAAAGCCCACCACCACATGGACCTGTTCCAGCTCGCTGCGCTCCTCGCGGAAATCGCCGCCCACATAGCGGGCCTGGTCGGTTACCGCCGCGTGATGGGGGGGGAGCTGGGAAAAGGCGGCGCCCGCCGTGGCCACCAGATGGTCGTGATCGATGCGGCCCGAGGCCGACAGGACCATGCGCGGCGCCGAGTAATTGCCGCGCATATAGCCCATGACCTGATCGCGGCTCATGGCGCGCACCAATTCCTCGCTGCCCAGCACCGGACGGCCCAGGGGCTGGTCGGGATAGGCGGTGGCCTGGAAATGGTCGAAGATGATGTCATCGGGGGTGTCGATGGCCTGGTTGATCTCCTGGACCACCACCGCCTGCTCGCGGCCCAGTTCCTCGGCCTCCAGCGTCGAGTTCTGCAAGATGTCGGAGATGATGTCGAGCGCCAGGGCGGCGTCTTCCTTCAGCACCTTGGCGTAATAGGCGGTGTGGTCGCGCGCCGTATAGGCGTTCAGGTGACCGCCCACCGCGTCCATCTCCTCGGCGATGTCGAGAGCCGAGCGCCGCGCCGTGCCCTTGAAGGCCATGTGTTCAAGCAGATGGCTGACCCCGTTGATCTCGACGGGCTCGTGCCGGGTTCCGGCATCGACCCAGACGCCCAGGGACACGGTCTCCACCGTCTCCATGGGGTCGGTGACGATCTTGAGGCCGGAATTCAGCCGGGTCTCCCGGATCTCGCTCATGCGCGTGTCCGCGCGGCGAAGGTCCGGACATAAGCCTTCAAGGCTTCGGCATCGTTGCCCAGGCGGTCCATGCGCTCGGTGCGCGAGAACAGGTCGGCCATGTGAGGGGGCAGGCCGGGCCGCGTGCCCGTGGCCTTCTCCACCGCATCGGGGAACTTGGCCGGATGGGCGGTGGCCAGGGCGACCATGGTGCAATCCTTGGCCGCATGGCCTTTCAGCGCGGCGGCGACGCCGATCACCGAATGGGGGTCAAGCGTCTCGCCGGTAGAGCGCTTGAGAGAGCGCATGGCGGCCAGCGTCGCCTCGTCGTCGAAGCGATAGGCCTCGAAGACCTCGCGCATGGAATTCCATGCGCCCTGGGGCATGACCATGGCGCCGTTCTTGCGGAAATCGTCCATCAGCTTGGCCACGGCGGCGCCGTCACCATTCAGGCTGAGGAACATCAGGCGCTCGAAATTGCTCGAGACCTGGATATCCATGCTGGGCGACAGCGTGGGCACCACGCCATCGGTCTTCATCACGCCGCCTTCGAAGAAGCGGGTGAGAATGTCGTTGGTGTTGGAGCCGACGATCAGCTTGTCCACCGGAAGGCCCATCAGCTTGGCGGCGTAACCGGCGAAGACATTGCCGAAATTGCCGGTGGGCACCGAGAAGCTCATGGGCACGTCGGGCGCGCCCAGCGCCACCCCGGCGGCGAAGTAGTAGACGATCTGGGCCATGACCCGGGCCCAGTTGATGGAGTTCACCGCCGACAGATTCATCTCGTCCCTGAAAGCGCCATCGTTGAACAGCGCCTTCACCAGATCCTGGCAATCGTCGAAGGTGCCATCCACGGCCACATTGCGCACATTGGCCGACAGCACGGTGGTCATCTGGCGGCGCTGGACCTCGGAGACCCGGCCAAAGGGGTGCAGGATGACGATATCCACGGCCGCGCGGTCGCGGCAGGCCTCGATGGCGGCCGAGCCGGTGTCGCCCGAGGTGGCGCCGACGATGGTGACCTTTTGTCCCTTCTTCTTCAGCACATGGTCGAACAGACGGCCGACCAGTTGCAGGGCGTAATCCTTGAAGGCCAGCGTCGGGCCGTGGAACAGCTCCATGACCCATTGGTTGTGGCCAAGCTGCTTTAACGGCGCCACCGCAGGATGGGTGAAGGAGGCGTAGGACTCAGCGCACAGCTTGGACAGTTCGGCATCGCTGAGACAGCCCTCGACGAAGGGGCGCATGACGCGCGCCGCCAGTTCGGCATAGGACAGGCCTCGCATGGCGCGGATCTCGGCCGCCGAGAAGCTCGGCCAGCTTTCAGGCAGGTAGAGGCCGCCATCACGGGCCAGACCGGCCAGCAGGACGTCGTCGAAATCAAGGACCGGCGCAGCGCCGCGGGTGCTCACATACTTCAAGGGAATGCCTCTTCGAGGGCGAAATGCAAAAGTGAAACACACTAGCGATGCCGGGACGGCGGGGCAAGCGTGCCGCTGCTCCGAAGGCTAAGTCCCCGGGGCAAAGGGATAGTCCATAAATAAATTGTTGATACGGGATAGACCTGACCATACTCTTTAAATAGACATATTTCGCTACATTTCGATTCATTGAGCTTGGGGTTTGGCGGTGACAGGCGTAACGGCGGGAGACAGCAGGGCAGGCGCCAGCGAGGGCGGTGAAGGCCTTTTCCAAGATAGGGTGGTGCGGCTTTTGTCGCATATGCCGTTGAGCGTCTTGTTCGTCTTCGGGAGCTTGTTTGCCGTGGTGGTGGCGGAGTTGGTCGCCGCTTTGGTCGCCTGGGGCATGGTCGGTCATGTTCCTGCGGTGGTCTGGGCGGGGGCGTTTTTCGCCCCCCTGGCCGTGGCGCCCGTCGAACTGGCGGTGCTGGTGGCGGTGATCGGCCGCATGCGCGATGAGATGGGCCGCCGCCGCCGGGCGGAAATGGATCTGCGGGAGGATGTGGCGCGCCGCCGCGAGGTGGAGGCGGGGCTGCGCAGCAATGAAGAGAAACTGCGCGCCATGTTCGAGATGTCGCCGCTGGGCATGGCGCGCAGCACTCAGGACGGTGCCTTTCTCGAAGCCAATTCGGCCTTTCTCAGCATCGTCGGCTACGATCTGGAGGAATTGCGCACACTCAGCTTTTGGGATCTGACGCCCTTCCGTTTCGCCGAGAACGAGGCCTGCAACCTGGACAGTCTCGAGGCGGTCGGCCATTTCGGCCCCTATGAGAAGGAATATATCCATAAGGCTGGACGCCATGTTCCCGTCCGCCTCTCCGGCGTGTTGATCACGGGCAGCGATGGCGAAAGCTATCTTTGGTCCATCGTCGAGGACATCACCGAAGCCCATAGCGCGGAACAGGCGCTGATCGCAAAAACCGAGGAACTGGCCCGGTCCAATTCGGATCTGGAGCAATTCGCCTTCATCGCGTCGCACGACCTGCGCGAGCCGTTGCGCATGGTCAGCGCCTATATGGGCATGCTGGAGCGGCGTTTCGGCTCCATGATCGGGCCCGAAGGCGCCGATTACATCGCCTATGCCAAGGAAGGCGCCCAGCGCATGGACCGTCTGGTGCTGGACCTGCTGGAATATTCGCGGGTCGGCCGCATGGAGGAGGAATTGCAGCCGGTTCCCCTGGACGAGGTGCTGGACGGCGTCATCGCCAATCTGTCGCCCTCCATCGCCCAATGCGGTGCCCAGGTGGAGCGCGCCGCGCCGCTGCCGTCCATTCCCGTCATCCGCGGCGAGATGGTGCAGGTGCTTCAGAATCTGATCGGTAACGCCGTCAAATACCGCGAGCCGTCGCGTCCTTTACGGGTGCTGGTCTCGGCGGTTCGGGACGGGGGGCTGTGGCGGATTTCAGTGGCTGATAACGGTATCGGCATCGCGCCCGAATTCGGCGATCGAATCTTCCGCATCTTTCAGCGGTTGCACACCCGCGACCGCTTCGAGGGAACCGGGATCGGCCTGGCCATCTGCAAGCGCATCGTCGAGCGCCACGGCGGCCGCATCTGGGTGGATTCAGTCCAGGGAGACGGCGCGACCTTCAGCTTCACCCTGCCGGGGTAAGCGGCTGCCGACCAATAACGCGCGTCATTCCGACGACCTGCGGGAGGAGGAATCCCATTCTGGTACGGCTTTTCCTGGATGGAAGAGCCGTACCAAGCGGAGATCCCTCGCGGTCGCTCGGGATGACAAGAGGGTGACGGAGCTATTTCTTGCCCTTGCCCTTGGCGGCGGGGGGCGCCAACTCACCGCCCAGGGACTGCCACAACTGGGTGACGATCTCCATGTTGCGCTGGACCACCGCCTGAAGGATGGCGGGCTGGGCGGCGACGAATTGCTGCGGATCGCGGATGGCGGCCAGTTGCTGGAACGCCTTGGCGTTATTCTCGGTGATCTCGCGGGCGGCTTCGAAATTGGCGCGCTGGAACTCGGCGACCTTTCCCAGGAAGGATGCCGGATCGGCGGTGAAGGCCTCGAACATCTTGGGGTCGAACGTGGGGAACATCGGGCCATCCTCCGTGGACATTGGACTGATAGGAAGTCTGTCACGTTTCCGGCGCTTGGGCAACCGAGGGGGGCGCGCCTTATTCCGCGCCCACCAGCTCGGTGGCAAGACGCTGCTGCAGGCTCTGGGCTTCCTGCTGGCGGCGCCACATGGCGGCATAGCTGCCCTGGGCGTCCAGCAGCTGGGCGTGGCGGCCGCGCTCGACGATACGGCCCTGTTCCAGAACCACGATCTCGTCGGCATCGACCACGGTGGACAGACGGTGGGCGACGATCAGGGTGGTGCGGTTCTTGGACACTTCGCGCAAGCTTTCCTGAATTTCCTTCTCCGTCTGGGTATCCAGCGCGCTGGTGGCCTCGTCGAAGATCAGGATGGCGGGCTGCTTCAAAATAGTGCGCGCAATGGCGACGCGCTGCTTCTCGCCGCCCGACAGCTTCAGGCCCCGCTCGCCCACCTTGGTGTCGTAGCCCTGGGGCAGGCTTTGCACGAAATCGTGGATGCGGGCCAGCCGGGCGGCCTGTTCGATCTCGTCCTGGGAGGCGCCGGGGCGGCCATAGGCGATGTTGTAGCGGATGGAATCGTTGAACAGCACCGTGTCTTGGGGAACGATTCCGATGGCGGCGCGAAGCGAGCCCTGCGTCACGTCGCGGATATCGGTGCCGTCGATGACGATGCGCCCGCCATTGACGTCGTAGAAGCGGAACAGCAGGCGCGAGATGGTGCTCTTGCCCGCCCCCGACGGGCCGACGATGGCCAGGGTGTGGCCAGCGGGCACGGAGAAATCCACGCCGCCCAGGATTCCCCGGTCCGGGTTGTAGCCGAAGACCACATTCTCGAATCGCACCGCGCCGCCATTCAGCTCCAGGGGGCGGGCATGGGGGGCGTCCTCGATCTCGGCATTCTCGCGCAGCAGGCGGAACATGGATTCCATATCGGTCAGCGACTGCTTGATCTCGCGGTAGACGAAGCCCAGGAAATTCAGCGGCAGGTAAAGCTGGATCAGGTAGGAATTGACCAGCACGAAATCGCCCAGCGTCATGGTGCCGTCGGCGACTCCTTGGGCGGCGCGGATCATCACCAGGGTCAGCCCGATTGCGATGACGGCGCCCTGGCCCATATTGAGCATGGAGAGCGTCACCTTGCTCTTGCTGGCGGCCTGTTCGTAGCGGGCCAGGGCCTTGTCGTAGCGCCCGGCCTCGTGGGCCTCGTTGCAGAAGTATTTGACCGTCTCGAAATTGAGCAGGGAATCGATGGCCTTGGTGGAAGCCTCGGAATCCGTCTCGTTCATGGCGCGGCGGAATTTGGTCCGCCACTCGGTGATGCCTAAGGTGAAGGCGATGTAGACGGCGATGGTGCAGACGGTGATCAGGGCGAAGATCCCGTCATACAGGCCCCACAATATGGCGGTGACCAGGCCGATTTCCAGCAAGGTGGGCAGAATGTTGAACAGCATGAACTGCAACAGGAACTCGATGCCCTTGGTGCCGCGCTCGATGGCGCGCGACACGCCGCCGGTCTGGCGGTCCAGGTGAAAGCGCAGACCTAGGCGGTGCAGATGGGTAAAGACGCCCAGGCCCACCTTGCGGATGGCGCGCTGGGCCACCTTGACGAAGACGATGTCGCGCAACTCGGCAAAGCTTCCGGCCATGACACGCGCCGCGCCATAGGCCGCCAGCAAGGCCAGGGGCACCAGGATGGGCTGGACCGACAAGGCGTCCACCGCCTGCTTGTAGAGCAGGGGAATGCCGACGCCCACACCTTTGGCGGCCACCAGCAGAATCATGGCCACCACCACGCGCAGGCGCAACCGTGGCTCGCCCGGCGGCCAGAGATAGGGGAACAGGGTGCGCAACGTGGACCAGTCGGCGCTTGCGCCCTGGCCGCGCCCCTTGTCCCAGGAAGAAGGATCACGTCGTCTCATGCCGTTAAGATGGAGGTGTGTGTCGTCACAAGCAACCACGCTTCGACGATTGCTCCTTAAGGGGGGCTATGACTATTGTAGCGGTGCGGGGAAAAATGAGGGCTTGTTCCTAGATGCGTCATCCCACGGTGACCCAGTCGGTAGCCGATGCCGATTGGAAGAAGGCCAGGGTGTTGGTGTTCGGCCTGGACGATCAGTTCCGGTTCCTGGCCCGCCAGACCTTTCGGAAGCTGAACGTGCGCGAAGTGGCGTCCTTCGACCAGATCGGCGATTTGGGCAAGCTGCTGGCCCAGGGATTCGACATCCTGCTTATCGATTTCGCCTCCAAGCCCGAGGATGGGTTGAAGGTGCTTGAAGGCGTGCGCCGGCCCCTGGGCAATCCCCACGAATCCATGCCCGTTCTGGCGGTGGCGCCGCCCTCGTCGAAGGATATGGTCGACCGGGCCAGGGTCCTGGGCATCGAAGGCGTGATTCCCAAGCCCATTTCCGGTCACGAACTTGGCCATCGGGTGGGCGAGACCCTGGCCAAGCCCACCCGGATGGCTCCGCCCGCCGTACTCAGCGAAGGGCCGAAGCGCAACTTCATCAAGGAGGCCGATCCGCTGCCCGAATTGGGCGGCGGCGAGGCGGCGGAGGCTCCGGCCCAGGCCAAGGCGACGGCCACTGAAACCATTCCCGAGGTGGCGGCGCTGATGGCCCGGCTGGAAGTGCGGGCCGGTGCGGCCGCGTCCCTTTCCGAACCGCGCCCATCGCGCAGCGGTCCGGTCGAGGTGCTGGGCAGTAACGCGAAGCCTGTGGCGTCTCCGTCATCTTCGGCGAAGCAAGCTCCTGCTCCTCCTCCTGCTCCTCCTCCTCCTCCGGCTCCTCCTCCATCTCCGGCAGCGGCCCCGGCCGCCAAGACGGCCGCGGCCGTTTCCACCCGCGGTTTTGCGTCGGTCTCCGAGGACCGGCCCACGCGCAGGGTTTCCACTGGCACGCTATCCGACGAGGATCTGGCGCCTGTCCGCAAGCTATCAGACGATCCCATCGAGGTGGCGGGCATCCGTCCCGACCCCGATGCCGAGGCCGCCAAACGCCGGGCTGCCAAGCGCCGCAAGGAATGGGACGAGGCCATGGCCACGGCCGGGCACAAGGCGCGCAAGGGCAATGACGTGGCGGCGCTCGACGTTTCCGCCGTGGTGGCCGAGCATGGCGTCTGGCTGCAAAGCAAGGGGGCGGAAGGCAAGCGCGCCACTTTTACCGGCATGGATCTGGCCGGTGTGGATCTTTCCGGGGCCATTCTCGCCAATGCCACCTTCCGCGAGGTGGATCTATCCGATGCCTGTCTGGCCGAGGCGCGGCTTGATGGCTCGGATTTCCGCTATGCGACCTTGTCGGCGGCCAATCTGGGTGGGGCCAATCTCGGCGTGGCGGCGCTTCGGCACGCCAAGCTTGACCTCAGCAATCTCGAAGGCGCCGTCTTGCGCGGCACCGATCTGTCCGGGGCCTCGCTGAGGGGCGCGCGGACGGCGGGCGCCGATTTCAAGGGCGCCAATATGATGGGCGCCGATCTTTGCAAGGCCGATCTGTCCCAGGCCGAGAACCTGACGCAAACCCAGATCGACAAGGCCGTCTGCGACAAGTCCACCAGGCTGCCGCCCGGCGTATTCCGGCGCCTCGACGACGCCGAGCGGGCGATCTGATCCGGGTGCGGTCAGGATGGCATACGAAAGCATTGATCCAAACTGGATGAGAGTGGAAACTGGAGGCCCATGAAAGGGCGATACCGGCATGTTTCCCGACTTTACTCCTTCTCGAAATTTAACCGACTTCTCCGTCCTGCTGGTCGAGGATAACGGTCCATCCCGGCTGTTGATCGCCGGGCTGCTCAAGTCCTTGGGGTTCAGCAATATCACCGTGGCCGATGGCGGCGAAGCGGCGGTCGAGCTGCTGGCCGCATCGGGCTGTGCGCCCGACATCATCTTGTGCGACTGGCAGATGCCCGTGGTCGATGGCCTCGATCTCCTGAGCATCGTGCGCGAGGGCTTCAAGGAGTCCATCTTCATCATGGTGACCGCCACCAATTCCATCGAGGCGGCCATGCTGGCCAAGGCGCATGGTGTTGACGGCTATCTGTTGAAGCCCGTCACCAAGACCAATCTGCACAAGGCCATTTCGGAAACGGTCAATCGGGTCCGCTCTCTCCACGAGTGAACCGTTTGCGCGCGTGATTCGGTCTATCTGGCCTTGTCCATGGCCGCCAGGATATCGGCCTCGCCGGGCAGTTCGGGCAGGGCGATGCCGTCGGGGGCGCTGGGGCCGTAGACGGCATTGAAGGGAATGCCATAGCGCCCGAACGACGCCAGATAGCGCGAAATGCCTTCATCGGGCTTGGTCCAGTCGGCGCGCAAGGCCACCACGCCGGGCGAGGACAGGCGTTTGGCCACCTCGCCCCGCTCGATCACCGCCGCCTTGTTGACCTTGCAGGTGATGCACCAATCGGCGGTCACGTCCACGAAGACGACCTTGCCATCCGAGATCAGCCGGGCCAGGGTCATCGGGTCGAACGGTTCCCAATTCACGGCGCCGCCCGATACTTGGCCTTGGGGGTTACCCTCCGCCGTTCCGTGGAACGGCGCGGCCAGGGCGAGACCGGCCAGGGCCACCACGCAGGCGCCGACCGCTGGCCGGGCCGCCGATGGCAGGAGGTGGCGCAGAGCCAGAATGCCCACCGCACCAGCCATGGCGCCGCCGGTGATCAGGGCGGCGAGGACACCCGCCTGCACCATGAGGACGGAAAGCAGCCACAGACCGGTTCCCGCCAGGGCAAGACCCAGCGCTTTGCGCACACCGATCATCCAGCGTCCCGGCTTGGGCATCTTCAGGGCGGCGTCGGGCCATACGGCCACCGCCAGGAAGGGGGCGGCCATCCCCAGGCCCAGGGCGGAAAAGATGGAGACGATCTCCCAGGGGCCGCGCGCCAGGGCGAATCCGATGGCGGTGCCCAAAAACGGCGCCGAGCATGGCGTGGCCAGCAAGGTGGCGAAGGCGCCCGACAGGAAATGGCCCAGCACGGTGTGATGCGCCGTGCCGCCGCCCCGGCTGAACAGGAAGGCGGGCATGGGGATTTCGAACACTCCCCACAGATTGGCGGCGAACAGGGCCAGCACCACAACCATCAGGGCCAGAAAAACGGGTTGCTGGAACTGGATGCCCCAGCCGACAGCCGCGCCCGCCTGGCGCAGTCCGATGGCCAAAATGGCCAGGGCCAGGAAAGAGGCGATGATCCCGGTGGCCGAGGCGATGAAACTGGCCCGCACATGGGCGCGCTCGCCGCCGCCATGGCCCAGCACGCCCAGCACCTTGATGGACAGGACAGGCAGAACGCAGGGCATCAGATTGAGGATCAGCCCACCCAGCAGGGCCACCAGCAGCATGGCGCCCAGGCCGGGCGAGGTGTCGATCGCCGCTGCGGCGACCGCGACCGGCACCATGGTGGTCTCGAAGGCTCGCAGCCCGTCGGTGACGGTGACGCTCATGGGGGCGCCCGCCAGGGGCTTTTGCAGCGAGCCGGGCGAAATGGGAATCTCGAACACCGCCCGGCGCCCGCCATCGGACAGGCTGATGCGGGGCTGGCCGAAGGCGGCCACGTCCTCGGCCTCCACGAAGGCGTCGGGGGTATCGAAGGGGGCCTGGGAAGATACGGACAGCCGCAGCACCGAGCCGTCGCCGCCGCCCATGGCCTGTGCGGAGTCCAGGGTCAGGCCGTGGCGGCGGCCGTCGCCGGGGACCAGGGCGGCAAAGCGCCCGATATCATGGGCGAAGGCAGTGGGTTGGGCCGGGCCGGGCGACAGGTCCAGGCGCAACTCCACCTTCTGCGGCACGCAAATCTGGGAACAGGCCAGGAAGTCCACCACCAGATGGGCGGCCACCGGTCTTGCGGCATCGGGGGCCTTGGCGTCCAGGGGCAGGATCACCTCGCCCACATAGCCGTAATTCTGCAATCCCGAAAGCACGAAGCGGTGCGGCGCAGGCCAATGTGTTTGCGGATTTGCCAGATTGTCCGACCCGCCCCAGTCCAGTTTGGGGGGATAGCCCGCATCGCCGGGCGTGCGCCAATAAATCTTCCAGCCCGGTTCCAGCTTGAATTGCAGGCCCAGGCGCAACTGGCCGGTCTCGCCAGGGGTCGTGGCGGCGGAAATCAGACGGACCTTGCCGGATTCGCCCGTGCCCCAGTCGGAAGCACCCGTCTCGGCGGCCGAAGCCGCCGCTCCGGCCAGCATAAACGCCGCCGCAATTCCCAACGTCCTGATCCACGCCATGGTGTCGTCCTAAAGAATCCCGGACGGAACAACAGCACTGCTGTTCGGGCAGTGTCAATGACGGCGCGCCGTTTCGTCCGTCACAGCCGGTTGACCCCCGTGCCGTCGAGGCCGATACTTAGCCGAGATAGGCCAGCCGGTGGGGGTGGAATGGCGCTTGATGCAGCCTATGGCCGGATGAAATTCGCAGGAGATGCCTGGGGCGGGCTGGCGGCCATGCTGGTCGCGCTTCCGTCGGCCATCGCTTTTGGCGTGACCATCTTCGCGCCGCTGGGCGGATCGCTGGCGGCACAGGGCGCCCTGGCCGGGATTTTGGGGGCCACGGCGCTGGGTCTGTTGGCTCCGGCCTTCGGCAGCAGCGCCCGGTTGATCAGTTCACCCTGCGCCCCGGCGGCGGCCATGCTGTCGGCCTTGGCCGTCACCTTCACCAAACAGGGCCTGCCTGCGGGCAGCGTCGTGCTGCTGCTGGGACTGACCGCCTTTCTGGCGGGCGTGTTCCAGATCGTCCTGGGGCTGCTGCGCGTGGGCCGCCTGATCAAGTTCATTCCCTATCCGGTGGTCTGCGGCTATCTCAGCGGTGTCGGCCTGATCATCATCGGCAGCCAGATCCCGAAGCTCCTGGGCGTGCCGGGCGGTGTCAATCTGTGGGCGGCGCTCAGCCTGCCATCCCTGTGGGCCTGGCAGAGCATTACGGTGGGAGCCGTGGTTATGGTGGTGATGGTGCTGACGCCGCGCCTGACCCGTGCCGTGCCGCCCGCCATCCTGGCCCTGGTGGCGGGCCTTTGCGCCTATTTCATCCTGGCCGCTTTCGATGCCGATCTGCTGACCATCGACGGCAATCCATTACTGGTGGGGCGGATCACGGCGGGGGGCTTTGGCGTGGGCGCCACCATCGGCCAGCAATGGCGGTCCCTGGGGGCCCTGGAGCCCGAAATCCTGCTCGAAGTCATCGTTCCGGCCCTGACTTTGGCGGCGCTGCTGTCCATCGATACCTTAAAGACCTGCGTCGTTCTCGACGCCATGACCAATTCCGACAGCAATCCCAACCGCGACCTGCTGGGCCAGGGAATCGGCAATGTGGCCTCGGCCCTGGTGGGCGGCGTTCCCGGAGCCGGAACCATGGGAGCCTCGCTGATCAATGTGAACAGCGGCGCCAACAGCCGGGTGTCCGGTCTGCTGGCCGGTGCGCTGTGCTTCGTGGCGTTTCTGGTGCTGTCGCCGGTCATCGCCTGGGTGCCGGTCTCGGCCCTGGCCTCCATCCTGATCGTCATCGGCTTTCGCATGATCGACCGGCATTCCCTGGCTTTCTTCTACACTCCGGCGACGCGGCTGGATTTCCTGGTGATCACCGCGGTGATCGTGGTGGCTCTGTTCGTCAATCTGATCGCCGCCTCGGGCGTGGGCGTGGCCTTCGCCATTCTGCTGTTCATCCGCGAACAGACCCGCAGCACCGTGGTGCGCAACCGCATCGACGGCAATCACCTCTTTTCCAAGCGTCAGCGTGCAGCCGGGGAGGCCGAGGTGGCGGCGGAAGGGCCGAGCGACACCGTCGTCTTCGAATTGCAGGGCAGCCTGTTCTTCGGGACGGCCAGCCAGTTGCACGCCGCGCTCGAACCCGAGACCCGAAGCCGCAAATTCGTCATTCTCAGCATGCGTCGCGTCCAGTCCCTGGATCTTACCGCCACCCATGTTCTTGAACAGATCAAGGACAGGCTGGAGGAGAACGACGCCTATCTGGTGTTCTGCGACATCCCCAAGGGCTTGCCCAGCGGTCTCAAGATGAAGCGCTTCCTCAAGGAGACCGGGGTTGTGCGGCCCACCAACAAGGCCTTCGCCTTCCGCCAGTTGGACGAGGCTTTGGAATGGGTGGAGGGCCAGCGCAACGCCGCCCATGGCGCCTCCCAGGGGGAGGAGGTGATCCTTGATCTCGCCGACATGCCCATGCTCGATGGATTGCCTGCCAAGGCGGTCAAGGATCTCAACCTGGCCGTGACATTGCGCCCGGTCCATGCTGGCAAGAAGGTGTTCAAGGCGGGGAGTTCCGGCGACGAACTGTTCCTGATCCGGCGCGGCACGGTCAAGATCACTCTGCCCATTCACAAGAAAGAGCACTACCACCTGGCTACTTGCGGCCCCGGCGAAATCATCGGAGGAATCGGCTTTCTCGACGGTGCCGATCATGCCGCCGACGCCCTGGCCATGACAGAGGTGGAGGTCTATGTGCTGAGCCGGGACGGGTTCCTGGCCCTGGCCGAGGGGCAGCCGGCCCTTGCCTTCCGCCTGATCGAGACCGTCGCCCTCAACCTGGCGGGCAGGTTACGGGCGACCGTGTCGGAAATTCATGCTCTGAGAGGGTAGGAGAGGCCAAGCCCCGACGAGGTCCGGTCATCGAGGCTTGGCCGGAAAACCTCAGCGCGCTCCGGCCGAGGTCAGGGGTTTGGCCCGGCGCGAAGCCCGTTCCAGATCGGCCTTGGATGGCGGCGCGGCGGGCTTCTTCAACGAAGGGGGCGCAGGCGGCGGGGCCGAAGCCATGGAGGGAACGGCGGCGTTGCTGGGCACGCCGGTCACCGATTTCGGCGCCGCGCGGACCGGGGCGCTGGCGGGCATGCCGCTGTCCAGATCGATGGCGTGGGCGAGGGCGGCCAGGGTGGCGGATTTCATGCCGGGCATGGAGCGAGGCCAAGGACGCTGGGTCTCCAGATGCTTGGACAGCTTCTGAACGGCCCACAGGGCGCAATGGGAGCCAAAGGCCTGACGGAAGCCCTTGAGCTCCAGCTTGTAATAGGCCGCGAACAGGAACACCGTTACCGGCTTCAAGGCATATTCCAGGGCGGGGAAGATCATATCCACGGCCTTGGTTTCCATCACGGCGATCTGCGACACGGCCTTGCGCAGCGCCACATCGTCCAGATCGGGGAAGATGGCGTCCAGGCCCTGCTTGGTGAACGCCTCCATCAGGGCGTTGGAATCGATGCTGCCGTCCACGGCGCGCAGGCGCCGGGCGTCTTCGAGAAGCAAGGGAAGACGCCCGTCGGGGCCCAGACCCTCGTTGGCCAGGATATCGATCTGGGTGGGTTCGCGCAGCTTCAGGATGCGCGGTCCCAGGACCCGCACGATGCTGGGGGTCAGCGACGAATAGCTGGGAATTAGCGGCACCTGCCACTCGAACCGCAGATTGTCGCGAAAGACGGTGTAGAGCTTATCGCCAGGGCCCTGGGGGGCCACATAGGGTGCGCGGTGGATGGGCTTCTTGATGCCCAGCTTGATGGCGGTCTTGTGCAAAATGGAAGGAGGGGGCTCGACCACCATGGGCGGCGGCGGCGGGGCGGGCAGAGCCTCACGGAAATAGCGTCTGGCCGAAGCCCGCACCACCAGGGCCACCACATGGTCAAGGGTGCGGCCGCACCACAGCTCGTCATCGCCTTGCGTGGCTGGGCGCTTGTCCTTGCGGAAAACCACCTTGCGGAACAGGTCCGGCTGATTGCGGAAGGTCTGAAAACATTCGTGCAACAGGTCGGGCGTATCGAGCACATGGTCGTAGACCAGATGCTGAGGAATCTCCGAGAGCTTTCCGATATTGACGCGAAGGATTTCCGAAACCTGGGTGCGCAATGTCTCGCGCACGCTGTCCAGCCCATCATCCTGCTGTGGTGCTACTGGCCCCTTACGGGCTTTGCTGCCTGCGCTCACACTGTCCCCCCCGGGAAGTGATTAACCCTGCCCATTACCCTAAAGGATAGACTGAGGTCAATTTGACGCAAACTTCAACAAATTGTTAACAAAGGCATACTTCAGTCGATATGTATCGACGGGAAACTAATTATGACGGCAGCACTGTTCGCCAGGCTCGCCTAGGCCGGAAGGCAGAAGGCGCAGGGCCGTCATGCCCAGGACCGTGATGACCAGGGCGATGGCGATTCCGCCCAGGCCCAGCATGGTCTCCCAGGCGCTGGGGGCGTAGTCGTGGATGTGCCCGTCGGCGAAGGTGGACGACACCTCCATGCCGGGGAACAGGTCCAGCGGCCAGGCCTGACCGCCAATGATGATGACCCAAACCTGGGCCAGCCCGCCCAACACCACCAGGACGGACGCCATCATGGCCCGCCTGCGCGGCGCATGGCCACAGCCGCCATAGGCGATGACCAGGGGCAGGATTCCGCCCAGACCCACCTGACCCGCCCAGAACAGGGTGGTGTGCAGTCCGCCGTTCCACAAGATGAAGGCTTCCACCCCGCCACGCCCGGCGAAATACATCTGGGTGACGTGGAGCAATGCGGTGAAATAGAGGTTGGCGGCGACGAACAGGCCCAGTAGCCGCACCAGCCGCGCCGGGACTTCGTCGCCCAGGGGGCGGCGCGTCATCTTGAACGACACCGAAAGGACCAGGATGAACACCGCCAGTCCATAGGCGAAGGACATGGCGATAAACAAGGGCGCCATCACCGCCGCGCCATAGGCCTCGCGCGCCGCCAGGAAGCCGAAGATGCAGCCCGTGCCGGTGGTCAGAATCAGGCGCCAGCTAAAAGCCACCAGGGCGGCGGGCTTGTAGAAGCGCTTGGCCGTCCAGTCCATCTGAGTCCACAGATAGACCGCCACCACACCCACGAAGCCGGAATAGAGGATGACGTTCCAGGCGAAGATGGACTTGAAGTTGAAGTGCGTCATGGCCACGAACAGGCGGTCGGGCCGCCCCAGATCGAGAACCAGAACCGCCAGGCCTCCGGCCAGCAAAGCCACGGCCAGCAGGGAGGACAGACGGCCCAGCGGCTGATACTCGACCCGCCCGAAGACCGAACCGATGGAGGCGATGTTAAGCGCGCCTGAGGCGGCGACGATCAGGAACACGGCGAAGACATGGGGCAGGCCCCAGACCACTTGATTGGTCATCCCGGTGACCCAATGGCCTTGATGCTCCATATGAAAGACTGCGCCCAGAGCAACGGCGATGACCGCGCCCAAGCCAGCCATCAGGGCCAGCCAGCCCCGCGTATAGGGGCGCAGCTGGGTATAAGTGGTGGTGGTGCTGCTGCTCATGGCTCAGATCCCCTGATAACGCACGGCGGGTTCCAGCCCCAGATCGGCGCGGATGCGGGTGGTGGCTTCGCGCGCCACCCGTTGCGCGATCTCCGAAGATTGATCGTTCAAATCGCCGAACAGCATGGCGCCCTTGGCCCTTGAGGCGCAGGCTTCGACACAGGCGGGCATCTTGCCCTCGTCGATGCGGTGGACGCACAGCGTGCAGCCCTCCACCGTGCCCTTGCCGCGCGGCAGATGGGGCTGCTGGCCGGTCTGTTCCTCATGGGCGAAGGAGCGGGCCTTGTAGGGGCAGGCCATCATGCAATAGCGGCAGCCGATGCAGATGTGGCGATCCACCAGGACGATGCCGTCGGCCCGCTTCATGGAGGCCCCGGTGGGGCAGACATCGACGCAAGCAGGCTTGGCGCAGTGCTGGCACATCACCGGCACGGAATGAGCCGCGCCGGAGGCCGGGTCGCGCACATTGACCTTGCGGATATACTGGGCGTCGGTGCGCGGCCGGTCGTGGCCGCCAAGGCCCATCTCGGCCTTGCAGGCATCGACGCAGATTGTGCATTCGGCACCGCATTTCGCGGTGTCGATCAGCAGGCCCCAGCGCTGGGAGCTGGTGGCGGGCTGTCCTGCTTGACGCGCGGCGGCGGGGGTGGCGATGAGGATAGCGCCGGAGGCCAGGATCACCTGACGGCGGGACAGATCGGTCATCGGGCGGCCTCCTTCATGGGGGCCTTCGGCGTGGTGGCGTGGCATTCGAAGCAATCGGGCTTCACCGCCGCATAGGCGTGGCAGGACTGGCAAAACTGGCCGGGATCATTGACCGGCACCGCATGCCCGTCGGCCGCCTGGGTGGAATGGCAGGAAACGCATTCCTTCAGCGACGCCTTGGCGCCTCTGATACCGAGGCGCAGTGTATCGTCACGCTGATGCTTCAGCATGTCCGGGTGGTCGCGGCGCATGGTGGCGGGCGAATCGATGCAGGCCTCTCCCCTGGCCTTGGGCAATTGGGGCAGCTCGGCGGCGATAGCCGCCGCCGCGCTCACCATCAACAGCAATCCCAGGAGCAGCCGAGCCAGCATGCCTATTCCCCCAACCCCATCTGGATATAGCCGGTGGGGCAGACATCCTTGCAGATATGGCAGCCGATGCACTTGGAGTAATCGGTTTCCACATAGCGCCCGGTGGTGCGCTCGGATTTCTTGACCCGGTCGACCGCGTGCTGGGGGCAGAACACCACGCAATTGTCGCATTCGAAGCACAGGCCGCAGGACATGCAACGCTTGGCCTCGTCCACCACTTCGGCGTCGGTGAGCAGGAGCAGACGCTCATCGAAATTACCGATCACCTTGTCGGCGTCGATATGCACTTCGTGGCGGTGATGGCGCGCCGTGCGGGTGAAGTGGCCGAGGAACAGGTCGTCATGGGGAATGATCTGTTCCGCCGAGCGGTTCTCGAAATTATGCACGGCGAACTTGGCCTCGAAGGTGCCGCGCACCGGGCCGGGCTGGTAAGGAGCCGGGTCCAGGTTGCTTTCATGCAGCTTGGCCAGCAGGTTGAAGTGATGCACATCCACCTTTGGCCGCTTGGCCACGTCGCCGTGATCAAGGAATTCGGCAATCCCGGCCGAGGCCACCCTTCCATGGCCGATGGCCGTGGTCAGCAGATGCGGCTTGACCACGTCGCCGCCGACGAAATGCTTAGGTCTCCCCGGCACGCGATAGGCCTTGTCGGCGTTGATGAAGCCCTTGCCATTGTCCATCTCGGGCAGGTCGGCCAGATCGCCGCTCTGGCCGATGGCCGAAACCACCAGATCGGCGTCCAGGATGAACTCGGTGCCGGGGATGGGCTTGGGCGTCATGCCCTCCATGGTGCACTGGCAAAGCTTGAGGCCGGTGGCGCGGCCATCCGAGCCCAGGATCACCTCCAGCGGCATGATGCCGCCCCGGATGTCCACGCCTTCGCGCTTGGCGTCGTCGATCTCGCGCTGGGCGGCGAACATCTTTTCCACCGGGAACAGCGAGGTCAGCGTCACTTGTGAGCCCTCTCGGCGCGCCGTGGCCGCCACGTCATGGGCGACATGGCCCAAGATGACATTGTCGGCGCGGTCCTGCTCGGACACGGTGTCGATATGGCCGAGGCGGCGGGCCACCGACGCCACGTCGATGGAGGTGTCGCCACCGCCGACGACGATGATGCGCCCCGGAACGTGCTGCAACCGGCCTTCGTTGAAGGCCTTGAGGAAGGCGACGCCCGACACGCAGTTGACGGTGTCCTTCCAGCCGGGAATGGGCAGACCGCGGCCGGCATGGGTGCCGATGCCCCAGAAGATGGCGTCGTATTTCTCTTCCAGTTCCGACACGGTGATGTCGGTGCCGATGCGGCACTTGGTGCGCACCGTGATGCCCATGTCGATGATGCGGTTGATCTCGGCGTCCAGCACGTCGCGCGGCGTGCGGTAGCCGGGAATGCCATAGCGCACATAGCCGCCCAGTTCGGCCTTTTCCTCGAACAGGGTGACCGCGTGACCCTGGCGGCGCAGCTGATAGGCCGCCGACAGACCCGCCGGGCCGCCGCCCACCACCGCCACTTGGCGGCCGGTCTCGATCTCGGGCTTGGGGAAGGTCAGTTTGTTGGCGATGGCCCAGTCACCGATATGGTGCTCGACCGAATTGATGCCCACATGTTCCTCGACCATGTTGCGGTTGCAGCCGCTTTCGCACGGAGCGGGGCAGACGCGGCCCATGATGGCGGGGAAGGGATTGGCTTCGACCATGCGGCGGAAGGCGTATTCCTGCCAGGCCATGCCCGCCGGGGGCTTTTCCACGCCGCGCACGATGTCCAGCCAGCCGCGGATGTCATGGCCCGAGGGGCACGAGCCCGAGCAAGGCGGCGTGCGCAGCACATAGGTCGGGCACTTATGCGACCAGCCAGCCTTGAAGATTTCTTCCTGCCAATGGCTCGGCTTGAAGTCTCCGTCTGCGTAGCGGCGGAAATTCCGCCCCTCGGTGATGGTCTCGGCGCTGGTCTTGGCGGCCATGCGGGCTCTCCCTTGATATTTTTTAGTCGTTGTCGCCGAGGACGATGGCGTTGCTCACCAACTGGTGAACGCTGACCACCATTTCCCGGTCGAAGTCGTAATAGGGCAGGATCTTGGTGAACTGCGCCTTGCAGATGGCGCACATGGCGGCCATGTGGGTGACGCCCTCCTTGTCCACCACATCCTTCAGGGCTTCCATGCGGGGGCTTGCCCCCTTGACGCGCAATTCGATCAATTCGTCGGTGAGCAAACCGCCGCCGCCGCCGCAACAGAAGGTCTTGTCGCAGATGGTGTCGGGGTGCATGTCCACGAATTTAGGCACGCTGGCCTGGATCACCGCGCGCGGAATGGTGAACTGTCCACCAGGCTTATCGCCCATGCGGGCACCCCTGGCCACGTTGCAGGAATCGTGGACGGTGAGAACCATGCCGTCATTGCCCGATTTGTCGAGCTTGATGCCCTTGCGGGTGATCAGGTCGTTGGTGAATTCCAGGATATGCTGGGGCACCGGATAGCGGGGATCGAGGAAGTCCCAGGGACCCGCCAGGGTGTTGAGGAAGGAGTACGCCACGCGCCAGGCATGGCCGCATTCGCCGAAGATAATGCGCTTGACGCCCAGTTCCCGCGCCGCCTCGCGGATGCGCATGGAGATCTTCTTCATCTGGTCGTAATTGCCGATGAACATGCCGAAATTTCCGGCTTCGGACGCCTTGGTCGAAAGCGTCCACGACACGCCCGCGGCATGGAAGACCTTGGCATATCCCATCAGGCCCAGCACATGGGGCTCGGCGAAGAAATCGGCGGACGGAGTGACCAGGAGAACCTCGGCCCCTTCCACGTCGATGGGCATCTTCACCGCCACGCCGGTCTCGTCCAACATATCCTCTTCGAGACCCTCCAGGGTGTCGATCAGGGCGGGGGCGGGCAGGCCGAGATTGTTGCCGATCTTGTGGACCTTGCCGATGATCTCGTTGCAGTACTTCTGGCCCTGGCCGATGGAATCCATGATGTCGCGGGCCGCCATGGAAATCTCGGCGGTGTCGATGCCATAGGGGCAGAACACCGAGCAGCGGCGGCACTGGGAACACTGGTGGAAGTAGTTGAACCACTCGTCCAGCACGTCCTTGGTCATGTCGCGCGCGCCCACCAGACCGGGCGCCATCTTGCCCGCCGGCGTGAAGTAGCGGCGATAGACGCTGCGGAACAGATCGGCGCGGGCCACCGGCATGTTCTTGGGGTCATGGGTGCCGAGGAAATAGTGGCACTTGTCGGTACAGGCGCCGCATTTGACGCAGATGTCCATGTACACCTGGAGCGAGCGGTACTTGGACACCAAGGAGCCCATATGCTCCACGGCGCGCTTTTCCCAGCCCTCGGTCAGCTCGCCGGGAAAGCCCAGGGGCTGCTGGTGCGCCTCGGCGGCCAGATAGGGCTTGGAGGCGGCCATGGCGTCCGGCTTCAGGGCCGGAATGGGATGCTCGGCGGGGTCGCCCAGGATGGGGATATCGAAGGGAGCGGCAGCCATGTCTTCAGCCCTTCTCTTCCAGCTTGGCGGCCCAGGGCGCCAGATGGCGCACTTCGCGCGGATTGTCGGTCTGGTTGCGGGTCGGGCTGAAGAACAGGCCGGGCGCATGCAGCAGCTTGGAGAACGGGAAGACGATCATCAGCAGGCAAACCAGCAGAAGGTGAAGACCCAGCAGCGGATCACCGGGCAGGGGGCGCAGTTCCAGGCTCGTCAGGCCGGTGAAGAAGGCCTTCACCGCGACGATGTCGGTATGGACCAGGCACTTCATGGCCATGCCGCTGATGCCGATGCCCAGCAACAGCACCAGCATCAGAATGTCCGACGGGCCGGTGACATAGCGCACCCGAGGGATCAAAAAGCGCCGCGCCAGCAGCAGGGCCAGACCGGCCACCATGGCCAGACCGGCTGGAATGGCCAGGGGCTGGACCAGGGCGACCAGCGGCCCCACCTGGGTCTCGAAATACCGGGCGTGGCGGATCAGAACCACGGCGAGGCCCAGGTGGAAGATCATGGCAAACAGCCAAAGCAGCTTGTTTCCGCGAAACAGGCTTTCGAACAGCAGGGCCTCGCGGCCCAGGCGAAGCGCCACGCCGCCCTTGGTCAAGGGCGCGGGCGTGGTGGGAATCTTCAAGGGCGCCGGAGTGCGGGCGTATTGGGCGACCTTCATGGCCAGCCCGGCCACGAAGACCAGGGTCGAGACGCTGAAGAGAATGGCGAAAAAGATCGTCACGACGGCACCCTTCCTCGTCACCCCCGGACGTGGTCCGGGGGTCCATGGATGGCCGGGTCAAACCCGGCCATGACGACAGCAAATAGTGTGTTACACGCAGCCGGTGGGCTTGGGCAGACCGGCGATCTTGCACGCCTGCTTGCCGGGGCCGTAGGGGAACAGCTCGTAGAGATACTTGTTGTTGCCCTTGTCGGCGCCGAACTTCTTGGCGATGGCCTTGGTCAGCACGCGCACCGCCGGGGCGATCTGGTACTCGGCATAATACTCGCGCAGAAAGTTGACCACTTCCCAATGCTCGGGGCTGAGCGTGATGCCTTCGTCCTTGGCGATCTGCCCGGCGAGGTCCTCGTTCCACTGGTTGATGTCGGTGAGGTAGCCCTCTTCATCGGCCTCGATGGTGGCGCCGTTGCTGGTATAAGCCATGTGTTCCTCTCCTTGATTCTTCTTTATGCGGTTTGTTGTTACAGCCAGGCGTTGGTCGCCTTGGTCTCGGCCGCCAGATCGACGAATCCGGCGTAATCCACGACACTGATACCGCTCACCACCTTGGTGGGGTCCAGCCCACGGGCCGCCAGATCGGGGCCCAGGACGGCGAGCCGCAGGGTCTTGGCGGCGTCGGCCATCTTGCCTTCGAAGGCGGTGCCGGAAAGGGCGGCGATGACCGCGTCCTCCATCAGCAGGACGGCATCACCCGGCTGGGCATGGCCCAGGCAGGCCTCCAGGCAGGACCGCTCGAAGGGGGATTTGTTGACGGTGTGCAGAGCGCTCATTGCTTCCATTCCCCCTTAAGCCGTCAGAACCACGTCCATGTCGGCCATCAGCTTGCCCATTTCGGCGCGGCTGATGACTTCCACGTCGACCAGCAGGTCGTCCTCGGTGAGGCCGCGTTCGGCCAGGCTTTCGGCTTCCACATACAGCTTCTCGATGTCGTAGCCCTCCAACGCCCGGTAGGTGGGCGAGAAGTTCTTGGTGCCGATGCCCGCCGGGGTCTGGCCCTTCTTGATCTGCAGCACGCCGTCGTCCAGGAAGGCCAGATGGACGTCCTGGTCGAAGGCGGCCGAGATCAGAACCATCTCGAGGACTTCCAACGCATAGACGGTGCCATAGGGCGCCTTGCGGTTGACGAACATGAACTTCTTGACGATGCCGCTTTCCATATCGTCCATGGCTTTAGTCTCCAAAAGTCACGAGACGGTCGGCATGGATGCCGGCCTCGATCAACTGGCCCAGGCCCGAGATGCGAAAGCCCGAGGCAAGGTTGGATTCGGTGATGCCGCGGCGCAGGCCCGCGGCGACGCAGACCACCAGATCGACCTTGTTCTCCTCGGCCAACTTCTGCCAATTCTTGGTCACATTGCGGTCGTCGCTGGGCGGCTGGCCCAGGCTGGTCGCGTTGTTGACGCCGTCGTAATAAAAGAACACGCGGAAGATCTCGTGGCCCTTGTCCAGGGCCGCCTTACAGAACTGAAAAGCGCTGTCGGCGGCTTGATGGTTGTAGGGGCCTTCATTGACCAGAACGGCGAACTTCATGGTTCGTCCCCCTAGAAGTGCAGATGCGCTGAGGCGTTGAGATTGGCCCGGCCGCCGCGCCAGTTATCGACGTGATACTTGGTGAACGGCAGTTCGGTCAGTTCGAAGAAGCGGGGCCAGCCGATGCGCTCGATCCATTCGCCCATGCGCTCCCAGGCCCGCGCATCGGCCTTGTAGACGGCCAGGATCTTCTTGACCACCTCGGCCACTTCCGGCCAGCGCGGCGCGTTGTTGGGCAGGCCCGCCGCCACCAGCTTGTGGAACATGGGCTTGGACCGGGTAGAGGAATGCTTGCCGCCCACCCAGATGGCGATCTTGGAATGGATGGGATCGTTGATCTGCATGGGCGGGCAGGGCGGATAGCAGGCGCCGCAGCACACGCATTTCTTCTCGTCCACTTCCAGCGAGGGCTTGCCGTCCACCAAAGCGGGACGGATGGCCGCGACGGGGCACCGCGCAATCACCGCCGGACGTTCGCAGACGCCAGCCACCAAAGCGTGGTTGATCACCGGAGGCTTGGTGTGCTGGACGTTGATTGCGATGTCACCTTGGCCGCCGCAGTTGATCTGGCAGCACGACGTGGTGATCTTGACGCGGTTGGGCATTTCCTCGGACTTGAACTCATGGACCAGTTCGTCCATCAGCGCCTTGACCACGCCGGACGCGTCGGTGCCGGGGATGTCGCAGTGCAGCCAGCCCTGGGTATGGCTGATGAAGCCCACCGAGTTGCCGGTGCCGCCCACGGGGAAGCCCTCGGCCTCCAGGCGCTTGACCAGCGCTTCCACCTTGGACTCGTCGGTGGTCATGAACTCCACCGAGGAGCGCACGGTGAAGCGCACATGGCCGTCGCAGAAGGTGTCGGCGATGTCGCACAGCTTGCGGATGGTGTGGACATCCATCTGACGCTGGGTACCGGCCTTGACGGTGAACACCGCCTCGCCCGAATCCGAGACATGGCGCAGAACGCCGGGGCGGGGACGGTCGTGGAAGGCCCACTTGCCGTAATTCCTCACCAGGGCCGGGTGCATGAACTGCTTGGAATCCGGAACACCGCATTCGACGGGACGACGAAGTTCGCTCATATCCTGGGTCTCCTACTCGGCGGCCGAAGTCTTGCGCTCGGCCCATTTGCGGGCCTCCTCGTCCCATCCGTCCGTGCGGACGTAGGAATTGGTGCGCGGCTGATTGATCATGTTGACGTCGAGTTCGAGACCCAGGCCTTCCAGGTAATTGACCAGGCCGATACGCTCGATCATTTCGCCGGTGCGCTCGTGCTCCAGGGCGTTGTCGGCGAAGAAGTCGAGCATGTTGTGGGCCAGCTCCACCAACTTTTCGAAATCTTCTTCCGTCTCCAGCTTCATGAAGGGGATCAGCACGGTGCCCATCAGATCGCCGATCTTCAGGGTGCGCTTGCCGCCCACCAGGACGCAGATGCCCTTTTCCTTGCCGGGCTTTAAGGCCTTGGTGCAGACATTGATGCAGTGCATGCAGCGCACGCAGGACTTGTTGTCCACGTCCAGCGTGTCGTCGTCGTTGAGCCCCAGAGCCTGGGTCGGGCACATGCGGATCACCTGATTGATGAATTCCTTGCGGCCCAATTGCTTGACCTTGGCCTGCACCTCCTTCTGGTCGACCTGCATGTCGTCCTTCCAGGTGCCTAAGATGGCCACGTCGGCGCGCTGGGTGGCATTGGCGCAGTCATTGGCGCAACCCGAGAACTTGAACTTCATCTTGTAGGGCAGCGAGGGCCGGTGAATATCGTCGGTGAAGTCGTTGATGATGGCGCGGTGCGCGGCCAGGGTGTCGTAGCAGGCCTGCTCGCACCGGGCCGGTCCGACGCAGCTTGCGGCGGTCCGCACACCGGCACCGGCGCCGCCCATGTCGAAGCCCATTGCGTTCAGCTTGTCCCAGGCGGGCTGCACCTGCTCGGTGCGGCAGCCCTGGAACATGATGTCGCCCGATTGGCCGTGCAGCGCGATCAGGCCTGAACCGTGTTCCTCCCAGATGTCGCACATCTGGCGCAGGGTCTTGGTGTCGTAGAAGAAGCCCGGCGCGGGCATGATGCGCAGCGTGTGGAATTCAGCGCTTTCGGGGAACTGGGCCGCCTGCTCGGAGAAGCGGGCGATGACGCCAGCGCCATAGCCGAACACGCCCACCGTGCCGCCCTTCCAATAGCCCTTGCGGGTCTGGTAGCTGTGCTCCAACTGGCCCAGCAGGCCCTGCATGATCTTGGCGCTGGGCTTGTCCCCGTCCTCGGCCAGACGCTTCAAGCCGGTCACGAAGCTGGGCCAGGGACCGCTTTCCAACTGGTCGAGCATGGGGGTCGGCGGCATCTTCTTCGACATTGCGTTTTCGCTCCCTCACCGTCGTCACTACGCGTTCGCACGCACGCCAGAACGGCGCGGCAATACGCTGGATAATTCCGTCGATCCGTTGGGAAGCGTTGCTCCCGGACCTCTCCTGATTCGTTGGGCCGTTCTGTGCAGCCCATTACATTCGATGATCATAATATTTCGAATGCCGTCGATCCAAGTGGATTCTTTAGAGAATTCGCATGAAAATAATGGGGGAGGGAAATTTCCAATGATTCCAAGCTATTTCCAACTCGACGATGGGCTGGACTATCAACGTTGGCGGGCTGAAAAGATGGCCGGTGCGCCCCAATGCGTGGCCGATCTGGTGGTCGAGGTGGGCGATATCGCAGCCCTGACCGAGGCCGAGCATGCTGCACTTCTGGCCCGGCTGGGGCGTTGCAACATGGCGGTCTATGCCGAGCGGCAAAGGCGCCAGCGCGATGACAAGCAGGCGCTTAAAGCCCTGGCCACGCGGCTGGGGCTGGCATCCCTGGATGCCAATGCCTTGGCCGATGATGACGGCATCACGCCGCTATCGGTCCATCGGGAGGGAACGCGGTCGCGCTATATCCCCTATACCGAGCGCCCCATCACCTGGCACACCGACGGCTATTACAATCCGCCGGAACGCACCGTGCGGGCCTTGCTGCTCCATTGTGCCGGACGTGCCGCCGAGGGCGGGGCCAACCGGCTGATGGATCACGAGATGCTCTATATCCAGCTCCGGGACGAGAGCCCCGACATGATCCGGGCGCTAATGGAACCCGACGCCATGACCATTCCCGGCAATGACGAGGAGGGGCTTGCCCGCCCGGCCACGGTGGGGCCGGTCTTCTCGATCAATGCCGATGGGACCTTGCACATGCGCTATACGGCGCGCGCCCGCAACGTCATCTGGTCCGAGGCCGCAGCCCCGGCCGCCGATGCCATCCGGCGCCTGCTGGACGGCCCCTCGCCCCATATCTTCAAACATGTGCTGGAGCCCGGCCAGGGGCTGGTCTCCAACAACCCGCTGCACACCCGCGAGCCCTTCAAGGACGATCCCGCCCTTCCTCGTCTGCTCTACCGCGCGCGCTACCATGAGAGGATTTCATGACCACCGACGATCCCCAATTCGCCAAGGAAACCGTGACTCCGCTGGCCAGCCTGGCCGCCCCCTGGAGCCGCGAGATCAGCTTTTCCGCCGTGGATCACGAAAGTGGCCTGCGGATCTTACGCATGCGCATCAAGGAAGGCCGCGCCCGCTTCACCATCGTCGATCTGGACGAGAAGACGGTAGGCGAGATGATGGCGGTGATGGAGGTGTGGGTTAAGGCGAGCCCCTGACCAGATCGAGAATAATCTCTTCCAGTTCAGGCTCGGCGCCCAGTCCGGTGGCGAGCGTCACCTGGCGGCCACGGCTTTCCACCGGGCCGGTCTCGCCCTGTTTCAGTCCGAACAGGGGCGGGATGTCGCGCCCGGCATGCATGCCCTGGGCGACCAGCAGGGGCAGGGCGACCACGCGGTCTCCCTTGATCATCTCCGGCCAGGTTTGGGCGAAGGGCTCCTGCTCGAGAAAGCCCAGTTCCACCTCGGCGAAATGGTTCATGGCGCCCAGCGCGGCGGCGATGGCGCGCGGAGTCTCGCCCGCGCCCCCCGGCCGGGCCGAGCCATGGGCGATAAGCAGCAGGCTGCTCTTGGTCGGCGCCCAGCCGCAGGCGCGCGCCACCCCATCGGCGCGGCAGGCCAGCAGACCGGGCAGGCGGGGATGGGTTCCCGCCGGTTCGTTATAGATCACCCGGCGGTTGCCGATCTGCGTTACCTGACCGGTCAGTCCTATTTCGCGCGGGATCAGGGTACCGGTGTAATAGCCGCGTCCGGCGAAGACCGGGATCACATAGACCGTTTGGGCGCTCACCAGGGACAGGGCCGCCGAGAGGGGTGGGTTCTGCTTCATAAAGACCGCCGCAACTTCGGCGAACAGCCCGCGCCCACGGATGGACTCCGCCAGCACCTGGATGGGCTTGGCTGCATCGGGGTAGTTGCCCGAACCGTGTCCCACCAGGATCAGGGCGGAGCTTTCAAGCATGTTTGCTGAACCAGTCCAACTCGTCGGCCAGACTGACCACCCGCCCGATGATCAGCAGGGTGGGGGCCTGTAATCCGGCGGCGCGGGTCAGGTCCAGCAGGGTGGTCAGCGTGCCGATCACCCGGCGCTGGCGGGGCGTGGTGCCTCTTTCGACCGCCGCGGCGGGGGTGTCGCCCGGCAGACCGGCGGCGATCAGGCGCGACGAAATCTCGGGCAGGGCCTGCAGTCCCATATAGACGGCCAGGGTGATGTCGGGGTCGGCCAGTTTGGGCCAATCCAGGTCCAGGCTGCGGTCCTCGCGCAGATGCCCGGTGACGAAACGCACCCCGGTGGCCAGCCCGCGATGGGTGAGCGGAATACCGGCATAGGTGGAACAGCCCGCGGCGGCGCTGATGCCAGGCACCACTTCGAAGCCGATGCCGTGGCGGGCCAGGAACAGGGCTTCCTCGCTGCCGCGTCCGAAGACGAAGGGATCGCCGCCCTTGAGGCGCACCACGTCGCGGCCCGAAAGCGCCAGACCGAGCAGCAGATCGTTGATCTCGTCTTGGACCAGATGATGATTGCCCAGGGCCTTGCCCGCATAGATGCGCTCGGCCGAAGCCGGAATCAGGTCCATGATCTCTTGACTGACCAGTCGGTCATAGACCACCAGCCCCGCCCCTTGAATCATACGTAGCGCCTTGACGGTCAGCAGGTCGGGATCTCCCGGTCCCGCCCCGATCAGAAACACCCGTCCTGGCTTCGTATCCGACTTGGCCGTGCTCATGGCCTCTCCCGCTCAATTATATTATTATACACTAAAGTAATGCCCGTGATGGGCGCTACCGAATTCAGGTGCCGTCCGCCCCTTCCCCTGACCGGGGCCGGTCGGATATGGTGGCGCAAATTAACGTCTTTGACATCGGCCGATTTGTGACCCCAAGCCATTCCGCCCATCCGCAGCCGCCCCGCCCGCATCCGGTGCATCCGCATCCGGGCCACCGGCATGTGCGGCGCAGGCGGACCTTGCGGCGCACGGTCTACCACATGCTGGGCGGCGAGGGCCATTCCGACCTGCTGGTCAAGGTGGTGGATGCCTTTCTCATCGCTCTGATCGTTCTGAATGTGGCGGCGGTGGTTCTGGAATCCATCGAGCATCTGTCCATCGCCCACGGGCCGGTCTTCCATGTCTTCGATCTGGCCTCGGTGGCCATTTTCAGCCTGGAATACGCGCTGCGTCTGTGGACGGCGGTGGAACTGGACGATTCCCGGTTCCACCACCCGGTCTGGGGGCGGCTGCGCTGGGCGGTGTCGCCCATGGCCATCGTCGATCTTCTGTCGGTCCTGCCGTTCTTTCTGGGCATCGTCGTCGAGATCGACCTGCGCGCCATCCGGGTTCTGCGCGTGCTGCGGGTCTTCAAGCTGGGCCGCTATTCCATGGCCATGAACGTCATGGGCGCCGTGGCGCGGCAGGAGGCCCGCTCCATCGGCGCCGTGCTGTTCGTCATGATGGTGATTCTGGTCCTGACGTCGAGCCTGATCTATTTGTTCGAGCATCGCGCTCAGCCCCATGTGTTCAGCGATATTCCGACCTCCATGTGGTGGGCGGTGGTGACGCTGACCACGCTTGGATACGGCGACATGGTGCCCATCACGCCCCTGGGCCGCATGCTGGGCGCTTTGACCGCTATTTTGGGCGTGGGCATGATCGCCTTGCCTGCCGGTGTTCTGGCGTCCGGTTTTTCCGAGCAGATGCGCATCCGGCGCGAGGAGTACCGCGAGGCGGTGGAAAAGGCGCTGGAGGACGGCGGCGGCATCAACCGAACGGAGCGCCGCCTGCTGGAGCGCACCCGGCGCGGCTTGCAGCTCTCCGAGGAAGAGGCTTCGCTGATCCTGCGCCAATCGGTGGAGACGGGCCATCTCTGCCCGCATTGCGCCAAACCGCTACATGGCCCTCATTCCGGTCCGGAAGAGGATTGATCCGCCCGCCCGGCCTGGAAACGGCATCAGCCGGATTCACCACGAAGGCACGAAGATACGAAGGCAGGCGAAGAATCCTTCGTGGTCCTTTACGCCTTCGTGCCTTCGTGGTGACCTCGGCGCCAGTGGATACTGGAAAACCACAGCGTCTGGGCGTGGCCCTTACAGCCGAGGAAGCTGAACGCTCTAACCGCCGAAACCGGCCTTGACCAGCAGGATGTGGAAGTCGCGCAGTGCCTTCTGGGCCCGCTCGGCATCGGTGAAGCCGTCGATGAAATGGGCGTCGAAATTGGGCTGGCGCAACAGGGCCAGGATGCGCTGGCGGGCGCGGTTCATGGCCTTGCCCTCGGGCAGGACGCCAGCGGCGCAGAACTGCACCAGGCGAACGGCGCGGTCGCGCAGATGGGAATCCTGGTGGTCCAGCTTCTCGACGATCTGCTCGGTGACCAGATAGGCCTCCAGCATGGTGTCGATGAAGGCGCAGATTTTCTCGCGCACCGCAGGCGGCAGGGCCGTTGTGGCGGCGGCTGTCTTGTGGGCCAGGGTGGCGCGCAGCATCTTTTCCTTAGGCGGAAGAGAGCGGACGCAGAAATCGCCCAGATGGCGGGCCGAGAGGCAGTAATCCACCAGTTCGGCGATGTCGGCGATGGCCTCGGCCCCCCAGGGGGTGGCGGCCAGATTGCAGATATAGACCAGGCCCAGACCGCGATCGGGCAACATGCGGAACAGGCCGTTGACGGTGGCCTTGCGCCCCGGCGCGCCGCCCTGCTCGATCTGGCGGGAATAGCGGATGGTCAGCGCCTCGGCGGTCTCGGGACCCGAGATGAAGCCGGTGGGCGTCATGGTGCGTTCCACCAGCTTCTTCAGTTCCTCCAGTTCCTTGCCGCTTTCGCTGCGCATCAGCGGGTTGGGCGACTTGATCTGGCGATGGGCCCGGTCCAGCAGACAGGCGCGGCTGATGGGCAGTTTCTTTTCGGCGAACAGGCGGTTGAGGATCTCGGCGGATTCGCCAGCCTCGCTCTTTTCGGTGGGGAACTTGCCATCGGCCAGATCGAACATGCGGCAGATGGCGGCGCCTAAGCCCGGCTGCCAGCCCAGGATCTCCTGGACCACATTGGAGCCCAGGACATCGGCGATGACACCGTCGAGCATTTCCACCGCGTGGGGGTCGCTGTCGTCGATGGCCAGCTTGCAAAGAAACTCCAGCTTGCCCACCCAGGACCGCGCATTGATCAGGTCGCGCGACAGCAGCACCATGGCCAGATAATCGACGTCCTCGCCGCTGGCTTTGGTCCGGATGGCGCGGATGGCGTCGGAAAAGCGGCCTTCCAGCTTTGGAAGTTCGATATTCTCGACCCGCTTGGCGCGCGCCGAAATGTCGTCGATGGATTTGAAGATTTCCTGGCTGCGCGACTTGGAATCCTGGTCGGTATCCTTGGTCTGTAACAGGGATACGCGATCGACGGCCGACGGCACCAGGGAGTCCTTTTCCTGAAGCCGCTTCAATTCCTTGTAATTGTGCATCAACTCGGTGGGCGTCAGGATCGCCTTGTCGAGATAGCTGCGGAAGATGCGGTTGACCGTGCTGCGCCCTGCGGTTCCCATGAACTCGTCCGGGGTCTCGCATTTCTCCGGGACGTCGTCGATCTGGGAGATGCGCACCGGGCCGTCATCGTTGACCGAGCGGGTCTGGGCGAAGATCTCGGTCTCGTCCATGGTGCCGTCGGAGCGCATCCAGTTGCGGACGATCCGAGCCCCCTCGCACTTCTTGTCGGCGAGGAATTTCTTGGCGAGCGCCCGCGCCTCCACTTCCTTGGGCACGACCGTTTCGGTCGCCCAGCGGCCGCCCTTGCTGACCTGGACTTCAAAATTTTCCCGACTGGAGACCATTCTGGTCCTCGTCCGCAACGAAATTCAGAAATGTCAGCCAGACTGGCTGAACACGGAAAAAATAGCTGTTGCCGACACACTATGTCACGGGATTATTCGAATAATCACGGGATTCCTCTTCACAAGGCGGGTTGCGGATCTTTCGGGGAACGTCCAGAATCACCCACGCATCCCATGGGGTATGGGCCGGGGGAGGAGCGTAAGGCGATGTCGACCTATAGAATTTCTTATATTCGTTCCACGGGCTGGACCCGTCTGGGGCTGGCCGGGGCGGTGGCCGTATTGTTCGCTTCCCCCATGATGTGGGCCATGGGCACATTCGGCGCCGGTGACGACGCCTTGCACCGGGCGGTGATCTTCGCCCTGTCGGGGCTGTGGTTCTTCGTGGGAACCTTCTACGTAATCGGCTGGGCCCTTCAGGGCTTCGTGATCCGCCAGAAAGTGCCCGACGAAGAGGCCGACGAAGGTCCCGCCCGCCGCCCGCCGACTGGTGCTCCGCCTCCACCCGCCGCCCGTCCTCCGGCCCGTCCGTCCGGGCATTGAAGCGGCGGTGAAGCACGCGAGCGGAACACGCCTCCCCAGGAGCGCGCTGGGGATTTGCTGCGCCGGGATACTTGCGTTTGCGGTGGTCGCCGTGGTGCTGGCGCTTGACCTTGCCGATGGGCGAAACGGCATCATCGCCGACAGGGCCAGTCTCGCCGTCCAGAAAAGCCAGTTCATGAGTCAGTGGTTTGGCACCACCATCTTGTCCACCGATTATGTTTTGCGCGACATCAACGGCAAAGTGGGGGAGGCGGAGGTGGCGGCTGCCGCCCGCAGTTCCGAGCATGCCACCCGCCTTTCGGTCTGGCTGGCGCAAAAGACGGCGACCGTTCCCGGTATCGCCGGCATCTCGGTTTACGGAGCCGATTGCGTCTTTCTTGCTGCGGCGGACACCCGTTTGATCGGGTTCAAGAGCAAGCAGAAGGCTTGCGAGGAGCGCAATGCGCAGGTCGAGGACAAGGCCTATGTCCAATATGTGCCTGCCGAGAAATCGGCCAGTCACAGGCCGGTGATCTTGGTCTCCCGTCACCGCGTTTCCCCGGAAGGGCGCCTGCTTGGCGGCGCGCTGGCGGCCATCGATCTCGACTTCGCCCAGAAATGGATCGGCAGCTTTGACATCGCCGAGCATGACGTCCTGGCCGTGGTGGACACAGAGGCGACCCTGCTGGCCCGCAACCCGCCCCTACCCGAAGCCATCGGCAAGCCCGCGCCGCCTCCGGCCGATCAGCCCAACTTCGGCGAGACGCGCTCCAGCGCCACCTTCATAGCCGTTTCCCCCCTGGACGGGCGCGAACGCATCTTCGGCATCAGCAAGATCGAAGATATTCCGGTGCTGATCATCGTCGGCTTCGACAAGCAGGGCGTGCTGCGGGAATGGAGGCGGCGGGCATGGCAGCTGGGCGGCGGCTTCGCGCTCCTGGTCGCGCTGTCTTTGCTGGTGTTGCGCGCCCATCTGACCGCGCTGCATCAGCGTGAGGAAATGCGCAAACTGGCGACCACCGACATGTTGACGGGGGTCGCCAACCGGCGGCAACTGGTGGAGACCGGGCTGCACGAGTTTTCCCGTGCCCGGCGCTACGGCGCTCATCTCGCCTTGTTGATGGTGGATATCGACCGGTTCAAGGCGATCAACGACACCTGGGGCCATCCCACCGGCGACCGGGCCATCCAGGCTCTGACCACAGCCATAACCGGGATCATCCGGGATCAGGATAAGGTCGGCCGCTTTGGAGGCGAGGAATTCGCCGTGATTTTGCCGGAAACGGAAATGGCCGGAGCGCTGGTCATTGCCGAGCGTCTGAGGGCCGCCGTCCAGGACACCGCCAAGGCTGTCAGCGATTGCTCGGAAATGGTCGGCTTTACGGTCAGCATCGGGGTTGCGACACTCGATCCCAAGGACAAGTCCTTCGAGGATCTGATCGGGCGGGCCGATAAAATGCTCTACGCCGCCAAGGATGGCGGACGCAATCAGGTGGTAGGCGCCACGCCGTCCTGATTCAATTCACTTCGAGCATGCCCGCATGCGCTCCACGCGGGGGAAACTGCGCGGGCTGGCCTTGAATCCTGGCGGCATCACGATATATTAGAGCAATCTAACATATTGTGATGATTCCAAAGGACGAGGTGCGTGATGCTCAAGGATTGGAACGAACTGGCCAACGGCTTGTCCAAGATGGTGGGCCAGGTGCGTGGCGGGGTGCCCGAGGTGATGAAGGGCTTTTCCGCCATGGCCAAGGCGGCCACCGCCGACGGGGCGCTGGACGGCAAGACCAAGGAGCTGATCGCCCTGTCCCTGGGCATCGCGGCGCGCTGCGACGGCTGTCTTGCCTTCCACGCCAAGGCGGTGGTCGATCTGGGCGGCACCCGCGACGAGGTGATGGAGACCATCGCCATGTCGGTCTATATGGGCGGCGGACCGTCGCTGATGTACGGCGCCCTGGCGTTGGAGGCCTATGACCAGTTTGCCGCCAAGAAGCAGGCCGCCGAGTAATGGTGGCGCTCTCGCCCATGGATTGGGGCCTTGCCCTGGCGGGCGGGCTGCTGATCGGGCTGGCGGCGGCCGGGCTGATGCTGACCTATGGCCGGGTGGCCGGGGTCAGCGGTCTGGTGCGCAATGCCCTGGCCGGGAAGATGGAGGCGGTGGCCTTCGTGATCGGGTTGCCCCTGGGGGCCTTGTTGGTCCAGGTCTTGACCGGGGGCGGTGCCCCTGTCTCCTTCGCCTCGGCCCCCAGGCTGGCCTTGGCCGGTCTTCTGGTGGGAGTGGGCGCTGGCCTGGCCAATGGCTGCACCAGTGGCCATTCGGTCTGCGGCATCGCGCGACTGTCGCCCCGTTCCCTGGTCGCCACCATTTTGTTCATCGCGGTCGGCGCCGTCATGGTCACCCTGGTGGGAGTCCCCGCGTGATGAGCCGCGTCCTTGTCTTTCTGCTGATCGGCGTGGTGTTCGGCGCCGGTCTGGCCCTGTCGGGCATGACGGACCCGGCCAAGGTCGTGGGCTTTCTGGATTTCTTCGGGCATTGGGACCCTCGGCTGACTGCTACCATGGGCGGGGCGGTGGCCATGGCCTTTGTGGGGCAGTGGCTGCTGCGCCATCGCGGCCGGACCCTGACCGGCGCGGAGATGCCCGCTTTCCCTCCGTCGCGCATCGATCCCCGCCTGCTGGCGGGGGCCACCCTCTTTGGCGCGGGCTGGGGCCTGGCCGGATTGTGTCCGGCGCCCGCCCTGGCGGTCTCGGTGCAATATCCGGTGGCGCTGCTGTTCGTCGCGGGATTCATCGCGGGATTGCTGGGCGTGGCCCGATTGGGTGCGAAGAACGGATAATAAGGCCTATTCCTCCGGGAGGCCGTGCAGGGCTATCCTGCCCGCCTTTCTCGGATTGGGGCCAGACCCTTCATGCGTGACCACGAGATCGAGGCGGCCTGGCGCGGGCTGGCCTCGTGCGAGCAATGCTCCATCCGCGACCTGGTGTTGTTCGCCGACCTCAAGAACGAGGATTTCGGCGTCGTTCATCTGCCCATCGAGGATATCCGCCTGCCAGCCGGGGCCGCCCTATACCAGCCGGGCCAGGAGGCCGGGCATGTTTTCACGGTCAGGGAGGGACTGTTCAAGCTGGAACAGTATCTTCCCGACGGCAATCACCGCATCGTCAGCCTGCTGGGCCAGGGCGACGTGGCCGGGCTGGAAGCCACGGTGGCCGACAGCTACGAGCATGCGGCGGTGGCCCTGTCTCCGGCCAAGGTTTGCCGCATTCCGCGCGACGTGGTGAGTCGCCTTTCGCCAAAGCTGCACCGCCAGTTGATGAAGAAGTGGCACGACGCGGTCCAGCGGTCCCACGAATGCACCCGCGAGCTTTCCACTGGCAGCGCGCGCCAGCGCGTGGCGCGGCTGTTCCGTCTGCTGGCCCCCGAGGCGGCGCCCCAGTGCCGCCTGTTCGGGCGCGAGGATCTGGGCGCCCTGTTGGGCATCACCCCGGAAACCGCCAGCCGGGTGGTGGCCGAGTTCAAGAGATTGGGCGTGGTCACCGAGATCGCGCAGAACCTGTTTCAGCGCGATCTCGCCGCCCTTGATGCCATCGCGGGCGAGGGATGATTACTTCTCGGGCCCGGCGAACAGGGTTTCCGTCTTCACTTCACGGTCGGGCGCGGTCAGTTGGAAGCTCACCGGCATGCTCTTGGACACGATCTTGTCGGCGGGAATGGTGACGTAGAGGCGGAACGAGCCCACGGAATCGCGTGGCACCTGCATTTCGGCCTCGGCCACGGAATCTTCACCGCCCACCACCGAAATGGTGGCGCCTTCGACCCCCGCGAGGCGCAGTTTGAATGTGCGGTCTTGCGCCTTCATGTTGAGGATCTTGTAAACATAGCCATTGCGGATGGAGCCGTCGGACATCTGCACGAAAAGCGGTGCGCGCTCGTGCAAGACGTTGACGTCCACATCGGGCCGCGTCACCAGCCGGAACAGCATGACCGAAGCCACCAGGGTCAGGATACCGCCATAGGCCAAGGTACGCGGCCGGATCAGGCGCAGGCCGCCTTCACGTCCTTCGCCGCGCGCCGCCAGATTGGCCGAGGAATCATAGGAAACCAGGCCGTGGGGCAGCTTGAAACGGTCCATGACCTGATTGCAGGCGTCGATGCACAGCCCGCAGCCGATACAGGCCAACTGATTGCCGTTGCGAATGTCGATGCCTGTGGGGCAGGCCTGAACGCAGGCCAGGCAGTCGACGCAATGGCCGCGCCCGGTGAAGTCGCGGCTGGCCGGAGCCGGTCCGCGCGTCTCGCCCCGCCAGGCCTCGTAGGAAATGATCAGCGAATGCTCATCGAACATGGCCGACTGGAAGCGGGCATAGGGGCACATATAGATGCACACCTGCTCGCGGGCATATCCGGCCAGCAGGAAGCACATCCCGCCCACCACGGCGATGGCCCCATAAGTGGCGGTGCTGGCTTCTCCGCTGAAGATGTCGCGCAACATCTCGAAGGCGTCGCCGAAATACAAGGTGAAGCCGATGCCGCAGGCCGCCGCGATGGACAGCCAGATGGCGTTGACCAGGGCCTTTCGGGCCAGCTTTCCGGCGCTAAGCGGGGCGCGGTCGAAGGCGATTCGCTGGTTGCGCTCGCCGATCACCAGCCGTTCCACCGCCACGAACAGATCGGTGTAGACGGTCTGCCAGCACAGGAAGCCGCACCAGACACGCCCCACCAGGGAGGTCATCATGAACAGCGCGATGGCGGCGAAGAACAGCAGGCCGGTCAGGAAATAGACTTCCTGCGGCCAGATCTCGATGAAGAAGAAATAGCCGCGCCGCCCGGCCATATCGGCCAGAATGGCCTGACCGGGCGCGCCGGGGCCGCGATCCCAGCGGATGAGCGGGGCCAGATGCCAATAGGCCAGCAGCAAGACGCTGGCCCACCATTTGATGCTGCGGTAACGCCCCTTGACCCCTCTGGGGTGGATCTTGGCCGAGGCGGCATAGGCGGGAGTGGCGGGGCAGGCCGGGGACGGCTGTGGCGTCTTGCCGAGCATGGACATGGAGGCTCTTTCGCTGTGATTAGCGCACAAAGCCTATGGGGCGGCGGACCCTGCCCGCATTGACAATTCTCAGACGCGGTCTGGAATATTTATGAAAAGCCGACAATGCCGCCGACGGGAGCCGAAGGGCGGAAGTTGCATATGTCCTTCCGGTCCGTCATCCCGGCACGGCCTTTCAGAACCTGCGCCAAATGTGCTGGCGCAGTTCCTTCTCTCCGCGCGGGGTGACAGACCGAGTCGATTCAAGAAGCGCTTCAGCCCATCTTGCAGGTCTTGATGCCGAACGGCAGATAGGCCGGGCACCAGCCGATGGCGGCGGTGGCCAACGGCACGACGCCGATCCAGCCCCACAGGCCGATGATGCCGGTCAGGGTGAGGCCGATCAGGGCCAGACCGACAACGATGCGCAGGATGCGGTCGATACCGCCGACATTCTTGTTCATGATTTCCACTCCGTGCTGGTTCGGTGATCCGAAGATGGGCCGAACATAGGCGTGGAGGGGGCGGTCTGTCGGTGACCTAGTCACACAGTTTGCTGGATTTCGGCCAAGGCGGCGCAATCGGTGAGCGCCACGCTGCCCCGCGACAGGACGACCCAGCCCCGGCGCTCGAAATCCTTGAGCAGGCGGCTGACCACTTCGCGGGCGCTGCCCAGTTCCAGGGCCAGATCCTGATGGGTGGCGGCGACCTGACCGCTGCCCTTGGCCCGCGCCAGCAGGCAGGCGGCGAGGCGGCGGTCCATGCGTCCGAACGCCACCTCGTCGATCAGCATCAACAGGCCGGAAATGCGCGAGCCATAAGCGCGGAACACGAAATCGCGGAAGGGCTCGGACCGGCCCAGCAATTCCCGAAAGCCCGAGGCCGGAAGGATCTGGGCCGTGATGTCGCTGTCGGCGATGCCCTCGGCATCGTAATCCACGCCGCTCATCAGGCAGGCGGTGGTGACGATGCAGGTTTCCCCCGCCGCCACCCGGTACAGCACGATCTCGCGCCCTGATTCCGCCACCTTCTGCACGCGGACCTCGCCCGACAGCAAGATCAGATAGGCCTGGCAGGGGCTGCCCTCGCCGAACACCCTGGTCCCGGCGGGGAGGCTGGCGGTACGGCACAGCGCGCGCAGCCGGTCGCGGGCCGCCTGGTCCAGGCCAGCCAGATCCGGGACCGAGCGGGTCCAGTCGGCGGCGGAAGGCGTCACGGGGCTCAAGCCCCCACGGCCGCCTTGATCTTGGCCACCTGATCGGGGGCGTAGAAGCTACAAACGCCGCGCTTGGCGGCGGGTTCCAGGCCCAGATCCTTGATGGCCTTTTTCACCTTGCCGTCAGATACGCCCAGGGCCTTGGCGATGTTGCCGGGACTCAAATTTTCATCGGCCATGATCTCTTCCCCCCAAGGGATGGTTGCGGCGGACCGATGATGCGGAAAATCGCTGTCGGAGTCGAGCCCCGGGGAACCGGATCCGCCATACGGCCCGCCAATGCGCGCCATCAATAATATTTGAATTGTCAGGAAACCAACATTAATTGTGAATGAATAAAAATATTGTAGAGTAAATGACAAAATGAATGAAACGCATCAATCGGCGCGATTTTTTATTATTGTTTGGCGCGCTGAGTATATTGCGGTGTAGTTTGATTCCTGGCGGTATCACAATCACGTTGTGCCGTATGCGGGTGCCGTCTGAACTGGACGGAGACGCCCCCTAGGAGACAGACATGAGCAAAGCCGAAACCCTTCTCAACTATCTCCTCAAGGCGGGCAAGGGCGCCAATAGCGCCGAACGTCAGGCCCAGGCCCGGGTCCGGACCAACGGCTTTTTCGATCTCGACAAGCACGAGCTGAAGGCCGCGGGTCTGATGGCCGAAGTCAAGCAGATGGAAGACGATGTGGAGGCCCTGCGCGCCGCCGCCGTGGCGGCCGGAGATGTGGTCATGGCCGAAGTCTATGCGGCTTCGCTCACGGTCTTCGTCAAATGGACCAGCGCCAAGGACGCGGCCTGATCACAAGGGGCATGGCAGTCGCCGGTCTGGGCCGGTGGCTGCCATCAAACCTCAATTCCGGGCAGTTCTACAGCCCGCCCGCCGTCATCGCCAATTTCATCGAGAAGATGTTCGCCAAGACGCGGGCAAAACTTCTTGGGGCGGCTTAATGCCGGATCCCCATGAGCGCAACCTCTCCTCGGTCGCGTTGCTGGCGGAATAGGCGGTAGAGGCCTGGACTTAGGCCAATTTCGGACGGCGCGAGGCCGGTAGCTCGAAAACAAATGCCGCCCCGTCGGTGACCGTGCCGTCCAGTCCGATCTTTCCTCCGTGAGCGTCGATCACCGACTTGCATATGGCCAGACCAAGGCCGGTCCCAGGTTCGCCGGTGACCGACTGTGCCGATGTGCGCGAAAACGGTCTGAAAAGCTTGTCCCGCTCAAGGGCCGGAATTCCCGGGCCCTGGTCCTGCACGCGCACCGACACAGTATCGCTGGGCTCATGGAAGACGATGCTCACCGTTACAATGCTGCCATTGGGTGCGAATTTGACGGCATTGCCGATCAGATTGGAGAGTACCTGGGCCAGCCGGTTTCTATCCGCCGGAACAATGGGGATGGGCGCGGGAGCTTTGACCTGGACGGAAACGGCATGTTCATCCGCGAAAGAGGTGATCCGTTCCGCCACCTCGATCGCCAAGGACAAAATGTCCACGGGCTCGGATTCCAAGGTGAAGTGGCCGGTTTCAATGCGCGAGAAATCCAAAAAGTCCTCGATGATGCGCAGCATGTAGCCGCTTGCCTGGCGGATATGGTCGAGGGCGCGGGCTTCCATGACGGGAAGGGTCTCGCCAATCCGCTCTTGCAGAAGCTCGGCGAACCCCCCGATGGTGTTCAAAGGATTGCGCAGATCATGCGCCGCCATGCCGAGGATCAGGTTTCGCCATTCGACGGAACGGGCCAATTCGGCATTCTTGCTGGCGAGATCCCGCTGGGCGTTGGTGAGGTCATTGTTCAGGCGAATGAAGTCATCCAGGCCGACCGCCGTGGGTGTTGCGGCTGTCTTGCGGGTGGCGTACAGGTCGCGGATGATGGATGCCTGCTCGGCATTGATGCGTTCCAGGTCGGAGACGAAGCGGCCCACGTCATCCTGGGTCGCGCAGGCGGCGATCAGCACGCCTTCTTCGGTGCGGGCGCCCAAGAACACCATGGTGGCGGCGGCCGGAGTGACGGGGATCTCCCACAGATACTGCGCGCCATCGCGCATGACGCCCGAGAAGAAGTCCAGGGCCTTGGGGACGCCAGCCGAGTGCACGACCGCCGTGAAAGGCAAGCCGACGATGGCGGCATCGAGACCCATCCCGTCGTGGAGGATGGAGTGAACCCTGCCGTTATCGGCGCAGCGGAGGAGAAAGCCCGTCGCCGGTGGGCTCATGAAACCGGCTCAGCGGTCGCTTCGAAGAGCCTGTTTCCGGTCCGAAGGGCCTCGCGGCCGCCGCCCGCCCAGCCGTCCGCTCCCGTCCGCCGCCACAGGTCTGGCGACTGGTTGAAGGCGCGGCCGCCAACCATCACTTTGACGTGGCTGCATTGCGGGTCCAGGCGTAGGGCGCTCACCAGCCGGGTTACGGCGGGCACGTTGATGGCTAGGCTGGCGGAGATGGCCAGCAGATCGCATCCCCTGTCTCGAATCGTCCGGATCACCGCCGTGTCGGGGACACCAGCCCCCAGGAAGGTCGTGTCCCATCCGCCGATGTCGAACAGGTCGGCGACCATTCGCATACCGATCTCGTGCAACTCGCCTTCAGCACAGACCGCGACCAGGCGGCGGCCGATGCGCGAGGCCTGGAAGACCAGAGGGTAGAGGCGCGCCATGACCACCTGGATGGAGGCCGTCATGAAATGCTCTTCCGCGACATTCAGCTGGTTGTCATGCCAGCGGCGGCCGATTTCCTGCAGGCAGGGCTCGATCACGTCGAGGTAGACCCCCTCGACGCCCAATGTCTCGGCCCAGTTCAGCACCGAGGTGGTGGCGGTGCCGCGATCGCCCCGATGGAGGAGAGAGAACAGCTCGCTGGCCAGATCGGCCCTGTGGGTTTCGGCAAAAGGCAGGCTTCCCGTCTCGGCCCCCAGCGAGGCCAGATCCGATATGCCGTCATCAAGGAAAGTCAGTTCCGGCGAATCCGGGTTCATCCCGCGCCCAGCCAGGGCGTCGCGCATGGCGACCAGCATGTCGGCCAGATGTCGGGGGGCGATGTTAATCTGGGCCAGCAGTCTTCTCAGCCAGGACAGATACTCCCGGAACAGGTCGTATCGTTCGGTCGCGGTGGCGGTCGCAAGATAGAGCAGCGTGTTGTAGACGTCGTCCGCACAGGCCTTCCGCCCCTTGGGGCCGAACTTGACGTCCCATTCAGGATGCCTGGAATACAAAAGGGCGGTGACTTCCTCGGCAGTCTGATGATCAGCTACCCCGAAACCGTCATGGAACAGCAGTCCCATGAGATACCCTCCCTCGTCTTGGATTCAGCGCGACGCTGCGCCGAACCTGCCTGGGGGTGGGATTCTCCGCCAATGCTGGTGAATATGCAATCGTCAATTCCGGCGCACATGCTTTCGCAGGCAGAGCGGGGCCATCATGCCGCGGCGGCCAGGCGATGGGCGATGGAGCCGGGTGGGCAGGGCTTTCCGAACAGGAAACCCTGCATTTCTCTGCAGCCGAGGCTCATCAGGGCCCGATGTTGCTCCATGGATTCCACCCCCTCGGCAAGCGTCTTGATGGACAGGGCTTCGGCCACCCGGACGATGGCGGATGTGATGGCGTCGGCTTCGTGGACAACGCCGATATCCTGGATGAAGCTGCGGTCGATCTTGAGTTTGCGCAGCGGAAGGTACCGCAGATAGGCCATGTTCGAGTAGCCGGTGCCGAAATCGTCGATGGCGAAGCGAAATCCGGCGGCGACCAGTCGGTCGATGCTGCGCCCGGCCTCCGAGCCGATATCCGAGATCAGCACTGACTCGGTCAGTTCCAGTTCGATGGAAGCCGGATTCAGGCCGAAACCGGCGACGGTGCGGGCGACGTTGGCGCCGAAGTCGGAAACATGCAGATCGCAGCCGGATATGTTGACGGCGACGGGAACGGTCTTCATGCCAATATCTTGCCAGTGAACGATCTGGCGGCAGGCCGTCTCAAGCACCCACTGCCCCAGGTCACTCACCAATCCGCTCGCTTCGGCGATCGGGATGAATTCCGAGGGAGGGACCAAACCCAGTTCCGGGTGATGCCACCGTAACAGCGCTTCGACCCCTGTCAGGCGCCCGCTCTTGCCATCCACCTGGGGCTGGTAGGCCAGGCTAAGCTGCTTCCTGGCAATGGTGTGATGAAGTTCCGCTTCCACCTTGTTTCTGCGCTGTGCCCGGCGGGCCATGTCGCTGTCGTAGAGTGCGATTGGACTTTGCCCCACCCGGGCCTCGCCAAGGGCAAGATCGGCCCGGTCGAGCAAGTCATCGAAGTCCCAGGCGGTTTCACTGCCGATGGCCATTCCGCAGCTTACCTTGGTGCGCAGCAGTCGGGAGTGAAGCATGGCCGGCTTGCTCAATTCTTCGGTCAATGTCCGGGCCCAGGGGAGGGGCTGGCCTGACAGCGAGGAGACGGGCAACAAAATGGCGAGGTCCCGACCGCCGATATGGCTGATGGCCCCCTCCGCCGGGGAGAGTGACTTCAGGCGGGCGGCGAGGTGATGGAGAAATTCGTTGGCCAGACGCCGGCCGCACTGGGTGGCGAGCCTTGGCAGGTCCTCCAGCGACACCACCGCCAGCAGAGGCGGGGCTGTGTCGAAGCGGGACAACTGCGCTGCGAACCGCGTCATGCCGCGGCGCGACAATACGCCCGTCGCCTCGTCGCACAGCGCCGCCTCAAGCTCCAGATCCGCTTCAATCTTGATGGCGCTGACATTGGCATGGGCCGCCACCACCAGATCGTGGCCGGGGATGCGGCTCAGGTGCAGTTTGAACCATCGCCGCTCCTGGGAGGAGTGGCACGGATAGACAATCGTCTGTTCGGCCGATTGCCCCGAGGCCACCTGATCGATCATGCGGGCGATGGTGATCGATTCCGAGGTTCCCGAGGATGCGCAGATTTGCCGGTAGTTCCGGCCCATACCGGCCTGGCCGTCCGCCGCGTAGCCGTTGGCCTCGGCAAACCGCTTCCATGCCGCATTGACGAAGACGATCAGCCCTTCGGGTTCCATCACGCAAATATGGGCGTCCAGGGCGTCCAGGGCGCTCATCCACGCACAGTGGCCCATGGCCGATGAAATCGGCTCCTTCGCGTCAGGAGGAAATTTCATGGCGCAAGTTTCCTGCTTGGGCCGGTCTGTCGCGGGTGTCGTCACCGCTGTCTGTTGGTCGGTCATGTATCCCCACGGGCTTGGCGTTCAAAGGCGTTGAATTCGGATGGGTCCTATACCTTGGTAAGGTTATGCCCGTTGCGTTCCGCGACCTTTTCGGTAATGTATCGACCATGTAACTGGGAGACGGGCGATGGGAAGTCCAAGGCGTTTATTGGTCATCGAAGATGACCTCGCCCTGGGACAGTTGATGAGCGACTACCTCGAACTCGGTGGTTTCGCGGTAACGCACGTCACCTCGGCTGGCCAAGCCTTCGATTTTCTGGCCCGCCAGATGCCAGCCATGGTTCTCCTCGACCTGTCATTGCCCGATGAGGACGGACTGGTCGTTCTGCGGCGGCTTCGCGCGGTGGGCTCGCTTCCCATCGCCATCGTTTCGGGTCGTGACGACAGCGAAAACCGTATCGTCGGGTTGGAGATGGGCGCCGACGACTTCATCACCAAGCCGTTCGTTGGCCGCGAGTTGGTGGCCCGGGTCCAGAATATCCTGAGGCGCTCTCAGGGCGGCGAGGCCAAGCCCGCGCTGGAGATCGACGGCCTAGTCATGCGGACCGAGGATCATTTCGTGGTCGGGCGCCAGGGCGAGCGCATCGCGCTGACACCGGCGGAATCCAGCGTTCTCAGGGCGTTGATCGCTGCAAACGGCCGGACTCTGAGCCGCGAACAGCTTATGGATGCCCACGGCAACCTTGACCTGGCAGAAACCACCCGCAGCATCGATATCGTGATCAGCCGCCTGCGGGGGAAGCTGGAACGCTCGCGCAAGACACCGACCCTGATCCTGACGGTGCAAGGGGTCGGATACCGGATTAACCTCTGAACGTCGACGGCTCGGCCCGCGCCTCGGATTGTCTGGCCCAACTGGCCAGATGGTCGATGCCGTCCTCGATCAAATGATTCAGGAGGGCGCTGCACTCTCGGCTGGCGGGGTCGCGGGCGCCGGACTCGATGTCCTCGGCGAGCCTGCGCAGCGTGGTCAGTCCGCAGGTCGCCGCGAGGCTCTTGAGGCGGTGGGCATGCATTCGAGGGCTATTGGCGTTCTGGGCCAGAGCGATGGCGCATTGCCGAAGGCCATCCAGGGAGTGTTCGAGAAACTTGTGGGCGCGAACCGCGCCCAGGTCCCCGACGATGTTGCTCAGCAAACCGGCGTCGAACCGGTCTTCCGCTTTGCTCATGCCGCTCTGCTGCGGCCGGTTCAGGACCGCCCGCATCTGATCCATGAGTACCGGTTTGGTCATCACACCGTCGAAGCCGTGCCCGGCGTAGACCGAACTGTCTTCGAGAGCGCAATTGGCCGTGTATGCGAATATGGGAAGATCGGGCCAGATGTGGCGAAACAGCCTCAGGCCAGCGATCCCGTCGATCTTTGGCATGTTGATGTCCATCAGCACAATGTCCGGCTGGCGGGCCAGGGCCAGTTCCAGCCCTTCCTCGACGCCCCGGGCGCATCGGCTCGAATGGCCCAGGCACTGGATCTGCGAGGCGGCAAGGAATTGATTAGATTCATCGTCGTCGATGACCAGCACGTCCAGGGTGCCTATGGCGGGTGACGTCCGAGGGGGAGACGGCGGCAGGGCCACATGCGCATTCGGGTCCAAGGGAGCGCCATCGTCGATCAGCAGCCGGATGGCCGCAGCGGCGTCCGACGCCCTTTTCAAGGCGACGAGACCGTCAGCGGAAATATCGTGTAAAGCGAGATCGCCAAGACTGCGCTGCAACGATCTGATCGGCTGACGGGCCGCCGCGAAAAGCAGATGGAACAGCTTTATCTCGGCATCGCCAGCCTGTTGCTGCACGGTTTCGAACCCGGCCGTCTCCACCCAGACCAAGGCGCCATGTTCGGCAAGACGGGCTGTGCGCCAGTGGTTCCAAACGCCGAATTCGTCCCGATAAAGGTGCCGGAACGTCGGAGACTGTCCGGCCAGCACCTGCCGCAGTCCCTCGCTGATGGTCACGGCGTCGAGACTTTCGCTGGCCTGGCAAAGATGCCGCCAGCTCAGAAGCACCCGGTCGGGATACTGGGCCCGCCACTGGCGGCTGACCATAAGGATGCGCCCGTCCAAGTCCACCAGGGCGGTCCGGAGGGGAAGTTCGTCGAGCAGGTTGGCGACCATATCCCGCGATTGCAGCGGAATCTGGTCCGACCAGAGCGGCGAACAGGTCTTGGTGCTTAGGGCGGGGGAATCGCTATTCACGCGCGGGCCGCCGGTTGATCCGCGCGGCCACGGACTGGATGAAGGTGGCGTTCTCCAGGCGGTCCAGGCCGTCTCTGCGCATGACCATGTGGACGATCTCATCGGCCAGCACGTCATCAATGGAGGGCTCGCCGATAACCCAGTCATTGCGGCTCTGTCTGCTTTCCGCCCGCACCATCGTCTTGGCCGTCATGATCGTTCTCCCCAAATGGATCGCGGCCCGTTCTTGTGTGCACCGCCAGTCAACACGTTAGGACCCATGTGTTGCAGACGTTCGACGCTGGTGTTTCGGTGGTGTTTCGAAGGGCTGGCTCCAGTCTTCCTGCTGAGCTTTCATGGAAGCAGCGTCGAAATACCTGTGAAAAATTGTCGAAACATCCAGGCGTTAGGGTCAGGGGGAAACGTACCGGGGGGGTGACATGATCAGGGTCGTCGAAGAAATGATCCTGGGGAGGGCGGAACAGCTAGCCCCGGTCGGATGTCACGTGATCGACGAGCAGCATCGTCGCCTGTTCGCCCTGGCTGGGCGCCTCACCTTGGATGCTTCGGCCAACGACAAGGACGAAGCCGGTGGTGAGGCGGTGCTGGCCGATCTTCTGGATTACACCCATTCCCATTTTCGGGACGAGGAGGAGTTCATGCGGCTCATCCAATATCCCGGTTTGCGGGTCCACCAGCAGGCGCATGCCTCGATTTTCGCCGGAGTCGACCAACTGCTCGCCCGCATGCGGACGGTGGATCGCCAGATCATGCGGCGGGAGATCGGCTACTTCATCTCCGAATGGCTGGTTCGCCACGTCCTGCACGATGATCTGCAATACACCCGTTACATCCGCGATCAGGTCATGCCGTAGGGGCTTTTCGCGCTGGACGAAAAGGGGCATATCGCTCTGACCGCAAGATCAGGATGGGATTGGTCAAGGCCCCGCGGCGAGCCCTGACCTTAGGCCAGTGAGTGCGGCGGGCACCGAGCGCAGGTCGCCGAACAGCCGAACGCCTGCCATGGGGGGTAGGCGACTGACCCCGGTCCCACCGGCCCAGATTTCGCAAGAACCATCCATGGCGGCGGCCAGTCGACGCAGAAAGGCGTTGGCGTCGCGACCGGGAAAGGCGGCGCTGAACGACAAGGCAACGATATCGGCCGAGCAACGCGTGGCGGCCATGGCGATCTCATCGACTGGAATTTGCGGACCGAGCCACAGGCAATGAACGCCCTCGAGCGCCAGCACGGCGTTCGCCATCATCAGGCCGAGAGAATGGATTTCACCCGGCGCGGTGGTCAGGAGCGCCGTCTGGCTGCTGGTCTGGGTGTCCAGATCGATAATGGCCTCGGTCAGCACACTGGTGGCAACGCCGGTGTATAGATGCTCTTCAAAAACCTGGATAGATCCCTGAAGCCATAAGTCCCCCACTCTCTTATTGAGATTGGCCATGGTGGTGTTCACGAAATCGGCCAGGCCTTGGCGGTTGAGCATGCGGCGCAGGATCTGTCGAAGCCTGTACTGATCATGGGTTTGCAGCGCGTCAAAGACCGTCAGGACGTCCGGGCTGTCGATGCAGATATCCGCTGGTTGCGCCTCCTGAACCATCGACGCCAATTCGGCCTGAGGGCGCCCGACGACCTGATGGGGGCGCATCCCCGAACTGATCAGGCTGCGAATGAGGCGAAGCTGGAACACCTGATCGTTCGGATACAGGCGGTCGCCGTTTTCGTCGCGAAGCGGACGCGGGAAGCCGTAGCGGGTTTCCCACTTCCGGATGACCTCCTTGGAGAGACCAGTTTCACGTTCAATGGCGTCAACCGGTGTCGCGGGCGAGGCCGCTAGAACCGGTAGGGCGGTCAGAACCACATCAACCTCCGCATTCTCCTGGACGCAATGGAGCGCGTCTTTTTCCGCTTTCACGACCCGATGCGGATTTGCATAGGGGATTCAGCGTAATATGTCCTGGACAAAAGCATATCCGATTGGCACACTTCAATCCACAGTTGATTTCGATTGCGACCAATTCAGGGCTGCAAGTGCGGACGCGCGGGAGACGGGCTATGCCTCGAATTCGGATGTTATCGGCTGTCAACTCATTGGAATTGGCTGTTATTCTTGGCTTTTTCGCTGTCGTTGGAGAAAGCCAACTCGCCTTCAGTCAACTGAAGGTCAAGGGTCTGGTGTACGAGCATATTGTCCTGGACATGCGCAAGCCCGAACATCTGGGCGGAGGTCATGGCCTTTCTGCGCGATTGGCTCATTGATCACGTTTTCAACACCGGCAAGGTGGCGGTGGCGGCCATCTCAAAGCTGCGGCAGGCCGTCTGATGGCCGGAAGGTGAAATGAAGCGGGGATGGGCTGTGCGTCCCATTCCTGCATTATCGTCCTAATGGATGTCGATTTTCCGGCTGACTAGGATTGAAAGCTCGGCCGGGACCTTCCAGATCACATCCTGACGCCTCGCTGAGGGGGCGGTGAGGCCATGTTCACCATGACGGCTCTCGCGGGGGGATTTCGGAGTTCAGCCCGTGAACAGCCAAGCTATGAAGAGGTCGGATCTTGGACACCAAACCGATTCTTCGTGAGAAACTGCGGGATGCCACTCGGGCGTCCCACCGGCGTGTCGACCATCATGAGGTCATGGCCTGCCTGGTGCGCGGCCCCATTACGGCCGAGCTCTATGCCCGGTCATTGTCGGCGCTCTATGCACTGCATGCCCCACTGGAGGATGTGTTTTCCGCCCATCTGGGCGGTGACGATTTCGTCCCCGCCAGACGCAGCCTGGACCTTGCCCATGACCTGGAAGTGCTGGGCCATGATGCCGCCAAAGTGGCCCCGGTCTGGAATGGCCGCCGTCCCGATGGGCTGGCGGCCTATGTGGGCATGCGTTACGTCATCGAGGGGTCGGCGCTTGGCGGGGCCATGATTGCGCCTCAGCTGATCCGGCGCCTGCCACCGGAAGCCCTCGACGCCTGCCGTTTTTTCACCTTCCAGATGGAGGGGCAGCAATGGCCCCGATTCTGGAGGCTGGTCGATGGTCTGGGGCCCATCGACGTCCACCAGGCCTGCGATGCGGCGGTCGGGCTCTTTACCGAGATCGAGGATCTATGGGCCGCCTTCCGCCAACGATGACGCCTGCCGACAAAACGGTATAGGTTTGCCCATAAGCTGAGAATCGCCAAGTCGTGATTCCAATGGCTTAGCATTTTCTGATTCCAGCATAAGCCGAGAAAATTTACCCATAAGCTGGGAAAAGCCTACAAAATTAGGGTATAAGCTGAGAAAAACCTACGACACGCAATATATGGTGCCTATGTTGCTGCTGTCGTGCCGCATAGTGTGTTTTTTACGGGGGGCATTTTTGGGTTTTTTGGGATTTCTGATGCGGTCCTCGGGCCGGCGGGCCTGAACCACTCGCTCTACGCTCCAAAGATGGGATGGGGCTCCTTCATTGATCTGAAATGCGCTTAATTCGAGTCGTCGAGCGATGCGGCATTGATGATGACCCGGAACTTGTCCAGGAAATCTGGATGGCGGCTTTCTAGAAAACGTGCAATTTCCGGATTGGCCACCAGTTTTGAAAGGTATCCGGTGGCGATAACGAGATTAAGGACATCGTCGCCGTATGACGCCTCCACCGCTTTGAAGTCACGTTGCAACGTTTCCATTTCACGTTCCATACGAGCCATTTGTTCGGCGGTGATACCACCGATCTTCTTGGGGCGGTCGGGGTGGACGAGGTCGTGCTGGCGTGTCGCGGCGAGCAGCGCCTTTGCATAGGCTGAGGAAAAATTCCCCGCCGCCGTCATCAACTCGGCAGCCTCAATCTGACGCGGAGGCTTCATCTTTCTCAACACCTCGAAGGAGGTGGGATTGACTGACTTGTCCTTTAGTAGATCTACGACCTCAGGACAGATTCCGTCAAGCAAGGCGCGTCTGCGCCAGATCAGTGAGACATCGACGTTGAGTGCTTTGGCGAGCTTCTCCTCGGGTACGCCGCGTTCCAGGGCGCGCACGATCATGTAGTGTTCCTGAATGGTGGCAAGACGGGCGACCCGTTTGTTGTAGGTAAATGCTTCATCGTCGTCGGAGACGAGGCAGCGGACCATCGTTTCGCCCCTATCAACCAGTGCGGCGAGGCGAAGATGCCCATCGAGGAGCAGGTAGTGCCCAGCGGGTTCCTTTGGTCGCGCCACTACCGGCGGTTCGATGATACCGCACTCCGCGATTGAGCTTGCGATCCGGCGGTACTTTGTGGAATTTCGCTGCACGACGCTCACCTGCCGAAGCAGCAGAATGCCCTCGATCGGAAGCATGATCAGGGCCTGCTCAAAGGCGGTCTTGACCGGATCCGTCATCTTCAGGTCCGTGCTCCGCCGAGACGCTCAACCAGGGGCTTTGGCATGGTGTGCATCGCCTCCGCCCGCAGCAATGTCACGAAGTGTTCGTCGTCGAGCAGACGCCGTAGCGCGTTGACCACGAAAAGGAGGCGGCTTTGGGCGAGCGTTGCCTTCTTGACCAGTAGTTTTTGACGCTCGGTTTCGATGCGGTAGGCACGCACAAGTGCATCGGCCGTGACCGGCTTCCTGGATCGGATGCTGCCAACACTTTGTATGTTTTTTCCATTCCGTCTACGCTCTTCGATGATTCTCCGTATGGCAAGCACCTGATTGCCAGGCAGGGTCTTGTTCTCATAGGCATCAGCCAGAGCTTCCTGGACCTCGGCGTCCTGAGATCGAGCGATTTCCATGGCGATGGTGTGTGGCATGATGCCGCGTTCGACGGCGGCCAGAAGCCGCTTCTCGGCATGTTCCAGCAGATAGCAGATGGCGTAAATGTATTCGGCGCTGAAGTCGGTCTTCACCGCGATCTCGGTCGTCGAGTAGCCCCGGTCTTTGAGTGCGCCGATTTCTCGGATCAGCTCCAGGGGGGTATGCTGCCGTCGGGCCAGATTTTCGACCAGGCTCATGACAAAGCAATCGTCCTCTGCCGCTTGGATGACCACTGCCGGTATCTTGGTTTGGCCGAGCGCGACGAAGGCCTCCAACCGTCCCTGGCCGCAGACAAGGTCATAACCGGATCCATCCCCTCGTAGGCTGACAGTGATCGGTTTCTTCAAACCGAGATGCGCGATACTGGTTACCAACTCGTTGAAGACGCGCTTGTTGCGAGCCCGTGGATTCAGCACAGTGATGGAGTCGATCGGCACCATGTGAATTTGCGGGGAAGGTTCGGTCATGCTGCCCTCCAGATGCTGCATCGGGCAGTCAACTTGAAGAACCGATCCAGCGTGTCGAAGCGGAAGGCGTCCAAGAAGATGCCGTTATCCTCTTTCAGTCGAAGATCGGCCCCCATCATTTCCGTGCGGGGCAAGAGGTAGTAATCGAGAATCTCCTGGTTACCAGCAGCCATGCGGATCGCCACGGTGATGTCGGGTCGAAGCCCTGCATCGAAGCGAATCTTCCACCGCAGCGCACCGGCCTGGGTCTCTTGGCAGCGGACGATCACGATGGAGGCTGTAAACTCTCCATTGATGGCAAGGAGATCTGTTTCGAGATCGCGTCGAACAGTCCCGCCAAGATCTTCGATGGCGGTGATCGCGCGCTCGACGATGTCAGGATGCATCCGCCGCAGAAAGCGGTTGATCTCGACATAGCGGTAATCCCTGCCTGGCGCATAGCCGACAAGCTGGTAGGCCCGTAACAGGCTGCCGAAACGGCTCCGGTAGGCAGAGCTGGAAGGCATACCATCCATCTCGTCAATGATAAGCCCGGATAATTCCCCGCGATCCGCCAAGAGGCCTGCCAGGCGGTCAAGCATTTCTCCATCGGAATAGCGAACGCTGCGTGCGACGATGATGTCTCCGGCTGTTCGGAACATCTCAATCGGCACGATGGCGGGGAAGGCTCCATCTCGGCGGATCCATATGTCGGCTCCGTTGTGGACGCGCTTCTTCTTGAGTTTGAACGACATGCGGTTGAAGACGTTGTTGCCGACGTATTTCTCGTTGGACAGTACCTGGTGGATGGTGCCTCGCGTCCACGGACGTCCGTAGTCTGTCGATAGGCCTTCGGCGTTTAAGATTGCGGCGATTTCACCCTCAGTTTTCTTCCCATCAACGAACATGCTGTAGATCCGTTGGACAATCTCGACCTCGTCGGGCGGTCCAGGAACCAGAACCACGCGATCGGTCTGCAGGCTCTTGTGTTCGCCTCGGGTTAGAATGCCTTTTGGTGAGCCGCGTTCGTCCAGCAGCATGCGCCGCAATCCGAATCCGGCGGCACCTCCTTGCCGGTAGCCCAGTTCGATCAGGCGGCACTGGCCAGTGAAGACCTTGACCGAAAGCTCGCGGCTGTATTCGCCCGCCATCGCACGCTTCATCCCTTTGATGATGGTGGCGCTCAGGCTGCCGTCGTTTTCAAATTGCTCAGCACAGAACTGGACGGTGATTCCCGCTCGTTTGCAGACATGTTCGTAGTAGGCGCTTTCGTCGGCGTCCTGGAAGCGGCCCCAGCGGCTGATGTCGTAAACCAGGATGGTGGTAAAGTCGGTATTTCCCGCCTCGACATCATGGATCAGAAGTTTGAGGGCATCGCGGCCATCGATGCTCAGGCCGCTCTTTCCCTCATCAGCGTAGGTCCGAACGATGGCAATGCCTCGTCGGGCCGCATACTGGGCGATGATGTCAGCCTGATTTTCGGTGGAGTAGCGCTGGTGCTCGGTCGACATCCGGACGTACTGGGCGGCGCGAACGCCTGTGGATGCGTCGATGCCGCCTTCGCGCTTCTCCCTGTCACGGAATTCGCCCAAGTCATCCATCCGTTCTCGTGACCACAACTGGCCAGACTTTGCTTCGGCGAGTCCTCCAGAACATGAAGTTACGAGAAAGGATCTGTGAATGTCGCTTTCCAAGAATCACCGAAAGATTCGGCCCCATTTGGGAAAAGCTTTTCCTGAAAATGATGAGCCGTTGCCGGGAGCCGGTGGATTCGCTTTGACCATTGGAGATGCATTGCGGCGTCAATTCGGCGGGACAACGGCCGCCGTAAAGATGGTTGTGGCGTTGACGGGTGCCAATGCGCGTGCCGTCAGGAACTGGTTTGCAGCGAAGAATGGTCCCAGCGGAGAGAACCTCATCGACCTGATGCGCCATTCAGACGAAGTGCTTGAAGCGGTACTGGTGATGGCGGGGCGTGTTGACTTGGCCAAGGTCAAGAAGTTGGGAGATGCCAGGAAGCAGCTCCAGCAGATGCTTGCGCTCATTGACGAAATCGAGGCTCGGTGAAAGTCGTCCGGCACGCTGGCTGCCCCGGCGTGCCGGACAGAAGCAGGAGTTGGAGCGGCGAAGGTTGAAGGGTGGTGCTGGGGGTGGTCAGCAGAAATATTCGGGTGTTCTTGCTCGGAATTTGGGGTTGTCGACTTATTCCTGGTCGATCAGAATTGCCCAATTGCATCGAGAAGGAGTTGGGCGGGCATGAGTGGTCGTGACAATAAGAAGCTGAATGCGCCAATTGAGCCTGATGGCGGCCATTCGGAAAATCCGGTTGCTCCAGAAGAAGTCTATATGCGGCCAAGACTGCCTGCGTATATGGATGAGGTGCTGGCCACTATACATAGCGTTAAGATATTTGAAATTGCGTCACATAGGGAGGTGGCTGTTGTTGATGCTGAATTGAGAAATGGAGAATGGTATGTAAATTATTTTATGTGCGATCGAGATGATGGATTGGTTCATCGTGATCTTGTGCGTGCCGATGACTATCTAACAAAGTCTGGAGCCGCATGTAGTTTATACGAACTTTTGGAGAAAGCCGCCAAAGGGACACTTGCCGAGTCCGACATTGTGACATTACGAGAGTAGGGCATATCCGGGAAGACATTCAGCCGGATGGGGCGGTGGTGGCGTTCATAAGGCCCGTTATGCGACAGAGTTCGAGGCGTTTCACGGAACTCGCATAGTCCTGACTCTGGTCCCGTAATCCAGGCCCAATCAAACCGCCGTGAAACAGGGGTGTCAGCCCGCCAGGGAGGACGGCGAAGACTTTGACGCCGCCCACGCCCTATCCCCGCCGGAACGGGTGGCGGCCCATCCGCCCCAGCTGCTGCAGAACCTCTCCAAAACCCGAGGGGACCGATACCGTCCCCTGGCGGGTGACGATCAAGGTGCCATCCTCGCCCGCACCAGCCTCGCGCAGTCCAGCGATACAGGTGTCGCGAATGGCATGGCGCACCCCATCCACATCCCGGACCACCAGGAACGGGCCGACGCATTCCACCGGATCGTTCTCACTCATCGCCGGAGGTCTTGCGGTTCGGCGAGATTGAATAGACCGCATCGTCCGGCGCGGTGTTCCCGGTAGCGATGGCCGCCGAGAAGGCAGCAGTGGTCTCCGGTGAGATGGTTTCGAGCTGAGCCTGCACCATGGCATCCACCGCCGCCCCAGAGCGCCGCCGGGGCCGTTTCGCTTTCGCCATCTTGCCCTCCTCCTTGCCGATCAACCCGGCCATCGCGCCCGCCCCATCAGGTCCGACCCCGTTTGAGCCGATCCGCCACCAATCCCACCAGGTCGATTCCCTCCAAATCGGATTTGGCGAAGATATACTGGCGGCTGCCATCCATCTCCGGGCCGCAGATCGGCACGATCCCATGCTTCCCCAGCAGAGTGATCAGGCTGCTTGCCGAGGTGCCGAGGCTTTTGGCGATTCGTGACGCCACCAGGTGATCGTGGTGAAAGGCCGACACGCTGGCCGGATCGATCACATAGAAGCCCCGTTGCAGCTCCTTGGGTACCCGTTTGATCCGCCCCAAATCCAGCAGGTGGCTGACGACGCCTTTCTTGAGTCCGAGCATGGCCGCCGCTTCCAAGATGGTGATCGCCGCAGAGTGGGTTTTGCGGGTGCGATCGCACCAGGCCAACACCTGAGAATGGTCGAAGACAAAGGCTTTGAGGCCCTTGTCCGAGGTCTCATCGATGGGCGTCAGCGCGCCTTCGGCCATGGCTCGCACCAGATCCGCCAGGGCAATGTTGTGCCGCCCGGCCAGGGCGCATATCCCGTGGAAGCTGATCTGTCTGGTTCCGGGCGGAGCAGGTTGCCGTCTGTTTTGAATCGTTTCGAGCAGGTGTTCGATCGCCCCGAACCGGAGCATCCAATAGCCTTTGCCCTCGGCAGAAGGGCGGTGTGGGGCATTGATGATCTTCGCCTCGACCAATTCGTGCACGGTGGCGCGTTTGATCCCCAGCAGGGTGGCGGCATCGGTCAGGCCGATCAGATCGGCCCTCGCCGCCATCAGCCGGTCCAGGCTGGCTGGATTGATGCGGGTGAAGGCGCGACTGCCACTCACCACCTCATCGGCCATTAAGTCTCCGCTCTCGATCAACTGGCGCAGGCGGCTTTCGCCGATGCCACTGCGCGATGACGCCTCCTTCAAGGTGAGAAAGCTTTGCTCGGCCTGGAGGACATAGCGATTGCGGCCATCGACGAAGCCGCTCCAGGTTTGGCCGAGATAGCTCTTGAACGCCTCGCGCACGAAACTCAGTGGCCCCTCGGGAATCTGCTTCAGCACCACTTCGTAGAACGGACCAAACTGCGAGATGACGTTGGTGGGGCGGGACTCCAGCTTATGGACGGATTCCAGGTAGCGCCGGAAGTTGGTCGGCCAATCCTCCAGCAGGGTGGCTCCCTTAGCGACGGCGTCGTGTAATGCGTCGATGGCGATGTCGTCCGCCACGGTATCGCCGGTGGAATACGGGCGGTTGGAAAAGCGTGCCGCCATCAGCATGACCACCTGGACGAAGTCGTTGAGGGTCAGCGTCGCCAGGGGACCGGTAAACGGGCTTGGCCCCGGATCCGTGGTTTCTCCGACCAGCTGATGAATGTGACGCGCGGTGGCAATTGCATGGGGTGTGGCGCGCGCCGGGCGCTTCATGTCGCACAGGCTTTCTTGGCATTTACGGCAGCGTTCGACCGGACCGGAGCTAAAGGTGGTTGATTCCTGGCAATGGGGACATTCTTCGCGCAGCACCAGTTCATGTTGGGGGCAGACGGTCACCGCCACCACATCCCAGATGCCGCGATGATACTGACTTTTCTTCAGACATAACGGGCAGTGCCGCCGCTTGGCGAGGCGAAGAAAGCGGCGCTTAAGCGGATGTCCGCGAAATGAGTGCAATCCCTCACCGTGGTCACCGTCTGCAGGGAGGTAGGCCAGATTGCGCAGGGTTGCCACCGGAAGCCCGACCAGAACCGCTAGGCTGGCATAGTTACGCTCGGCCAGAGCGACGGTGGGGCAGGTGGCCCCGACATGCTCGGTGATCCAATTAGGGCTGTCATAATGGTTCATCATCGCTAGCCGCATCAGCAGGCCCGGAAGACTCTCTCCCGGCCTTGGGGCGCTTCGTAGCGCCAATGGATAGGGGGCTGCCATCGCTGCCAATCTCCTATCGGGTGGTCAGAACGTCGTGGGGACGGAGGTGTTTGGTGTCCACGCTATCGTTAATCAGTGACAGCGCACCGGGCTGCAGCGGTGTGCGCTCCAACACCTTCTCGTCCAGGAAGGGGTTGTTCCTAGGTGCCGCATAGCCCCGAGGGAGGAGATTGACGATGACCTGGTCATAGGCCTCGGCCAGGCGAGTTGGAGACAGCACTGTTTCATCCGCCAGAATGGCCGCCTCGGAAGCCTTGCGAATGACGTGGATGGCATGACCGATCAGGCCGGAACTCGCCTGGTAGAGGGCGAAGGCCGCACTGTGGTTCCACAGATCCGGGGCTTGATCAAAGGGAAGCCGGGAGGCGATGGCCTTGATCACCCCGCGAAAATCCTTGCGATGCGCCTCAATGCCCCAGTCATAGGGGTGTAATTCGATGATGCGGGAGAAGCGCCGCCGCAACTGCTCATTGTAGTCCAAGATCCGCTGGGACTTGTGGATTCCAAGCAATAGAACCGGAACCTTCGTCATATTAATCAGTGACTTCAGCCAGTCGGCAGATGTTTGGATTATCTTCCGCTTATCCTCATCGATCAGATGCTGGAACTCGTCGAGGATCAAAAGACGGACTTCGCATTCTCGGATAAGCCGGTAGATCCGCTCCGTCTGAGACGCGACCGAGCCCCTTGCGTAATTGTTGTCCTTCATGGCGGCGAGCAGACTGGTGGCCAAGCCCTTGGCCGTCGCCGCCGCTGGAACGTCGATCATCAGCACCGGCATGGTCCGGCGGAACTCGGTCTCGATGGCGGGGTGGCCATGCACCAAGGCTTTGGCGATGGTCGACTTGCCGCTGCCGGATAATCCAGTAGCCAACAGGCAGGACGGTTCCGCCGCAATACCGCTCATCTGCATCGCCCGCTCGGCCGCGTCATAGACAGAGCGAAACTGGGGTGTTTCCACGAGGATACTGTGCAACACGCTGAGGCGAGCGATTTGGCGGGAGGTGAGGCCTTTGGACATCATTTTTGGCGAGGTCCGGTCGGCATAGTGCTGGTGGTTAAGTCTGGGATGTCGAGATCGTCATCCAGACCATTGGTGGGGGCGTTTCTACTCTTGGGCAACTCGGCCACCTGGGACGGTGTGGGGCTGAGCCCGTGGTGCGATGCCGCATCATGATTGCCGAAACGAACTATCTTCTTGCGGGAGCGGATGCTCTTCTTATTTGTATCTCTGTCAATAATCCTTGATATGTCGTGTCTTGCTGCTAGTAAGTTTGAATTATTCATTTCATTCTTAAAATTCTTTCTAACATAATTTAGGCATATCCTGTGTGCGTACTCCGATAAGTTATTTGTATATTCTTGATCGGTGCAAGGCACTTCCAAGGGCTCTGCCAACTGTCGGTGTGTTACGAATATAGAGCGAAGAGCTGATGGATCATATGTTACACTGACGACGTGCTTTTTATGGTGCAGCGACCTGATAGCCTCAAGACCATTACAGGAGTAAGTAAGGCCCTTAAAACTAATCCCATAATGATGAACTTTCCTTGTTCCTGCTGGTTTGTTTAGGTGAAACCTCAATGAGTCGATTTTTGTTGCGGGCCTGATTGGATGAGTTTCTGTGCCATTCAGCCATCGACTTAAGGGTGTTTCCATCGTTGTTCTGTGTGGCTCGTTAAGCTCTATATCAACGACGAACTTATGGAAAACGCTGACGAACTCATCGTAGCCAATGACCGCCGCATCGGCGGCATTGTAGTCGCCCCGATCAATGTAGTTGCTAAACGTTGTGCCGTATAGCTTGTGAGAAAAGCTGTGATTAACAAGTTTCATTACATTTTCAATAATTCCCTTCGTCCATGGCGATCGTACCCCCGCATAATCAATATGGATGCCGAGTGCTGAGCAGGATTGTTCGAAGGCGATGCTATGAAATTCGCGGCCATTGTCGCACATTATGCGCTCTGGAATTCCGAAAACAGGCCATTTGCACTTAACGTCAATGTATTTATTTTCAATGTAATCTTTTGGCCTTATCGCATGCTCCAGACATCTCGCAACAGAATGATAGCTTGGCGGTTCAAAGCCAATGTAGAATCCAGTAATAGCTTTTGAATATACATCGACAGATACTGTAATGGTTGGCTGGCCAATAAACTGACATTTCTCATTAACAAGTAGTATGTTTATTGGCGTATGGTCAATTTGCCATATTTCATTTGTTCTAGTCGCCGTTATTCCGGGGCCAAAAATGCCGTGATGTTGTCGTGCCTTTGCTCTGCCAAAACGAGATTTTTGTAGGTCGTATTGGTTCATATTGTTTATTGCCGTTTTTACGGATGAATATGAAGGTAGGGGCTGTTTCGTTTCGTGTAATGGGTCTTCATTGTATTTGCTAATAAGGTATAGTACTTCTCGGTGAACATCCTGGATGGTCAGGCGATTCATTGTTTTGTACTTCTCTTTAATAGCGTCATCTATGATCTTTTTTACCTCTGGAGAGAGTTTTGGAATTCTGTTTCCCTTTCGATGAGTATTTGGGGCGAGGGCAAGAGATGCTCCGTCAGACTTCCGTGCCTGACTGGCGAGGCGATAAAGAGAGGATTGGCTCGGGACGGGATCATGCCAGCCATTTTGGCTTATAACTGCGGCGGCCAACTGTTTCATTGTTTGTGGATTAAGTTTGCCTAACTCTTCAGCTGCCAGAATTGCCTGCCCGATTTTCCAATTTCTAAACATTTTATGCTTGTCGTTTTCGGACAGATGTTCAAAGCGAAGCGGGGAGGTGGCCTGGCCTCCGGCATGCTCATCCGAAGGATTGAGGTCCAATTGCTCTTCGTACAGGGCTTTAAGCAGGCTTTCGTCGGACACATATTCGATGCGCCCCGTCGGATTGCGGAGTTCGATCTCCACATCAAGCCTGCGCTCAACGGTATACAAAACCCCTCTGTACTTTAGCCGCTTGCCGAGTTTCATCTTGGGGGAAGTCATGGCCGCCAAACCTTTGTTTCAGCAGAGAGCGGGTGGTCGAGATCGGCCAGGAGGCGGCCGTCAATAAGATACGGCAGGGCACTCTGCCACCGGTGAGGGGTGGTGAGGGCCTGAAGGGTGATGGCCGTATCTACTACGGGCAGGCGCTGGTCCAAGTCGGGGCGTTCTGCTTCATCCCAGTCTCGATAGCGCAGGGCCAGGCCAATGTTGCGGAGCCTGGGCTGCCTGCGAATTTCCACTTCAGTGACGGTCTTGAAGATATAGCCCTGGCTTTCGATACAAAGCTTTGCAGCGGCCAGCCTGGCGGCCACATCAGGCCCCTTCAAGTATTCGAGCTTCTTGACCTCATGGATTTCTATACGTAGCGGATCGCAAAACGTAACCTGAAAATCCGGAGTGTAGGTCCGCATTCTTCCGTCATGGAAGAATGTAAATCGCATTGGCTGTTCGTTAAATGAGCCTATTCCGTAATCGAACTCCATAATGTAGGCGTAATCACGCTCAAGAGTCGATTCGCAATATATTGTTCTGCCATTTTTTTTGCTTTGGAATTTTGACCGTATAGCAGTCTTATTTCCATTGAGCGGGTTCCGAACTGGTTTCATTGTGTTGCATGCCGCCTACAAGTAAACAGTCGCTATACACTAAGGCTCAACTTGCGTAGAGCCCTTTGATTCGGTGCGTGTGACAGTATTCAGAGTCTTTGCGGCCAGAGTCAAGCGTATTTTGCTAGGTTTCTGACGGCGTGTTGCTACAGATATTTATGAGATAAAAATTATGATAAATTTTTAATTCGCATTAAAGTGTTACATCTAGATTCGTGGGATGTGTTGTATGATTCTTAGTAAGATTGCTATTGCCGGTTCGGAAAATTTTTCTCAATGAGATGTCCGAAATTTTTAAATCATATAAATTTGATGGGCGAAAATTTCTTAGAAAGCCATCCTGTTTTGACAAAGAGATAAGTTTGAAAAAGAATCTGAAGACTATTCGGATTAAATGCGGCCATGGTGGTTTTCTGACGAGAAATAGGAAGTCTGAATACGCACTCCCTTTGCAAAAACGGCACGCGCGGGCATCGAGGCCATGGTTGGTTACCTTTGCATCGAAGGCCCCACAGTTGCTGGGCATGAGGCACCCTGGCTCTCAATGGGGCGGTGCCATTTTGACGGCTTTGCGCCCATGGCGGTCCTCCAATTGTCTTAGCAAAGTGCTCGAAAACGGCCATTGGGGCGACTGTTGGGCATGTCGCGGTTGAGCCAGCTCCCGCCGTCTTCGGCCGTCACGATATAGTGACTGATCGCTGGCGCGGCATTCTCCTGCAGCGTAACGTGGTGCCGTCAATAGCGGCTATGGCACTCCCGTTTCTTGCCCACTCTTCGCAATGTACGGGTGCTATCTTGCAGATATATCACTATTGGAATATGGTCGCGCGATGGCTTTTCCGGTTTGCTGGTATTCCTGCCGGTCCGATATTAAGGATGTGTGGAGCGTGTCGATAGGGGCGGCAAAGAGTGTCAACTAATACAAGAAGTATATTGAGGTATCCAGGGAGCAAAGCTCGCTTTCGTGACTTCATCGAGAAGACGATGGAGCTCAATACGACTCGGCCACGGACTTTCATTGAGCCTTTTTGTGGCGGGGCCAGTGTGTCAATAGCTCTGCTCGAAGATGGTGTGATTGATCGCGTAGCCCTTAATGACGCTGATCCGTTGATCGCGTCCCTTTGGAGTACTGTTTTCTCGAAGAATGGCTCGGAGTGGCTGGCAGAGAAGGTCATGTCAATCCCGCTGACCATTGCCGAGTGGAAATCGCAAAAAGAACTTGTTCCAGGAAGGATGTACGACGCTGCCTTGAAGTGTCTTTACCTCAACAGAACCTCATTTAACGGAATCATTCACCAATCGGGGCCGATCGGCGGATGGGGGCAAGCCAAGAATACCCTTGACTGCCGATTTAACCGCGAGCGTTTAGCAAGCAAGATCCTCTCCCTTGGTAAGCTGTATGAGCAGGTTTCTGTCTCGAACTCTAACTGGTACCAATTCTTTGAGTCTATGACTGGAGGAAATAGTGCATTTTTCTACATTGATCCTCCGTACTATTACAAGGCTGAGCAGCTATATGGCTTCGTATTTTCGGCTGACGAGCATGTTGCATTGCGCGATTACCTGAAGTATCTCAAGGATCCTTGGCTCCTGTCTTATGACGATGCCGCAGATGTGCGCGCCTTGTACGCCGACATGTCTACCAACGCCCGAGTGATCGACAACACCTACTCGACCCACCCACTTGGAGGTGCGTCCTTCGTGGGACGAGAACTCATCTACACCAATCTCAAGAAACTTCCGCCACCTGACCATAGTGAACGGACCCATATCGGGATCAGCGTCCGCTCCGCGAATATCGAGCAGGCGGAGAAGCATCCACTGCGAATTCCGATCTCGACCACCGCCATCAGTTTGGTCACTGCATAGCCGTTTGGCAGACAGGGGGGAATGATGTCCACGACGCTTAACAGCAAGGTTGCCGGCGGCCCACTCCTCGGACTGATCGGCGGCTCGGCAAACGATCACGTCGGCTATGTCTATTCTATGAGCTTCAACGAGGCGTGCGTTCTCACCAACGATAAATGGAAGGAACGCGTCGCAGGGATCCCCCACAACAGCTTCCTCGTCGCTGCAGCGTTTGATCCTACGAACATGTCGAACATCTCCGAGTTCGACCGAGAGGTTGTGCTTCTGCGTGTGCTCGGTCCGGCTGCACTCCCGTCAGACACAGATCTACTCAAGACGAGAATTGAGCACAACCAGCGGCGAGTCGAGGGCGAACAGTTTGCCAAGGACAAGCTCGATGGCATGGATCCTCTGACGCACGCTGAACTCCAATTTGGAGCTCTGAGATGTCGGATACTCGGCACGTTCTATGTGGATGACAAGGAGATGCGGCTCGGTAGCGATCTTGAGAACTACTTCTGCTCGACCCGCCTCCGCGTTTTCAAGCCTCGTGGACAGGCGTTGGAGACGATTGTCAACCACATCAATCCGGAGATCCGTCGCAAGTCCATCGCGGAAGCGGAAGCTGCAGGATTCAAGAAGACTCCTTCTCCGATTCGCATTGGCACAGTCCGATACACGTCGACGGCCAGGCTTCACCGCGGTCCCACGGAACCACTGGTCAAGGTGATGATCCAGCCGTCGGATTTCTTGGGCCGTAGGACCGCAGTGCTCGGCATGACGAGGACGGGCAAGTCCAACACCGTAAAAACCGCCGTTGCTTCGGTCCATCTCGCGGCGTTGAGGGATGACGTCAAGGTTGGCCAGATCATCTTCGACCTGAACGGGGAATACGCCAACGCCAACCATCAAGACGACGGTAGCTCCATTGCGGAGGTCTTTGCACAGGATTGCGTCCGCTACAGGGCCATCAACACGCAAGGTTTTGAGGACCTTCGGACAAACTTCTATCTCGAATGCGGTGACGCCCTGAACCTTCTGTCCAGGCTTACCAAGGACGACGCGTACCGCAACCAGACGGACCTTGAGCAATTTCTCGATAGCGGGTTGGAAGAACCAGACGTCACGGACCAGTCAAATCACAAGCGATGGGAAGTTCGGAAGGCTGTATTCCAGTGCATTCTTCGCGCTGCTGGGTTCAAGCCAGCACCGAACCTGACCGTTCGCTTTCCGGTCAATCAGGCAGTTCTGACGGCCGTCGCCGCTGTGGCGGGGACGCCAAGTCCGATACCGGCGGGCAAGGGCTATGTTTCCCTGCCGATCGATGCCGCCAGTGCATGGTTCGAGGCGGTACGACAGGAGAATTATAATCTTCGGCGGCTGCAAAAGGACAATGGTCAGGCCATAACTGGGTTCACGAGCTCATCGGGGAAGCCATGGGTCAATCCGATGTTGGAGTCCTACCTCAACGTGCTTGCCAGGGAGAATCAGACAGGCACACCGATCCGTGGATTCCGAGCGATCGTTCCTTATATCGAATATCACTCTCCAATAAGGCAGGCCGACGTCATTGTTGAGATCATCGGCCACCTCGTAAAAGGGAAGATCGTTATTCTCGATCTGTCGGCTGGCCCAGACCAAGTGCGAACTGTCCTCTCCGAGCGTATTGCCAGGCACATATTCAAGCACTCTTTCGCCGAGCTAAACGCCGGGAAGAAGCCGCAGAACATGGTTATCTACGTGGAGGAGGCCCACAATTTGATCGGCAAGAAGGACGATCTTACCTCTACGTGGCCGCGTATCGCGAAGGAAGGGGCCAAGGCGCGGATATCCTTTGTCTATGCCACACAGGAGCCGTCCTCCATCCATCCAAACATCTTGTCCAACACGGAGAATTGGTTCGTCACCCATCTGAACAACGAGGACGAGTTGAGAGCTCTGGGCAAGTTTTACGACTTTTCTGATTTCCACGATTCGCTCAAGTCTGCCCAGGATGTTGGCTTCGCGCGGATCAAAACCCTGTCGTCGCCTTTCGTCGTGCCCACCCAGATCGAGCGGTTTACACCGGCAGAACTGAAGAAAGAGGTTGCCGCCATCGCGGCAGGCAATTCGCAAGGTTGAGGTCGTGCCATGCCTTACCAGGGACAGAAAGCCTCCAAAGGCGGCCACGCCGACCTGATCAGGAATCCAGATGTTGAGGCGTTCCTCAATGACTGCGTTTACATGCGTGAGCCCAGCGACGACGAAGGTGCTGCCATTGCCAGTCAGTTCCTGTCAGCTCCGAAGGGTTCCGGTCTTCCTAACTGTGTAGTGGCCTCCGATGCCAGTCCATATTCGGATCCGATCAGCAACCGCTTTCCGAGCACCCAGGTCGGCTACGTGAAGGTCAGCTTGATAGCCTTCGACATGAACAACTTCAAAGGGTTGATCGAAGCGGGAAGCTCCCTGATCGATCCGTTCAAGGTGGCAGCATTCCACCGCGACGCCGAAGCGGTCTCATTCACGCTGCCAGGGAGCAATGTGAGATACAAGGGGGCGAAGACCGTAAAGGATGGGTTTAGGCTCGCCGTCTACGAGCAACTTTCACACGATCGCACCTCATTCGGCGCGCAAGGCATCACCGCAAAGGACACACTCCTCTCTATTGAGGATGGAAAGATCGAGATAGACAAGTGCCCCGCATGCGGGGCGAAACACGCATTTGAATTCGATCCGAAGCATGAGCAGATCCAGTGCCCAGCATGCAGCCAAATAGCTTACGTCACCGACTATATGCGAATCCACGAGCAGATCAGCGACTACGGCGACAACTCAGCGGCAATCACCAGGTTCATGAATGCGGCAGAGCACTTGCTCGTAGCAACACTCGTAAAGACGCTTGCCGACAGCAACTTAACGCAGCTGTCCAGCATGGCGTTCATCATCGATGGCCCGCTTGCCCTGTTTGGCCAGCCCGCAAAAGTCCATTCACCTTTGATGAGATTCTATCACACCGTATCCGATATTCTCTCAAAGAAGGGCTATGAACCTCCATTGCTGATTGGACTTCAGAAAGAAGGCCAGGTCATGGAACATGCTAGATCTTTGGACAGGTTTTTGAAGCCAAACACATTCCGTGTCATTGACGATGATTACCGTGCTCGATACATCAATGGCGGCCCAACACAACTCGACAATTTCGGTCACGAGACGTACTATGGGCAGGACTTCATTCTAAAGACTGAATCTGGCCGTATCTTTACTGTTGGAATACCTTATCCGTTTCCAGACAAGACGAACCGCTCTGTTTTCGCCAAGCAGAAGAGCGATATCTCGCGTTACGCGCCTTGGCTGGGCAGGGCCTTCGATCTGGTGCGGCACCTGGAATTCGATCTCTACGAGAGTGCGGTAGTACCGGTCGCGCTGGCTCATCGCCACGCTTCAATCAGCCTTGTACCTGGCGGAAAGATGCTGGATCTGCTCACGAAAAAGCACGTGGGCAACCAAACTTGAGCGTAGGAAGCAGAATTCTGCTTTGGACCGGCTCCGGTTCCAACCTTTGATGATTCGCGATAGGGGAAGATGGGGCTCGTAATAGGGGCCTGTTGACCGTCGAATGGCCTAGTTGGGTTAAAATCTGCTGATGCGCTTTTTCCACGGCAGTGTCCGATTTGCCTAAATTGCATCAGAAACCCGCAATTCCGCTCCCGGCCCAATTTCGCTCAGCCCATAACGGGCGTTCCAAGGGTGGGTGCCAGTCGCCAACAGTGGACGGGCTGCAACTGGCTTTATCTGAAGCATCTGGAACAGCATATGGCTCTGCCCAGAATACGCCGTTACCAAAAACTCGAACGGTTCTGGTTACCGCCTCTCCCGCCGATGAGCCAATCGCTCCCGAACCTTCAAACTGACACTTACATCTTTGCTCCGTAGGTCGTTTTGCCGTTTCCGGGTTTGGTCTTTATCAAACCAACCCGCGACCCGAAATATGCCCGCAGTAGCTGCCACTACAGAGACAATTGCGTAAAGAAAAGACCAATACGATACAAAGCTAAATGGCGCGGACCATGAAATGACATGCATGTCATCGATGCTAAGTGTGTCTTTCCAGATTGAAACTGGCATCTTATCCTGATAGGTAGATCCTATAAGCGCAAGAATGATCGAAGTTATTTGCACCAATGCGAAGTGTTTGAAGGTGCTGTTTATCTTCATATATGGACTATTCTTGTCGCGAGTTGTTTTGCCAGATATCCTGCGCCGAAAATCATCATCGCCAAATGCCATTAATATTGCGTATGCACCAATGGTGAATCCGACAATATTCGGCATAATAGAAATGGTGTGCTCCCACCATGCCTGATATAACCACCTCTTCCAAAGGAGTATATTTAAAAACAGCGCGCAATGAAAATATGGCGACGTAACTACGGCGAACGTCCCGCCGTAGTTACTCCAGTATTCTGAAAACAGCGAAATTACGCTATTATATTGGCGCAGAGACATTTCTACCCATCATCCTCGCAATAAAGCCGCGAACCGCGCTGCTAAATGCGGTCGTCTCAGGTGTTTCAGTCGGATCATAGGCTACGCGATAGATTAGAGGGTGCTCGCTCGTTGACTGCTCCACATTGTTTCCATTTTGGTCAATGCCTACAGCCTCAACGCGACCATTGGAAAGAGCAACTGTCGCCAGTTTCTCGGTCAGTTTATCTGGGACAAAGGTCATGCCGGGAATTGCTTCAAACTCTAATTTTAACGCACTTGCATTCTGCTTAGTCAAACGATCCTCGACATCTTCATCTAGGTCACCAAAATCGTCCGGGTTTGGTCGTTTTATCAGAATAGAGAGGCGCTTCAATTTTGATAAATTGAATATCTCTTCTAGTTTCTGGGCATCAGCCACAACGTCGGCATTGACTTGCCCAAATATTTTTACTATTTCCTCGTTAGAAAATATGCTCGCCAAATATCGCAGCGCTATAGATGGGCTAAGCCCGCCATCGACACCCTGGACCTCAAATGTAAATAGGTGCCTTTTTAAATCAAACTCAAACATAAATGAGCGAAAGTTGGGTTTAAGGCCGGGTGGAATGTTGATGTGCTTGACCTCATCATCCTTTGCGGCCTCAAACTTAGCCGCATTGAACCAAGGCAAATTCAGGTCGATCTCGGTAAAGCGCGCGAGCGTGCCCTTCACGACGAATTCATCTCTTTCATCGATCGAACTCATCAAGAGGTGCCGATCGCCGTGAACACGAACGGGTTGCTTGAGATTATAGACCGACCGGAGCAGCCCGCGATATTTATCCGCCGTGTGCGGATGTATCCTTAAATTGATCGCCCCAACCGACAACGTTCTATCCCTCGCCATATCCCCCTCCTGATTCTCCTAACTTGAAGGGTTATCCCACAACCATGGGGCGCGCGGCAACAGGCTATTTCCCCGCACGCGCCCATCGCATGCATGCTAACTTGACTGCTTCCGATTGCACCTCTTGCGGGTAGAGTGCGTATCTTCCCACTGCTTCTCCTGAGACATGGATGGTTGGGATGTCCATTGGACGGACACCCCAACCAACCGGTATCACGCTTTGATTCCGGTGATACTGTACTTAATTCCAAGTCCGCTTCATGCCATTTCCTACCCAAGAACCCGTCCATCCACTTACGGACCCATACCGCCATTCTATTTTGCATATGCATGAGTTAGGCGTAGGCGCACAGATACCAGCTGGCAAGGACAAAGCATGGGGTGGCATTGCCTATCCGCATGCATCGCCAAAATGATTCCAGTGAGACATTTCCTGAACACCGTCACGTGAGCCTGCGCAGGCCGTGTTTTGCGGAAATTCTCAGCTTATGGCTATGATTCTCAGCTTATGCCCAAAATTCTCAGCTTATGGGTAAACCTACACGGCTACACGTCCAGATCGGTGGCGAATTTGGCCCGTTCCTGGATGAAGGCGAAGCGCAGTTCCGGCTTCTTGCCCATCAGGCTTTCCACCAGCCGCGCCACGTCCTTGGCCTCTTCGTGGTCCTCCTCGGTGCGGCCCGAGGGTATGGTGACCCGCAAAAGCGTGCGCTTTGCCGGGTCCATGGTGGTTTCCTTGAGCTGGGCGGGCGGCATTTCGCCCAGGCCCTTGAAGCGGCTGATCTCCACGTTCTTCTTGCCCGCGAACAGGGTCTTCAGCAGCTCTTCCTTATGGGCGTCGTCGCGGCCATAGATGACGGTCTGGCCATGGGCCAAGCGGTAAAGCGGCGGCAGGGCAAGGTAGAGATGGCCGTTCCTGATCAGATCGGGCATTTCCTGATAGAAGAAGGTCATCAGCAGTGAGGCGATATGGGCGCCGTCCACGTCGGCGTCGGTCATGATGATGATCTTCTCGTAGCGCAGCTTCTCGTCGTCGTAACTGTCGCGCGCGCCGCAGCCCAGGGCCTCCATCAGGTCCTTGAGTTCCTGGTTCTGGCGCAGCTTGTCGGTCGACGCCGAGGCCACGTTGAGGATCTTGCCTCGAAGCGGCAAGATGGCCTGGGTCTCGCGGTTGCGGCCCGACTTGGCGGAACCGCCCGCCGAATCGCCCTCCACCAGGAACAGTTCGGTGCCGACGTTCACCGAGCGCGAGCAGTCGGCCAGCTTGCCGGGCAGGCGCAGACGCTTGGTGGGCGTCTTGCGGTTCATTTCCTTGGCCTGACGGCGGCGCGCCCGGTCTTCGGCTTTCTCGATCAGGCGGGTGAGCAGGGCGGCGGCCGAGGCCTTGTCGCCCGACAGCCAGTGGTCGAAATGGTCCTTGACCGCGTTTTCCACCAGACGGGTGGCCTCGGGGCTGGCCAGCTTTTCCTTGGTCTGGCCCTGGAACTGCGGGTCGCGGATGAACAGGCTGACCATGACGCAGGCGCCGACCATCACATCCTCGGCGGTGATCTGCCCCGCCTTCTTGTTGCCCGCCATCTCGCCATAGGCGCGCAGGCCCTTGGTCAGGGCGTTCCTGAAGCCCGCCTCGTGGGTGCCGCCCTCAGGCGTCGGCACGGTATTGCAGTAGGTGTTGACGAAGCCTTCCTCGTCATCATCGGGCCAGGCCACCGCCCATTCCAACTGCCCCATGTCGTCGGACAGGGGCGCGGTGCCGTTGAACACGTCCTTGGTGACCAGCGGGCGTTCCTTCAGCACCGCCTTCAGAAAGTCGGTGAGGCCGCCGGGAAAGTGCAGGGTGTCCTCGGCCGGAATCTCGTCGCCGTCCTTGATCAGCAGCGGATCGCATTTCCAGCGGATCTGCACGCCTCTGAACAGATAGGCCTTGGATCGCGCCATGCGGTAGAGCGGGCCGGGGCGCAACTGGGCGCGCTCGCCGAAGATCTGGGCGTCGGGGTGGAAGATGACGGTGGTGCCGCGCCGGTTCTGAACCGGGCCCACCTTCTCCAGCGGTCCCAGCGGCAGCCCGCGCGAGAAGCGCTGGCTCCACAGCACGCGGTCGCGGGCGACCTCCACCGTCATCGCATCGGACAGCGCATTGACCACCGAGACGCCCACGCCGTGCAGGCCGCCCGACACCTTATAGGCGTCGCCGCCGAACTTGCCGCCCGAATGCAGCGTGGTGAGGATCACCTCCAGCGCGCTCTTGTCCGGGTATTTGGGATGGGGGTCGACGGGAATGCCGCGGCCGTTGTCCCTGACCGTGCAGGTGCCGTCCACGGCCAGTTCCAGCTCGATCCAGCCGGCATGGCCCGCCACCGCCTCGTCCATGGAGTTGTCGAGCACCTCGGCCACCAGATGGTGGAGCGCGCGGTCATCCGTGCCGCCGATATACATGCCGGGACGGCGGCGGACGGGCTCTAACCCCTCAAGGACCTCGATGTCCTTGGCGGAGTATTCGGTCGCCTTGGGGGCGAGTTGCTGGAACAGGTCGGACATGGGTGGCATTATAGAAATGCGCGACCGATGCGCAAGCGCATGCTGTGGCGTTATCAAAGTTAACCACAAGATATTGTGAGAGCAAGATCCCCATGAGCGAGAGCCCCAGGCCGGAAAGCATTGAGATCAGCGGGGCGCCGCGCGGCCGCCTGTCCACCCGGGCCATTGCCATGCCCGCCGACACCAATCCGTTCGGCCATGTGTTCGGCGGCTGGCTGATGAGCCAGATGGATCTGGCGGGCGGCACCCATTCCTATCGCCGGGCGCGCGGCCACACGCCCACCGTGGCGGTGGAGGGCATGGAATTCCATCAGCCGGTTTATGTGGGCGACGAGGTCAGCTGCTACACCGAGGTCATCCGGGTGGGACGGACCTCCATCTCCATCCGGGTGGAGGCCTGGGTGCGCCGCCATGGCGGCAGCGACGCCCTGGTCCGGGTGACCAGCGCCGTCTTCACCTATGTGGCGGTGGACGATCAGGGAAAGAAGCGGCCGGTCCCGCCCGAGGAGTGAGGCAAAGCAGGCGACACCCGAGATCAGACCTTCAGGATCGTCATCCCGGCCTTGAGCCGGGATCCAGGAACCGTGGGCAAGGATGTCGGGATTTCCCCTGGACCCCGGATCAAGGCCGGGGTGACGAGTCCGATTGCCAGGCATCCTGTAAATCGTCGAAGACCCAAAAAGTTAGGCCCGCCAAAATCGGCGGGCCTTTTTTTCGCTGTCGGATGCGGCTGTTTTAGAAGGGGATTTCGTCGTCCAGATCGGCCGGAGGCTCCCAGGACTGGCCGCCGCCACCGCCGCCGCCCTGGCGCGAGCCGCCGCCGCCGCCGCCGCCCTGGCGCGGGCCGCCATCGTCATAGCCGCCACCGCCGCCGCCACCGCCGCCATCACGGCCGCCCAGCAGGGTCAGCTCACCCTTGAAGCGTCCGATCACAACTTCGGTGGTGTACTTCTCCTGGCCGGACTGGTCGGTCCATTTGCGGGTCTGCAACGCGCCTTCGATATAGACGCTGGAGCCCTTGCGCAGATAACGCTCGGCCACGTCGGCCAGGTTGGGATTGAAGATCACCACCCGGTGCCACTCGGTCTTTTCCTTGCGCTCGCCGGTGCCGCGATCCTTCCAGGTCTCGGAGGTGGCGATATTCAGGTTGACGATCTTGTCGCCGTTCTGGGCGGTCCTGACTTCGGGATCGCGCCCCAGATTGCCGACGAGAATGACCTTATTGACGCTGCCAGCCATGGCGATAGGGCTCCCCTGGTAAAAACGTGGCGCGGATCATATTGCATGGAGGCGGCCCGAGAAAGGGTTAGATCATCGAGCGTCAAATATGACGCACGATGATCTCTCCTTATGTTTACCCCTCGCCGGGCGCGCGCATCTGCGCTCTTGGCCGCCGCCTCAATGGCGGCTGATCGCGGCGCGCCCCAGATTTGGCGCTCGCCGCTAATGCTTGGCCTTGGTCGGCGGGGCGGGGACCAGGCGCCCCAGCATGGAGGTCAGGGCCTTGGCGAAGACGGCGACGCCGCTGCGGTGCATGCGCAGGGCCATTTCAGCGCCCTTGGCCAGTTTGAAGCCCAGCACGATATGTTCGTCATCGGCCTCCGGCTGGATGGTCCAGCGCTCCACCGACTGGGCGGGGGCGGTTGGACCGGCGGCGGGATGGGCCGGATCTTCGGACGGCGCGCGGCCCGCCTGTTCCAGCCAGGCCGACAGCAGGGCCAGCTGATCCAGGGGCAGCACCACCACATGCTCCTCGCCCGACTGGTCGGCCAGCACGACGCGGACCGCATCGCCGGTATCGGACGCGCGGGCCGAAACCACCTGGGCCGCTGATATTTCGTGCTTCATGCTTCGTCCTGGGGCAGGAGGAGCGGGCGGGCATTATGCCAGAGCGTCGCCTCCAGACCCAAGGGCGATGATGGCAAATCCCGTATGGTGGCCCCAGGTCTGTCCCATGGAATCAAAAGGGCCCCGAAACGGGGCCCTTTATCGAAACTTGCACCGGAAGGCTTACTTGGCCTTGTTCCAGGCGCAGTTTTCCTTGGTGGCGCGCGGCGTGCCCAGCTGACCCTTGTCGTCGGGCTGCTGATAGAAGGACACGGAACCGTCGGGCATGCACACCGGATCGGAGAAGCCGCCGAAGGGCTCCCAGCGGCCGGAACAGCCAGCCAGCAGAAGAACGGTGCCCGCGACCAGAATAAGCTTCTTCATTATCCTTCTCCTTTAACCATACGAAAAGCAAACTGGGCGCAGGATACAAGCGGTTGGAAACCGAGTCCATCCGTCTTGTGAGAGGGGGGCGGCCGGATGCCGCCATCCCGCCGCCTCTTTCGGGGCGCGGCGGGGCATGGTACACAGGTATTGAGACCCATTGGAAAGGCTTGGCCCACCTTGGCGGATTCGACGCCCATCAGTGCCGGTGCTAACACGCTCCGCAGCCTGTCCGAGTGGGAGCGGATCACCCGTGAATTGCTGGAAGAGGGCCAGAACTTCCTGGCCCATGACACGGCGCGCGACGGCCTCAAGCAATATCCCGACAGCTTCAAGCTTGCCATCTTCGGCGCGGTCGCCCTGTCCCAGACCGGTGCGGTGGACGAAGCGCGCCGCCTGTTGCAGCCGGTCCTTGACGTCATCTTAATCGACGAAGGGCCCTTTCACCGCCTGCATAATTCCTTGCGCCGCGCCGTCGAGGGTTTGGAGGAGGCCGACAGCCAGGATACCCTGGCCTCCATGGCCGAACTGGCCGAGGCGCTGGAACTGGTGCGCGGCAAGAAGTTGGTGGCCAGCGCCGATGCCGAGACCTACACCTCCCTGGCCGGTGTGTTCCGCGAGGCCTGGCTGGCCTCGGGCTTGCGCGGCGATCTCGAACATTGCCGCGAACTGTTCTTGCGGGCCTTCCATATCAGCAATGCCCCCAGGGACGGCATCGACGCGGCGGTGACCTCCTGGCTGCTGGGCGATCACGACGGAGCGCGTGATCTGGCGCGCCGGGTGCGCGATCGGGTTTCCCATGCCGAGACCGACCTGACCCTGTCGCCGGAAGAGCGCTATCAGATGCTGGCCACCGTGGCCGAGGCGCATCTGCTGCTGGGCGAGGTCCAGGATGCCCTGGCCTCCTTCGCCTGGGCCAGCACCCTGGAAGGCATCCATTACGGCAGCACCGTCTCGGCCCTGAAGCAACTGGCCCTGTTGCAGGAAGGCGGATTGGCCGTTCCGCCCGCCGTCTTCGATATTATCAAGCCGCCCACCGTGGTGGTGTTCACCGGCCATGCCCTGGACCGACCGGGCGAGGGGCCGCATTTCCCGCCGGAGCTGGAAAGCGCGGTCCGCGCCGAGATCGCCAAATCCCTGGACGAACTCGGCGCCCAGGTGGGCTATTCCACCGCCGCCTGCGGTTCCGACCTGCTGTTCATCGAAGCCATGCTTGAACGTGGCGCCGAGGTGAACGTGGTGATGCCCTACGCCATCGACGACTTCATCGCCGAGAATGTGCGCTATGGCGGCTCTCGTTGGGAAATGCGGTTCCGCAACGCGCTGAAGCTGGCCAATACGGTGACCTATGCCACCGAGGAACGCTATCTCGGCCACGGCATGCTGTACCGCTTTGCCAATCAGTGCCTGCACGGTCTGGCGACGTTGCGGGCCAATTTCCTGCGCACTGCGCCCTATCTGCTGGCGGTTTGGGACATGATGCCCGGCTCGCTGGTGGGCGGAGCCGCCGAATTCATCGACCAGTGGGAAGATATCTCCCTGCTGCGCATCATCGATCTGGACGGCCTGCTACAGCAGTACCCCAATCTGGCTGGCGACTATGTTCCGGCCATTCCCGATCTGGACGGCGGCGACGACGAACAGGGCGAGGGCCGCGTCATCCGCTCCATGATGTTTTGCGACATCGCCGGATATTCCAGGCTGAAGGAGGAACACACGCCGGTATTCCTCGACTTCCTCCGCATCATCTCCGAGGGCATGGCCGGACTGGAACATCAGCCGCTGGCCATCAATACCTGGGGCGACGCCATCTTCGCGGTGATGGACAAGGCCAGCCCCATGGCCGAATACGCTCAAACCCTGCAGGAAATGGTGCTGAAGGCGGACGAGGAACTGGCCGACCGTCTGCCCCATCCTTTGTCCTTGCGCATCTCCTTGCATGCCGGGCCGGTGTTTCAGGCCATCGACCCCATCTGCGGGCGTCAGAACTTCTACGGCAGCCACATCAACCGCGCGGCGCGGCTGGAGCCGGTAACGGTGATCGGCCACGTCTACGCCACCCAGCAATTCGTCGCCGTGCTGACCGCCGAGCAGAGCGCCATGCGTTCGGAAGCCCTGAACCGGGGCGAAGATTTCGTCGAACGCTTTGCCTGCGAATATGTGGGCGTGCTGTCGCTGGCCAAGGATTTCGGCCGACAGACGGTCTACCACCTGCGCCGCCGGGTGCCGTCCGAGATCCTCGATCCGTCCGAGGAGGAAGAACCGCCGCCCGAGCCCAATCCTCTGGCGATACTGTCGACGGAATTGCTGGCCGTCATGCGCGATATTCCCATCGAGGAAGAGCCAGCCCCGATCGAGGAGGAGCCCGCTCCCATCGAGGAAGAGTCCGTCCTGGTCGAGGAAGAGCCCGCCCCCGTCGAGGAGGAGCCCGCTCCCATCGAGGAAGAGTCCGTCCCGGTCGAGGAAGAGCCCGCTCCCATCGAGGAAGAGTCCGTCCCGGTCGAGGAAGAGCCCGCTCCCATCGAGGAAGAGTCCGTTCCGGTCGAGGAGGAGCCCGCTCCCATCGAGGAAGAGTCCGTCCTGGTCGAGGAGGAGCCCGCTCCCATCGAGGAAGAGGATGAACCCGCTCCGCCGGTATTGGAGGGTGCCCTGTCCGATGACGACATGGCCGCCATTCTGGCCATGGGCGAGGTGGAAGATCTGGCCGAGGACGAGGAACCGGCGCCTCATGATCACATCGATCTGGGGGAACTGGGCTCTCCCATACTATCCGATGATGACATGGCCACCTTGTTGGAGGATGCGTCGCCGCTGGTGTCGGAAGGCACCCTGTCCGACGATGATCTGGCGGCTATCCTGGCCATGGGCGAGGTGGAGGAACTGGCCGAGGACGAGGAACCGGCGCCCTGCGCTCCCGCCGATCTTGGGGATCTTGGCTCGACGATCTTGTCCGATGCCGATCTGGCCGCCTTGCTGGAAGAGGCCGGTCCAGAGGAGGAGGTCGTTGCCCCGGACGAGTCTCAGGAGCCGGTTTCGGAAGGCACTCTGTCCGACGAGGATCTGGCCGCCATCCTGGCCATGGGCGATCCCGAGGACGAAGCCGAGGACCAGCCGTTCATTTCCGACGCCGATCTGACCTCCACGACCCTTTCGGACGCCGATCTGTCGGCCCTTCTGGCCGAAGCGACGGAGGAGGAGGAGTTCGACGCCCAACTGGACGTGGACGAGACCGCGCCCAAGCCCGATTTTTCCTTCAAAACGGCCATGAGTGATGACGACATCGCTGCCCTACTGGCGGAGAGCGAGGAAGACGGGGACGATGAGGCCGGGGACGATGAGGCCGGGGACGATGAGGCCGGGGACGATGAGGACGGGGGCGATGAGGATTTGACCCCGGCCGCCGACCTGCCCGAGATCGGGACGGGGATGGGGTTTTCCGATGATGACTTGGCGGCCCTGTCGGATCAGGCGGCGCCCTGTGAACCCGATGGCCCGCCGCCCTCCTTATTCGATCTGGGCGGCGCCATGAGTGACGACGAAATCGACGCCCTGCTGGAAGAAAACGACGAGGAGCCGCTGGCCGAGGAGGATCTGCCCGAGATCGGCGGCAGCGGAACCGGCTTTTCCGAAGACGATATGCGGGCCATGCTGGCCGAGGCCGAGGAGGCCCCCGCTGTGTCCTCCGACGCCGAACTGGCCGAAGTGGCTGCGGCGGTCGAGGCCGCCATGGCCAAGCTTGAGGCCGAGGACGATTCGGATATCTCCCTGGCGCCACCCCGGCCAGCTCCCCCGGTCCGGCCCTTCACTGGCCGGGTGGAAATCTCCCTGGCTCCGCCCAAGAAGTAGGACGCGTCCCTATTTCTCCATTCCCGGCAGCGTGACCGTCACCCGCAGCCCGCCACCCGGCCGGTCGCCCAGCGTGATATCACCGCCATGGGCGCGGATGGCGGCGCGGGCCACGGCCAGGCCTAGGCCGGTGCCGCCAGTCTCACGCGAGCGAGAGGTCTCCAGCCGTACGAAGGGGGCAAAGACCCTTTCGCGCGCCTCTTCCGGGATGCCCGGCCCCTGATCCTCGATGGTGATCCGGGCGTCTTGCCCCAGGCTGGTCAGGGAGAGCGCGGCCGAGCCGCCATATTTGACGGCATTGTCCATGAGATTAGCCAAGGCCCGCTTCAGCGCCACGGGCCGGGCATCCAGCACCAGGGATTGCGGCCCGTCATAGCTGCATCGCCCTCCCAATTCTTCCATATCCTCGACCATGCCCTGAATCATGGCGGCAAGGTCCAGGCGGATGCTGGGCTCCCTGGCCGCGTCGTCGCGGGCGAAGGCCAGGGTCGAGGCGATCATGGCCTCCATCTCTTCCAGGTCGCAAAGCATTTTGGCCCGCTGGTCGTCGTCTTCCATGAACTCGGCCCGAAGGCGCAGCCGGGTGATGGGCGTCTTCAGGTCATGGCTGATGGCCGCCAGCATCTGGGTACGGTCCTGGACGAAGCGGGTGATGCGGCCTTGCATGACGTTGAAGGCCTGGGCGGCCTGGCGCACTTCCCTGGGCCCGGTCTCGGCCAGAGCGGGGGCGGAAACATTTATCCCCAGCCGCTCGGCCGCCTGGGCGAAGGCGGCGAAGGGCCGCGTGGCGCGGCGCACCGCCAGAAGGGCGAACAAGGTGACCAGCACCAGGGCGATGATCAAGGGCGCCACGAAGCGCGGGCGCCACAAAGGATCGCCCAGATCCAAGGGCGCCAGCACGTTCAGCCAGGACCCGTCCTTGAGATGGACCGAGACGCGCAGCGCCGGGCCGATCACCCGTCCGCCGCCACCCGGACCGCCTGCGGGTGGGCCGCCAAAGCCCGGACGACTTTCGCTGGGGGGGCCGAAGCCGGGCCCCGGCCCCTCGCCGGGGCCGCGCATATGACGCCCGCCGCCACCGCCGCCGCGCCCCATGCCGGTATTGGGGCCGTAGCCCAGAGGGCCGGGGCGGGTGGAGACCTTGACCTCGCGCCCCTCCAATCCCTCTTCCAGGGCCGAGCGCACATAGGCGGTCAGCCCGAAATTCTCGTCGTCGAGCGCCACCGGCTGGGTGCCCCAGCCGACACGGAAATTAGCCGTGTCCTGGCTGGAGAGCGTGTCCTGGCGTTGTTCGGGGGGCAATTGCTCGGCCAGGGTGACCAGGGCCGCCACCCGTTCCGCCGCGTTGCGTCCGCCGATGGTTTCCAAGGCCTCCTGGCGTTGGATGTCGAACAGCACCACCGCCGTTGCCGCCGAGATCATCAGGGCGGCCACGAGAACCAGAGCGGTGCGGCCCACCACGCTGTCGGGCAGAAACCTTTTGAGGAGGGGGCTCATAGATGTTCCACTTCGGGCGTGAAGAGATAGCCTCCGCCACGCACCGTCTTGATGATCTGGGGATCGCGGGCATCATCGCCGATGCGCCGTCTCAGCCGGCTGACCTGAATATCGATGGAGCGGTCGAAGGGCACCGCCGAGCGCCCGCGCGCGAAGTCCAGCAACTGGTCGCGTGACAGCACGCGGCGGGGATGCTCGACAAAGACCTGCAATAGGCCGAACTCGCCCGCCGACAGAGCAACCATCACGCCGTCGGGAGACAGCAGGTCGCGGCTGGACAGATCCAGGGTCCACCCCAGAAATCGCAGTCTCGTACCACCGGGCTTTGCCGGTGCGTCCTCGGACGCCTGGGTCCGGCGCAGCACCGCCTTGATGCGGGCCAGTAATTCACGGGGGTTGAAGGGCTTGGGCAGATAATCATCGGCGCCCATTTCCAGGCCGACGATGCGGTCGGTGTCCTCGCCCATGGCGGTCAGCATGACGATGGGCACGCCCGAGCGGCTCTCGCGCATGCGGCGGCACAGCGACAGGCCGTCCTCGCCCGGCAGCATCAGGTCGAGGACCACCAGATCGATGCGGCGCTCGTCCAGCATCTTCATCATCTCGACGCCGTCCTTGGCGGCACTGACCCGAAGATTGTGCCGCATCAGGAACTTGGTCAGGAGATCGCGGATTTCGCGGTCGTCGTCCACGACCAGGATATGGGGATTTGTCACGTCCATGGCTTCTTTATACCCTTTGCGGGGCGTGCCGTCGGTTGCTTTTCGGTAACCGAAGGTAACAGGCCAAGCATCGTTTCTGGGCACTGGAACGGGGGACGGAAACCGGGTAAACAGGGCTCCCCGGAAGATAAGAGTTTCAATCGCCGTGAGCCCGCAAGACAAACTGGTCATCGCCCTGCCCAAGGGCCGCATCCTCGACGAGGCCATGCCCCTGGTCCGCGCCGCCGGTATCCTCCCCGAACCCGCCTTCGATGATCCGAAGAGCCGGCTGTTGCGCTTTGCCACCAACCATCCCCATATCGACATCATCCGGGTACGCTCGTTCGACGTCGCCACCTTCGTGGCCTTCGGAGCCGCCCATCTGGGAGTGGCTGGCAACGACGTGCTGATGGAATTCGACTATCCCGAAATCTATGCGCCGCTCGATCTGGGCATCGGGGCCTGCCGCCTGTCGGTGGCCGAGCCCGATGATCTGGCCGCCTCGGACGATCCGACGCGTTGGAGCCATGTGCGCATCGCCACCAAATATCCGGAAGTGACCCGGCGTCATTTCGCGGCGCGCGGCGTCCAGGCCGAATGTGTCAAGCTTAACGGCGCCATGGAGCTTGCCCCCTCGCTGGGCCTGTGCACCCGCATCGTCGATCTGGTGTCGTCGGGGGCCACCTTGAAGGCCAACGGATTGAAGGAAGTCGAGGTGATCGCCGAGGTGACCTCGCGCCTGATCGTCAACCGCGCCGCGCTCAAGACCCGTCCCGACGAGATGACCGGCTGGATCGAGTCTTTTCGCAAGGCCTGTGGCAGCAAGGTTGGCGGAGGCTGATGGTGCAAAGCCTCGATTCCCGCTCTGACGACTTCGAAACCGCCTTCCTGGCCCTTTTGGCCATGAAGCGCGAGGTGGACGAGGACGTGGATCAGGCGGTGGCCGCCATTCTGGCCGAGGTCCGGACACGCGGCGATGCCGCTTTGATCGACTACACCAAGCGTTTCGACCGGCTGGAACTGACCCCGGCCAGCTTGCGCGTTACTGCCGCCGAGGTGGAAGCCGCCTATGCATCATGTGATCCCGATCTGATCAGGGCCCTGGAACTGGCCGCGGACCGCATCCGCGCCTTCCACGCCCGTCAGGTTCCCGCCGACGATTCCTTCACCGATGCCGCCGGGGTGCGGCTGGGTTTGCGCTGGGGTCCGGTTTCGGCAGCCGGTCTTTATGTGCCGGGCGGCACCGCCGCCTATCCTTCCTCGGTGCTGATGAACGCCATTCCCGCCAAGGCGGCGGGCGTGCCCCGGCTGGTGATGGTGGTGCCCAGCCCCGACGGCAAGCTCAACCCCCTGGTCCTGGCCGCCGCCAAGGTGGCCGGGGTGGACGAGATCTATCGCGTGGGCGGTGCCCAGGCGGTGGGCGCCCTGGCCTATGGTACCGAGACCATCCGGCCGGTGGACAAGATCGTCGGGCCCGGCAATGCTTTCGTCGCCGCCGCCAAGCGCCGGGTGTTCGGCACGGTGGGCATCGACATGATCGCCGGGCCGTCGGAAATCCTGGTGGTGGCCGACCGCTTCAACGATCCCGCCTGGATCGCCGCCGATCTGCTGAGTCAGGCCGAGCACGACACCGCGGCGCAAAGCATCCTGATCACCGATGATGCCGATTTCGGCCGCCAAGTGGCGGCGGCGGTGGAGTCTCATCTCAAGACCCTGCCGCGCGCCAAGATCGCGCGGGAAAGCTGGGACAATCACGGCGCGGTCATCGTGGTGCCCGATCTGGACGTCTCGCTGCCGCTGATCGACCGCATCGCGCCCGAGCATCTGGAACTGGCGGTGGAGGACCCCGACGCCCTGGCCGCCAAGGTCAAACATGCGGGCGCCATCTTCCTGGGCCGCTATACCCCGGAAGCCGTGGGCGATTATATCGGTGGCCCCAACCATGTGCTGCCCACGGCGCGTTCGGCCCGTTTCTCCTCGGGTCTGGGCGTGCTGGACTTCATGAAGCGCACCACGCTTTTGGGCTGTGACGCCCAGTCTTTGCGTGCCATCGGCCCGGCGGCGGTGCGTCTGGCCGAGGCCGAAGGGCTGGGGGCCCACGGACTGTCCGTGGCGCTCCGGCTCAATTCAGGGGTGGGCTGATGCCGCACCGCCAGAAGCTGGTCAAGATCGAACTGGTGGAAAAGCATCTGGTCCGGCGCGCCGCCGAGGTGGAGCACGAACGCGCCGTCGCCCTATACGACCTTTTGGAAGAGAATTATTTCGCTCCCAACGGCGATTTCGTCGGCCCCTATGCCCTTTACATCCGGCTGGAAGACACGCGGCTGATTTTCGACGTGCGCAAGGAGGACGAAACCCCGCTGGTCCAGGTGCCCTTGCCGCTGAAAACCTTCCAGTCCATCGTCAAGGACTACTTCCTGATCTGCGAGAGCTATTTCGCCGCCATCAAGAAGTCCACCCCCAGCCAGATCGAAGCCATCGACATGGGCCGCAGGGGTTTGCATAACGAGGGCTCGGAACTGCTGCGCGAACGCCTGGGGGGCAAGATCGATATCGATTTCGATACGGCCCGTCGCCTGTTCACCCTCATCTGCATCCTCCATATCAGGGGGTAGGATGGGGGATCTGCCGTCCGCCGTTCTGTTCTGCTGCACCATGAACGCGGTGCGGTCGCCCATGGCGGAAGGCATCATGAAGCGCATCCACGGCAAGCGCATTTATGTTTATTCCGTGGGCGTGCGGCGCGGCGAACCCGATCCTTTCGTGGTCCAGGTGATGGACGAGATCGGCATCGACGTTTCCAAGCACCGCCCCCGCCTGTTCGAGGAATTGGAGGATGACAGCTTCGACGTGGTGGTGTCGCTGTCGCCCGAGGCCCAGCACAAGGCGGTGGATCTGACCCGGCACAATGCCTGCGAGGTGGAGTTCTGGCCCACCTTCGATCCCACCCTGATCGAGGGCAGCCGCGAGGTTCGTCTGGATGCCTATCGGGCAGTGCGCGACGAACTGGAGCGCCATATCCGCAAACGCTTCCCGGCCTCGGGCATGGCGCGGGAATAATAACCGCTCCCATGCTCGAAAAGGCTTGACCAAAACCTTAGCTGCGCTCACTTATCTTCGCGCGCGCAAAACCCAGTTCGGAGGCCAAATGGCGAAAGAGGATGTGATCGAGTTTTCTGGGACGGTGACGGAATTGCTTCCGAACGCCATGTTCCGGGTGAAGCTCGACAATGACCATGAGATTCTTGCCCACACGTCCGGCAAGATGCGCAAGAACCGCATTCGCGTGCTGGCTGGTGATCGGGTTAACGTCGAAATGACGCCCTATGACCTGACCAAGGGCCGCATCACCTTCCGCTATAAGTAATCTCGGCGGGCCAACCCATTGACCCGCCTTGAGCCCTCAATCGCCGGGCGCTTCGCTCGGGCTTCGCGGCATAAGCCGCGGCGCGCTTCGCGCTTGCCTCCGGTCCAACGAACCGCCAAGCGGTTCCTTGTTCCGTCGGAGTAACATCATGGCCGTTCTGGTGTTGGCGTCGGCTTCGCCTCGGCGCCTCGACCTGCTTCGCCAGATCGCCATAACGCCCGAAACCGTCGATCCCGCCCATGTGGACGAGACGCCCCTCAAGGGCGAATTGCCGGTTCCCCATGCCCGCCGTCTGGCCGAGGCCAAGGCCCTGGCCGTGGCCGCCCGTCATCCGGGGGCCTTCGTCCTGGCCGCCGATACGGTGGTGTCTTGCGGGCGGCGCATCCTGCCCAAGGCCGAGGACGAGGCCACCGCGCGCCAGTGCCTGGAAATGCTGTCGGGACGCCGCCACCGGGTGGTGGGCGGCATCTGCCTGATCGCTCCCGATGGCCGCATCGGGCGCCGCACCGTGACCACCTCCGTGACCTTCAAGCGCCTCTCCCATGCCGAGATTGCGGACTATCTGGCCTCGGGTGAGTGGGATGGCAAGGCGGGAGGTTACGCCATCCAGGGTCTGGCGGCGCGCTATGTGCGCGATATCCAGGGCTCCTATTCCAACATCGTCGGCCTGTCGCTGTTCGAGACGGCGCAGTTGCTGGACGGGTTCGGCTTCGCTCCGTGAGCGAATCGATCGACATTCTCGTCTCCTCCGGCCCGGGTGAGGCCCGCTATCTGGTGCTGGCCGAGGGCCGCCCGGTGGAACTGGTGGTGGACCGTCCGTCCCTCCTGCTGGGCTCGGTGTTCCGGGGACGCGTCACCGCCCTGGACAAGGGCCTGGATGCCGCTTTCGTGAATCTTGGGGCGGGGGCCTGTCCCGGCTTTTTGCCCGGCGCCAAAGCATTGGGCCTGTCCGAGGGCGCCGTTGTGGTCGTGCGGGTGCGGGGCGAGGCCCAGGGCGGCAAAGGGCCGCTATTGACCCCACAGGAGGGCTTTCCACCCGAAGGTGAAGCACCGGCTCTTCTGCGCCGATCCGAGCCCTTGGAGCGGCTGCGCGCGGCCTTTCCCCAGGCCCGCCTGGTGACCGAAGCCCATCACGAGGTGGACGAGGCTATGGCTGCCGCCCTGGACCCGGTGGCGCCCCTGCCCGGCGGAGGGCGTCTGGTCATCGAACAGACGGCGGCGCTGACCGCCATCGACGTGGATTCGGCGGGTGGCCGTCCCGCCGAGGTCAATGCCGCCGCCGTGACGGAAATCGCCCGCCAGATGCGCCTGCGCAATCTGGGTGGGCAGGTGGTGGTGGATTTCATCTCGGGCCGCGACCGCAAGCCCCTGTTCCGGCTGGTCGAAGCCCTGCGCCAAGCGGTGGCCGCCGATCCGGTTCCCACCCATGTCTTCGGTCTGTCGCCGCTGGGTCTGGTGGAACTGACCCGCGAACGCCGCGGGCCGTCTTTGGCCGAACTGCTCTGCCGCCGCTCGCTGTCCGCCTCGCCCGAGACCCTGGCCCTGGCCGCCCTGCGCTCGCTGCTGGCCGAGGTTCTGGCCCGGCCGGGAGCGCGGCTCGGCATCTGCGCCGCGCCCCCGGTGGCCGCCGCCCTGGCGATCATGAGTGCCGAGCGGACCGAGGCCGAACGCCTGCTGGGCCGCCCCCTGGTGGTGTGCGCCGAGGCGGACCGCCTGCCCGAGGACGTCCTGATCGACGAGGTGCCATGATGAGTGATGAAAAGACCGTCGCCTGCCCCATCTGCGGCAAGGCAGCGGAGGCCCGATACAAGCCGTTCTGCTCCACCCGCTGCGCCGATGTGGACCTGCACCGCTGGCTGAACGAATCCTACCGCGCGCCCGCCGTGGAAGACCCGGAAGGCCTGCCCGAGGAAGAATGAAGTTTTTGCCTCAGGGGGGCTTGACCGATACGGCGAAAGTCGCCTATAAGCGCCTCCTCTTCGCCGCGAGGCGTGCGAGGCCCAGGTAGCTCAGTTGGTAGAGCATGCGACTGAAAATCGCAGTGTCGGTGGTTCGATTCCGCCCCTGGGCACCACTTCAAGCCCCTGAACGGTAACGCCGTTCGGGGGCTTTCCATTTTCGGCGCCGAGATGAGCGGAAGGGCTGTGGCCCTGTCTGTGGTTTGGGGCGCGTCTCCACAAAAATGAAGGGCGCCAGTGGCACCCTTTTGGAGGTGTCCGGGAGGAGTGGGACGATCATGGTCGTCCGGCCCCGGCTGCCTGGCGACTTTCACAGACGCTGACAGTCTGCCGGTTCATTACATCAAAGACAGACCAGATGGTCAAATTAATTATTTATTGTGCCGCGATGTCGGCAGGAAGGAGGCTGTAGAAGTTTATTAACTATAGGAATAATAATGAGAAAAATCGACACGCCTCTTACGGTTTTGCGAAAATGAGGGTGTTGACAAAAACCGACCAGACGGACTATTAATTATGAGCATCTGATCGGGAGTGGCGGTGTTGGGTCTACGGGTGATCGATTTCAGCACATTGCTGCCGGGGCCCTTGGCCTCGCTGGTCCTGGCCGAATCCGGGGCCGACGTGCTGAAGGTGGAGCGTCCAGGCATGGGCGACGAAAGCCGCCATATGTCGGAGGCGCTCTTCGCCATGCTCAACCGCGGCAAGCGCAGCATTGCCCTTGACCTCAACACGCCTAAGGGGCGCGACGCGGCCTTGTCGCTGATCCGTGATGCCGATGTCCTGATCGAACAATTCCGCCCCGGTGTCATGACCCGGCTTGGCCTGGGCTGGGAGGATCTGCGCCAGATCAATCCACGCCTCATTTACTGTTCCATAACCGGCTACGGCCAGACCGGTCCCCTGGCTTCGGTTGCCGGGCATGATTTGAATTATCAGGCTGAGGCGGGGCTATTGGATTCCTGCCATGGTCTGCCTCATGTGCTGGTGGCCGATATCATGGGAGGGGCCTATCCGGCGGTGCTGAACATCCTTCTGGCCCTGGCGCGCCGGGATCGGGATGGCCGCGGCTGTCACCTGGACGTGGCCATGGCCGATAACGTCTTTCCCGCCATGATCCTGGATCTGGCCGAGCGGGGAGGGGCGGGGGCTTCCCAGGTGAACCGGGATTTCTTTATGGGCGCCTCGCCCCGCTATCGCCTATATACGACCAGGGATGGCCGCCGCATGGCTGTGGGGGCGGTGGAAGGCCGCTTCTGGGCCCGGCTTTGCGAGCTTGTGGACCTGCCGGAGGCGTTGCGCGACGACCGCCGGGACCCCAAGGCTACCGCCGACGCCCTGGCCCAGCGCTTAGCAAGCCGGGACGCCGCCCAGTGGGACGCGGTCTTCGCCGGTCATGACGTGTGCTGCAATCAGGTGAAGACGCCGGAGGAGGCCTTCGCCTCGCCCCATTTCGCCGGGCGCGGCGTCTTCTCACATTCCGTGCTGGCCCCTGGCCGGTCGGAGGCTTGGCCCGCCTTGCCATTGCCCCTGGCCTCCTCGCTTCGCGATCCGGAGCGCATCCGCAAGGCGCCGGCATTAGGCGAGGATCAGGGCCATGGCTGGCTCGGAAATGTTTGACCGCGCGGTCGAGGTTATGCACCCTGGCGGCAGCGTCCCGTCCGGGGCGCGTGATGGCAAGGAGAGGGCAAGGCATGGCGCGGACGCGGTCGCAGGATTACGAGTCCATCAAGATCACCATCTTGGACCGGGCGGCCGAGTTGTTCGCGCGCAAGGGTTTCGCCGATACCTCCATCGTGGAGATCTCCGAAGCCAGCGGGTTGTCGAAGTCGGGCATCTATCACTACTTCAAATCAAAGAACGACGTCTTGAACACCCTGGTGTCCGAGCATGTGGAGAAGGTCTTCGACGTGGTGGGCGCCGCGTTGCAGACCTCCCTGGACCCGGTCAAGCAGTTCGAGGCCCTGACCGCCATGCTGTTGGAGACCTACAGCCATTCCAAGCACCGGCACGCGGTGATGATGAACGATCTGGACAGCCTGAAGGAGCGCGAGCGCGAGCGGGTGGTCGATCTGGAGCGCCGGGTCGTGAAGTTCACCGAAGGGGTGATCGAGAGGGTCAATCCCGGCCTGCTGGCCGATCCCGCCTTCCGCCGTCCGGCGGTGATGCTGTTTTTCGGTATGATCAACTGGACCTATACGTGGTTCGACGCCAATCGGGGAATGAATCCCCGGCAATTGGCCGCAATGGCGTCCGGTATTTTCCTGAACGGCCTTCTGGCCACCAGACTCGAGGATATCAACGACGATAACTGACCCGTGACGCGCAGGCGTCCATTCATAGACACGCGACGCTAAAAACAAGACCGAACGGTCGGACAATCAATTTGCGGCGTCGACCAAGGCTAGGGAGGTAGACGTGTCCAAGATAGAACATTGCCATCCTGATGTGGAATTGCTGGACCGGGACGCGATCCTGGCGATCCAGCGCAGAAAGCTTACGGCCCTGGGTACGCGCCTGGCCGATTCGCCCGAATGGGTTGCCCATTTCGCCAAGGCGGGGATGAAGCCCACCGATCTGGTGGATCACGCCGCCCTGGCGGCGTCGCCGACCCTGGAGAAGGTTGATCTGCGGGATCGATACCCCTTTCCCATGTTGACCGCGAATATGGGCCAGGTCCGCCGCTTCATCGCCACTTCGGGCACGACCGGCCTGCCGGTGATGTTCGGCATGACGGCCCGTGATCTGGACCATCTCCTGGCCAGCCAGATGTGCCGCATCCTCAAGGCGGCGGGGGTCAATCCTTCCGACCGCTTTTACCAGGGCTACGGCTACGGCCTTTGGGTGGGGGGGCTGGCCTTGGACGTGGGGCTGAAGGCCTTTGGCGCCACCAACTTTCCCCTGGGGCCGGGACGGTCGGAACTGGCGGTGACCTATCTCAAGGATCACGGCTACACCGCCTGCTCCATGTCGCCCTTGTGGCTCATGACCCTGGTCAATGCGGCCCGCGACATGGGAATCGATCCCAAGACCGAGTGGAAGCTGCGTGTCGGGCTGTTCGGCGGCCAATCGGTTTCGGCCAAATTCCGCGACGAATTGGAGGCCGCCCTGCCTGCCGGATTCGCCGCCCAGAACATCTACGGCACGACCGAGGCTGGCGGCCCGGTTGTGGGCATATCGTGTCCCTATTCCCACGACCGCGACGAGATGCATCTGATCAACGAGGACACCATCATCACCGAGGTCTTGGACCCCAAGACCATGAAGCCGGTGGCGCCCGGCGAGGTGGGGGAACTGGTGGTCACCACCTTGGACAAGGAAGCCAGTCCGGTGGTGCGCTGGCGCACTCATGATCTGGTGCGCCTGTCCGACCACCCCTACGATTGCCCGTGCGGGCGCAAGGGCATGCCGCTCATCGGCCGCATCATCGGCCGCAACGACGACATGCTGAAGGTGCGTGGCGTGATCGTCTTTCCGACCCAGATCGAAGACATCATCGCCAATACCGAGGGCACCGTCAAAGAAGCCTGGCACATCGAGATCGACCGCGAGGACAAGATCCTCGAGGAGATCACCGTCGAGATGGAAAAGGCCCGGGGCTGCAACCTGTCCCAAGCCGATCTCGCCGCCAAGGTGCAACACCTCATCCATTCGCGCCTCGGCATCCGCGTCAACGTGGTCTGCCGCGACCAGGGAACCTTGCCCCGCTACGAGGCCAAGGCCGTGCGCGTTCATATCAAGAAATAATGGAACATGGAGGCTGGAGCATGCTGAAGAAACTGTTGGGGGCCGCAGGAGCGGTCCTGTGCACGGCTGCCGCCCTGGCGACGACCCAGGCCAGTGCCGCCGATCCCATCAAGATCGGGGCCGTTCTGGCGGTCACCGGGCCGGTGGCCTATATCGGCGATCCCGAGGCTAAGACCCTGGAAATGCTGGTGGAACAGCTCAATGCCAAGGGCGGGCTGCTGGGGCGGCCGGTCAAGCTGATCGTTTATGACGACGGCGGCGATGCTGCAATGGCTCGCGGCCATGCGGTGCGTCTGGTGGAAAGCGACAAGGTGGACGCCATCATCGGCGCCAGCACCAGCGGCTCGTCCCTGGCCATGATCCCCCTGGCCGAGCGTGGCGAGACGCCCATGATCTCCCTGGCCGGGGCCGAGGGCATCGTGCTGCCGGTAAAGAAATGGGCGTTCAAGACGCCGCAGACCGACCGCATGATGGTGCTGCGCGTCTTCGAGGATCTGAAGTCGCGTGGCCTGACCAAGATCGCCCTGATCACCGGGGCCGACGGCTTCGGCAAGTCGGGCCGCGACATCACCGTCGAGATCGCGCAGGCCAACGGCATCACCGTTCTCCTCGACGAGGTGTTCTTCCCCAAGGACGTGGATATGGGGGCCCAGTTGGCCAAGGTCCGCGCCAATGCGGATGTGCAGGCGGTGTTCGTCATCGGCGCGGGGCCTGGACCGGCCATCCTCACCAAGAATTACCGGCAGCTGGGCATGACATTGCCGCTTTACCAGTCGCACGGCGTTGCCTCGCAAAGCTTCCTCGACATGGCTGGGCCTGCGGCGGAAGGGGTGCGACTGCCCGCCTCGGCCATGCTGGTCGCCGAGGACCTGCCCGCCTATGACGGCCAAAAGCCGGTATCTTTGCAATACATCCAGGCCTATCAGGCCAAATACGGCAAGGTGCCCTCGCCGTTCGGCGGCTATGCCTATGACGCCTTCCATCTTCTGGCCGACGCCATCCGCCGCGCCAATTCGGTGGATCACGCCAAGGTCAGGGATGCCCTCGAAGAAACCCGCAATCTGTCCGGTACGGGCGGCATCTTCAATATGTCGGCGCAAGATCACCTGGGTCTGGACCTGACCGCCTTCCGCATCGCCGAGGCCAGAGGGGGAGCATGGCGGCTGGCGGGCACTGGCAAATAATCGTCCCATTGCCGCTTCCAAAGGTGGCCGCGTACCGGGGCTTCCCGGTTCGCGGCCCACCCGTTCAGCCGGAGTGAAAGCGGGCGAATTCCGCCACCGGAACCCGCTCACTGACCAGGGCGTTCTCGGGCGCCGAGGTATCGGCATGCCCCAGGGCCAGACCGCAGACAACCACCTCGGTCTCGGGAATGCCGAGAATGGGGCGGATCAGGCGATGGAAGCGGGCGAAGGCCTGCTGGGGACAGGTGTGAAGGCCGTAGCCTCGGGCCGCCAGCATGAGCGATTGCAAGAAGGCGCCCAGGTCGATCCAGGCGCTCTGCCCATGGCGGCGGTCGAGGGTGAGGATCATTCCGATGGGCGCGTCGAAGAACAGGTAGTTGCGGCCCAGCTGATCCTTCATGCGCTGGCGGTCGTCGCGGCCGATTCCCAGGCTGCGGTAAAGGTCGAGGCCCAGCTTGCGGCGCCGGGACAAGAACGGCTCGAACCATTCGGGCGGGTAGTAGGTGTAGTCGTCGCCATGGCCGGGTTCATCCTCCCGATGGGCTTGCAACAGGCGCTGACAAAGGCGGTCGCGGGCTTCGCCCTCCAGAACATGGACGGTCCAGGGCTGGATGTTGGAGCCGCTGGGGGCCCGCGCGGCCAGGGCCAGGATGGCTTCCACCGTGAGGCGCGGCACCGGGGTGGGAAGGAAGGCACGCATGCTGGCGCGGCTGGTCAGGGCGTCGAAGATGGTGAGGGGCGTGGAAGGTGAGGGTTCCATGAGACATCCTTATCGCCAAGCGGAAAGCACATAAAAAGTCCACGCGGACGGTTAATTCGTACCCGAAGCTGCGTGCGCGACGCAACCATGGAAAAGGGCAACCGAAGCGTTGACGGTAGGGCAGGGGGCCATTATAGTCAATTAAACGACCAATCGGTCGGACTATTAATTGGCTTATGGCTTGCCACCGGCGGCGTTGCGAAACCGGAGAGAGACCAATGAAGAGAGAAACCGACTATGGATATGCCCTGAAGGAGACCTATGGTCCCGAGGACATCGCCGGCTTCGACTACTCGAAGGATCTGGCCGATCCGGGGCAATATCCCTATACCCGCGGCTACTTCCCCAAGGGCTACCGCTCGCGCATGTGGACCCAGCGCATGACCGCCGGTCTCGGCACCTCGGTGGCCGCCAATCAGGTGCTGAAGAAGTACCGGGAGATGGGCCAGACCGGCGGCATCTGCGTCATCAGTGACCGGGTGTTCTCCGATTGCATCGATCCCGACCATCCTCTGGGCCGCCGTGAGGTCGGAGTGCTGGGCTGGCCCGGATGCTCGCTGCTGGAGTTCGAGGAACTGATGGACGGCATTCCGCTGACCGGCCAGTCCATCACCTTGCTGGGGTCTTCGGCGCCGTCGGTCCTGCGTCTGGCCTATATCGTGGCCCTGGCCCAGAAGCGTGGCATCGACCCGTCCGAAGTTCACGGCAGCTGTATGGAATCGCCGTTCGAGAACTATTTCGGCCAGACCGATGTCAGCCCGTTCGATCTGAACCTGAAGCTGTTTTTGGACGCGGGCGAATATGTGCTGAAGAACAAGATCCGCATGCGGGCCTCCATCATCTCGCAGCACTTCCAGGAATCGGGTGGCAATTCGGCTCAGGCGCTGGCCGTCTGCCTGTCCATGATCAAGGAGATCTGCGGCCGCTTGATCAACGAGCGCGGCCTGGATTTCGACACCACCTCGCTGTTTCCCTATGAACTGGTCAGCGTCGGCACCCGCTTCTTCGACGAGATCGCCAAGATCCGGGCGCTCAGGCGTATGTATGCCCGCATGGCCAAAGAGGAATTCCACGCCAAGACCGAGAAGGCGTGCCAATTGCTCATCGCCATCCACACATCGGGCCGCACCATGACTTTCCAGCAGCCCCTGAACAATGTGGTGCGTTGCGCCATCCAGACGCTGGCGGGCGTCATCGGCGGCTGTACTGCGCTCGACAACGCCACGCTAGACAATGCCCATTCCGAGCCCTCGGCCCTGGCGGCGCGCATGTCGCTGAACACCCAGCACATCGTGGCCTATGAATCGGGCGCCGCCGATGTGGTGGATCCCCTGGCCGGTTCCTATTACGTGGAGGCGCTCACCAACAAGGTGGAGGAAGAGGGCTACCGCATCTACAACGAGATCCAGGGCATGGGCGGCATGATCGCCGCCCTGGAACGGGGCTATATCCAGGACATGCTGTCCGCCGAGGCCGCCAAGAAGTTCCAGGAGATCGACAACAAGGAACGCCTGGTGGTGGGCGTGAACCATCTGGTCATCCCGCCCGAGGAGGATTTCGAGATCCCCATTCAGGAGGTCCATTCCCAGGATTCGGAATTGATCGCCAACCGCATGGCCGAATGGAAGAAGACCCGCGACCAGGCGGCGCTGAAGGCCACCCTGACCCAACTCTACCGGGACGGCCAGAAGGGCGACCGCTTCAATCTGATGCCCTCCATCATCGAGGCGGTGAAGGCCTATGCCAGCGTGGGCGAGGTCATGGGCACCATCCGTCTGGCGCGCGGACTGACCTACGATCCGTTCGACATGATCTCGTGCCCCTACGACTACCAATGAAAGGAACGGCCATGAGCAAGGGAAAAGGTATCAAGGTCATCATCTCCATGATCGGCCTGGACGGGCACACCACCGGCGGCGAGATCGTGGCCCGCGTGCTGCGCGATGCCGGTTTCGAGGTCATCTATCTGGGCGCCACCCAGACGCCGGAAATGATCCTCAAGGCCGCCATTCAGGAGGATGTGGACGCCATCGGCATCAGCTCGCATGCCTCGAACTTCAACCAGATCGAATATCTGGTGGAACTGCTGAAGGATAACGGCATGAGCGATGTGCCGGTGATCTGTGGCGGCAATATCCCCAAGCATGTGGCCGCGCATCTGAAGGGCAACGGCATCGCCGAGGTCTTTCCGCCGGGCAGTTCCAGCGCCCAGATCATCGACTATGTCGCCGCCAATGCCAGGGGCGCCGAGCGGAAATCCGCCTGATCGCCCTGGCCGCCGGGAGGATTGCATGACCAAGCGCGACAAGAACGAGATCGCGGCGACGCGGGCCGCCCTGGCCCTGGGCGATATCCGCGTCTGCGCCCGTCTCATCAGCCGGGTGGAGCGCGAGGAAGAGGGGCTGGTCCATCTGCTCCAGGCCCTTTACAAGGCGGGGGGCCGAGCGCAGGTAATCGGCGTGACCGGCCCGCCCGGCGCGGGCAAGAGTTCCCTGGTCAGCCAGATGATCCGGGTGTGGCGCAAGCGCGGTAAAAAGGTGGCGGTGTTGGCCGTGGACCCGTCCAGCCCCTTCTCGGGCGGAGCCGTGCTGGGCGATCGCCTGCGCATGGCCGACCACACCTGCGATGACGGCGTATTCATCCGGTCCATGGCGTCGCGCGGGCAACTGGGCGGGTTGGCCAAGGCCGCCGGTGATGCGCTGACCGTGCTGGACGCCATGAACTGGGACGTCATCATCATCGAGACCGTGGGGGTGGGGCAGAACGAAACCGCCATCATCCGCCATGCCGATCTGGTGGTGCTGGTGCAGACGCCCATGGGCGGCGGCGACGTTCAGGCGGCCAAGGCCGGTATCAACGAGATCGGCGACATCTACGTGGTCAACAAGGGCGATCACCCCGAGGCCGACCGGACGGTGAGCCAGATCCGCGACATGGTCACGCTCGGCCATCATCTTCATCCCGAGACGGCCTGGATTCCCCCGGTGCTCAAGACCCAGTCGCTTCTTGGCCAGGGCGCCGAGGAACTGGCCGACACCGTGCAGTCATGGTTCGATCATGTGCGCGACCATCCGGACTCGGCGCGGATGCGCGCCCGTCAGAGGGTCAGGCACCGCACGGCCGAGATCATCCGCGACAGGCTGGACAAACGACTGCTCAAGGGCAGGGAGCAGATCGTGGAATCCCTGATCGACCAGGTGGTGAGCCGTGACCGCGATCCCTATGCCCTGGCGGACAGCCTGTTGGCTGCCTTGGGAAACGGGCCGGAGCCGCAGGATTGCCTAATTCCCGTGATGGCCGACTGAGGTTCCACTGGGCCGGTGATGGCTTGGCTCGGCGCGGGAAACCGGCGGGGCTGTGTTGACCGTCCCCGTCACACCATCACGTCATGAGCCGCCAGCGAACGAGAGGCTGGAAAGTGGACACAGGCGGTGGTGCCTTTGCCTTCCTTACTGTCGATGGACAAGGTGCCGCCATGCAGTTCCATCAGCGACTTCGTAATGGGCAGGCCGAGGCCAACGCCTTCCCGCTCCTTGCGCAATATCCGTTGCCCCCCTTGTTCAAAGGGCATCAGAACACGGTCCAGATCATGGGCAGAAATGCCGATGCCGGTATCACGCACGCAGATCGTCACGCCGCTTTGATCATGGGAGGCGGTCAGGGTAACGGCCCCGCCTGCCGGGGTGAATTTCAGGGCGTTGCCAAGCAGATTGAGGAGTATCCGTTGGATGGCCGTCAGGTCTCCGCGCATGTGAGGCAGATCATCGGGCACTGATGCTGTCAGGTTGATTTCGGAATTTTCCGCCTGGGATGACAGCAGCCGCATGGACGTGACGATCACATCGCTGATATTGACGTTGCTCTCGCGCAAGGTTGTCCGCCCAGCTTCGATCACCGACATGTCGAGCACCTGGCCAATCAGCGCCAGCAGGTGCTGGCCGCTATTGACGATGATCCCGATATATTCCTTGTAGCGATCATTGCCCAGGCTACCCCACATCTCGTCCGCCATGATCTGGGCGAAACCCAGAACGGCATTGAGCGGAGTGCGCAACTCGTGGCTCATATTGGCCAGGAACTCAGACTTGGCGCGGTTGGCGGACTCCGCAATATTCTTGGCCTCTTTCAGTTCCCCCTGGGTTGAGCGCAGACTGTCAATGCTGGCTTCCAAATCTTTTTGAGTGTTCCGCAGATCGGTCTCGTCGATGAAGGTGAGGATGGCCCCCGCCGTCTGCTCCCGCAGATCGCGATAGGGGAAGATCCCCATGCGGTAGATGCGTCCCTCGGCGTCGATGATCTCTTCGTGGGACAAACCGCTGGAAACCACGGTAACCAGAAGGTTGCGCAGATCCTTGACGTGAAATTGGCTGGGTACGGCGGTGATCAACTGGCCAGCGTCGGAAGGCAACAACCCGAACAGCCGCGCCGCCTGAGGGGTAAAGCGGGTGATGCGCAGCCCCTTGTCCACCACCAGCATGGGAAAGCCGACATTGTCCTGGATATTCTGGAGGTCGGCGTTGGCGGCGGCCAGTTCCGAGGTGCGGACCTGCAGTTCCTCGTTGACCGTGGTCAGTTCCTCGTTGGTGGATTGCAGTTCCTCGTTGGAGGTTTCCAACTCCTCATTGGAGGATTGCAGTTCCTCGTTGGCGGCCTGCATTTCCTCGTTAAGGGCCTGAAGCTCTTCGTTTGAGGTCTCAAGCTCCTCCACCACGGTCTGGAGATGCTCGCGCGTCGCGGTCAGCTCCTGCTCCAGCTCGATCAGGCGGATTTCGTTGCCCGGCGAGGTGGTTGCCTCCACTGCGCCGCCCTCGGAGATAAGCTCGATCTTCTCGCAACTGACCAGGAACAGCAGCTCGCGCCCGGATTCAACATGCAACGGCCGCACCACCAGCCGCGACATCACATCCCCCTCGCGGGTTCGTAATTGGCGCTTGCTGCCCATGGCGACGGTGCTGGTCTCACGGGACCGGTGCACCAGGGCGCGAAGATCGATGCGGAAATCGTCGGCGATCAGCTTGCCGAGATTCTGGTTGGGGCGGCCCTGAGGAAAGCGGACAAAACCGTCCACGTCGCCGTGATAGTAAACGATATCCAGATTCTCATTGATGGCCACGCTGGCTGGCATGCAGGCTTCGACAAAGCCATCGCGTACGATGGATTCGATGGAGGCGCCCCCCAATGGCAGCATTGTCTCCGAGGATTCTGTGGGCTTGAGCCGGAAGGCTCCGAAGACCGGGTTGGCGGAGCGCGGCCCGCCCATGCGCTTTTGGAAAATCTTCGACGTGGTCTTGATGGAGCGGAACAGGTCGGTGCAGCGCCCCACCGATTCCGACTTGCCCAGAAACAGGTGGCCCTCCGGGTTCAGGGCGTAATGGAACACCTGGAAGATGCGGTCCTGGAGGTCGGAATTGAAATAGATCAGCACATTGCGGCAACTGATAATATCGACCTTGACGAAGGGCGGGTCCTTGATCAGGTCCTGGCGGGCGAACACCACCATCTCGCGGATGGGCTTCTTGATCTGATAATTTTGCCCCATGGCGTCGAAGTATTTCGACACATACGCCTTGTCCAGTCCATCCACCGTGGTGGCCGAATATGTTCCTTTACGGGCATGGCGCATGGCGTCCATGTCGATATCCGTGGCGAAGACCTGGATTTTGTAAGACTTGCAGGCATCGCCGAGAAGATCGGTCAGCATCATGGCGAAGGAATAGGCTTCCTCACCCGTGGCGCAGGCTGGCACCCAGATGCGGATGGAATCGCCGGGACGCTTGGTCATCAGCAGTTCCGACAGGGTCAGCTTGATATCCTCGAACGCCTTGGTATCGCGGAAGAACGAGGTCACCGAGATCAGGATGTCCTTGCACAGCAGGTCCAGTTCGGCGGGTTGGCGCTGGACAAAGTCCAGATAGGCCACCAGGGTCTCGATGCGGTTGGCGGCCATGCGCCGCTCCAGGCGGCGGCGGACGGTGTTCAGCTTGTACTGGGTAAAATCCACCTCGGTACGCTTGCGGACCAGCAGGAAGATTTCGTTGATGGTGTCCTGGGTCTTGGTCTCTTCCGACTTCTGGTTAACCACCGGTCGGGGAAAGCGCGAGATGGAGGACAGTTCCGGGCCAATGGAATCGGGAGGCAGCGTCTGATCGACACAGCCGGAATCGATGGCAGCCTTGGGCATGCCGTCATATTTGGCGGTTTCGGGCTCCTGAGCCACGGTCAGTCCGCCGCTGGCCTTGATGGCGCGCATGCCATGTGCGCCATCACTGCCGGTGCCCGACAGGATCACGCCGATGGCGTGCTGGCCGCGGTCCTCGGCCAAGGAGGCGAAGAAGACGTCCACCGAGGGCTTCGGACCCAACGGCGCCGAAGGCTCGCGCAGCCACAGGGTCGAGTTCTTGACCCGGACATCCTTGTTGGGCGGCGTGATGTAGATGGTGTTGGCGACCAGGACGGTGCCGTCCTTGATCTCTTCCACCGGCAGCTTGGTCTCGCGCGCCAGCAATTGCACCATCATGGAGCGATAGGCTGGCGACAGATGCTGGACGATGACATAGGCCATGTTGGCCTCGGTCGGCAGATGGGCCACGAAGGGCGGCAGCGCCTCCAGGCCGCCCGCCGAGGCGCCGATGCCGACCACGTAGAGGTTGCTGCGACGTCCTCGGGTTTTCTTGGAGACTTCTCCCTCCGCACCGAGCTTTGTCGATGAGCGCACCGCCACCGAAGTGCCGCCCGCTTCTTTCGGCTTACGCGCCATGTCCAACTCCCCTGCGGCCATCTTCATTGTAAAATGGCGGTGCGGCTTAAGCGTCCCATCATATAATCTATAAAAAGTGTTCGCCATGTTGTTTGTAGCTGTGCGAATCTGATGTGGGGATAGAGAGCAATTAAATAAGCCGCAAGATGGACATTAGGAATAATCGGGAGAAAACCAAGGCGCAGTTGGAGGCCGAACTTCATGCCATGAGCATGGAGCTGGCGGCGCTTCGCCGCCAGACGCCCGAGGCCATGGCCGAAGCCCAACGGCACATGGCCGGTACCCTGCACAACCTCCATGTCCACCAGGAAGAGCTTCGGACGCAGAACGAGCAACTCCGCCAAGCCCAGGACAACATCGAAAAGGTCAGCCATCGGTATCAGGATCTTTTTGAATATTCTCCGGCTGGCTATTTCATCATCGACGATAAGCTCACGGTGATCGACGCCAACATCGCCGGGATGGGAATGCTGGCCCGCACCAAGAGCCGCATCACGGGCAAGCCGTTTCTTCTCTTCGTCGAGAAAGACAGCCGCCATGACCTGGACGCCCATTTCGCCACGGTGCGAAGCGTCGGGAGGGCCTCCTCCGAGCTATGGCTGTCTCCCGACCAACGCCCGCCCTTTCCGGTGATCCTGGAAAGCGTCCGGTTGGGTGAGGGATGGGGAGACGGCTGGCGGTGCCTCAGCACCGCTTTGGACATCACCAGCCGCAAGCAGGCGGAAATCGCCCTGCAGGAGTCGGAGACGCGCTTTCGCGCCATCTTTGAACAAAGCCCACTGGCTATCCAGATCGTCGATGCCGCATCGGTTCCGCGGATGTCAAACCGGTCCTGGGTTAAATTGTGGGGGCAGACCGTCACGGCTCCCACCGCTGAAGGCGGGCATCCCGTCCTCGACCGGATCGGCGCGGAGCGTCTGCTTTCCGAAGGCCTGGCCGGGCGCAGCCTGGAAATTCCAGCCATCCACGTCACCGTCGATACTGGGCGGGGTGAGGAGCGCTGGGTGCACGGCTATGCCTATCCGATTCGGGGAAGGAACGATTCCGTTCCCGAGGTGGTGCTGGTTCACGAGGACATCACCGAGCAAAAGCGTTCGGAGCGGGAGCTCCAGATCAGCCAATCGCTGATCAACGCCCTGCTGAATGCCTCGATCGACGCCATCATGCTCTTTAAAATCGACGGGGCCATTCTCGCCGCCAACACCGTCATGGCAGAGCGATTTTGCACGACGGTCGAATGCCTCCTCGGCGACTGCGTCTGGACTCTCCTTCCTCCGGATCTGGCAGAAAGCCGAAGACAAGCCTGTCTGGGCGTGCTGGAAAGTGGGATTCCAGCTCATGTTCTGGATCACCAGGGGGAGCTCTTCCTCGACAATTTCATCTTCCCTGTTACGGGTCCTGATGGACGAATCGACAAATTGGCGGTGTTTTCCCGTGACATCAGCGACCAGAAGCGCGCCGAGGCCAAGATCACCAGCTATGTCGCTGAAATCGAGCGCTCCAATTCTGAACTGGAGCAATTCGCCTATGTCGCCAGCCACGATCTGCGAGAACCGCTGCGGATGGTCAGCAGTTATCTGAGTCTTCTGGAACGCCGTTACGGAGCTCTGCTCGACCAGGACGGCCACGACTTCATCGGCTATGCCCGTGACGGCGCCAAGCGTATGGACCAACTGGTTCTTGGCCTCTTGGAGTTCTCACGCATCACCCGGCATGGTGACCCCATAACGGCCATGCCGGTCCTGCCAGCCATTCAACTGGCGCTGACCAATCTCGGCATGGGCGTCAGCGAGTGTGGAGCGGCCATTCACATCGACGAATCGCTGCTGTCGTGCGGGATCATGGGGGACCCGGTTCAGATCATGAGGCTCTTTCAGAACCTGATCGGAAACGCCCTCAAATACAGGAAGTCTGAGGTCGCTCCGGCCATCAGCATCGGTGGGCGACTCCGCGACGGTGGCTGGGAATTCAGCATAAGCGATAACGGGATCGGCATTGCCACCGAGTATTTCGAGCGTATCTTCGGCATTTTTCAGCGCCTCCATACCCGAGATCAGTACGAAGGTACCGGGATCGGCCTCGCCATCTGCAAGAAGATCGTCGAGCGACATGGCGGGAGCATTTGGCTGGAATCTCAGCCCGATATGGGAACGACGTTCTTCTTCACCCTTCAGGGCGGTTCCATTAAGACCTGATCCGCGCATGGCCGAACTTGGATCACACGAGCCAATCGCTCCTATCACCCGCCACACTCCCGGCACACGGCGCAGCCGGTAGGGGCGGAAGGGTGCCGCGCCGAGGTCCAAGTCCTTCGACAAGAAGACCGATGCCGAGAAGTGGGCGCGTGATCTGGAAGCCGAGGTTGATCGGCGTGGCGTGTTACGGAGCCGGGCGGCGAAACCATCAATTGATGATTCGCAAACAAACCATGACCAGCACCCCAGTTGCCAGGGCGGCTGGAATTACGGCCTTTTTGCTTGCGCCACGCTTTAGCAGCGTGCCCGTTAACACCAGACCCATTCCAGCCAAGAATATGAAGCCACCGATGACGACGACGAGACCGGCATAGAGGACTGCAGAACTGTCGGACTGGTATGAAAAATAGGTCGATGGGAAGGTCGCCAGCATCAGGGCCACGGCCACAATCCCCAGCACCTGCAGCAGCTTTCCAAATGCCAATCCAATGCCATCACCCCGTTCGAGCCAGCGCCCTGCTTGGACGATCGCCAGACCGAACGCCAACCATGCGATGCCACTGAACATCACGGATGTCGGCAGAAGGGGGCCCTGGGAAACGCTGGCATACAATAGGACGTAATCTGCACGGATATCCAGTGGCTCAAGCCGATGATCATTCTCGCGATCGAAACCGGGATGCGTCGGGGCGAGCAACTGTCCATGCGATGGGCAGACATCGACCTGGACCGACGGGTTGTTCATCTGTCGATGACCAAGAACGGCAGCCCTCGGGATGTCCCGCTGTCCACGCTCGCGGTCGAAACCCTGCGCGGACTCTATGCCGCCAGCGACCGCCACCCCGAGGTGGTGTTCAATGTCAGCCCCAACGCGGTTCGTCTCGCTTGGAACCGACTGCGCATCCGCGCTGGTATCCCCGACATCAACTTCCATGACCTGCGTCACGAGGGCGTCTCACGTCTTTTCGAGAAGGGCTTCGACATGATGGAGGTCGCGACCATCTCCGGTCACAAGACCCTGTCCATGCTGCGACGCTACACCCATCTGCGAGCCGAAGACTTGGCCCAGCGCCTGGGGTGATCCCGACCTGACCAAGTTTCCAGCGCCCCGAATCGCCCTGCCATCCTGACCGATGGCGGGGCGTTCTGTTTTCTGGGCAGCCCACTCCGCTGGGAGGTCGAAGTCCTAGAAAATTCAAGAGTGTCCGGCCCTGGTGGCGGCTGATCCGACGGCCTTTTACCATCCTCCTTGCACAGCCGAATCATTACATCTTCATCAAAACACTCGCTCTGTAATGCCCTGAGGAGGGTGCGGACAGTTGGTTCCGCCAGAGTATAGCTCATGGAAGATGTGGCAATAGAGCCACACAATGACCACTAGCCGAAGAAAAATATCGCCGATGTTGCTCCGATTCGGCGGAAGAAGTAAAATTAACATGCTTGAGATGAAAGCGTCATGGCCGCGCCAGAGGATTTATCCTTGTAAACGGACCGCCCGAGTAGTTCTCACAAGATCGGCGAACGATCCGCTGGTCTACATAGCGGCCCCGTTTACAAAGGCGACCTGGGATCATGACCGGGCGTATCAGCCAGCCGCAGGCGAAGGGATTAGTCGTCGCGTCGCCAAGAACGATGGAACGAAGTTCGTCACAGCGCGCCCTGACTGCTCACCGGCCTATCCCGTCGAGAGACGATGGCAACGAGACACCCCGCTGATGGCGGGGGGTAAAAGGATATGGGTTGCGGAATTGCCGTGCCCATGGCCTCCAGCCTGTCGGCGCATAGCTGGCTGGGGGTGTGCGTTCTCCCGAACGCGACCGGACTGTCCCTCGGGACGGGATCGGAACCTGATGCCGGAACTTCGGAGTCCCGCCGGCTGCTCGGTCTGATTCGTGACTGATGCTGGGTTCTTATGCGCAACCGTCGAACGGTGACACCTCCCTTGAGCGCCGACCCTAGCTTGGCGCTCAGGGGGGAGAAGAACCATCCCCGGTTTGTTCCTGTAGCACCTCACCGACGAGATAGCTAACGATCGTCAATCGCCCTCACCAGACCCGCCCGCGAGCATTTCGAGACGCTCAAGCAGCCTCATGACCGTCGTTGCCTGCCACTTGACCAAACCGCCTCGCGATGTGCCATGTCCCAGTTCGTTCAATCTTCGTGCGATTGCGCCATGGGACGCGCCGTCGCCCAGCTCATCCCGGATCGAGGCGAGGGTCGGCGCCATCCTCTTGGCAAACTCATCAGCATGACGGGTGCGAGCTTTTTTGGCCGCCGCGACAGCGTGATCCGTTGGCTCATTCCCGGTGGCAGGCTGGTCAGAGCGATTGATTCTCCTGGCGACCTTAGATGCGACAGCTCCCGCGATCATGAATTGGCGTGCGTCGGTCGGAATTTTCAGCACATCCAGCCCCAACTTCCCGTCGATGACGGTTACTCCCAGGCTGGTAAGCCGAGCATACGTGGCAATCGCCTTGTTCTTGTCTCCTATGAGTCCGAGGAACTTGAAAACGTCGGAGACCACCAGGATGCCGTCCAATTCACGTGCCGACTGCCCACCTGTCCATGACGAAGAATGGATCGAGCCGCGACGTGCCGCTGTCCACCAGGGCGGTGGAGACGCTATCAGGGTTGATGCAACAACCTGATCGTGATCCAGAGAAAGTCTTTATGGTGTCCGAGAACGCCGTCCGTCTTGCATGGGATCGCCTGCGGAACCGCATCGGTCTGGAGAACATCAACTTCCATGACCTGCGTCATGAAGGCGTGTCGCGATTGTTCGAGAAGGGGCTGGATGTGATGGAGGTGTCTGCCATCAGCGGTCACAAGACCCTGACCATGTTGAAGCGGTACACCCACCTGCGGGCCGAGGATTTGGCGCTACGATTAGGTTGATGCATCAACCTGTCTGGATTAGAACCTCGTCGATCTTGGTGAACCCGCTGCCGACGCCCAACTGAGACGCGTGGACCGTCACCGAGCCATAATCGCGTTAAAAAGGCTCGGACTAAAGCCCGCATTGAGGAGCCCTGTATGGGGCTGGTGACGTTCACGATGACGGCGGCGGTCTGAGGTGGGCTTTGGTTCGATTATCGGTCATGGAAAGGATGATGAGGTCGTCAACGTGATCGATATCCACCTATTGCCAGATGATAGGGAGAAATTGAGCCTCATCCATCGCAAACTGGTTTTGAAAACCACTCTTGTAGACGCAATGCATCTCTTGATGAAGGCGATTTGGTTATCAAGACTCAAAATGACGCCAGATTAGATGTTTGATTTTGCCGTAAGGCATTTTAAAGCATTCAAAACATCGAAGACGTCATCATAAGGCGGATTTTACGCCGTAAAGTCGCTCATTGAGCATTCGTGAAGCGCTAAAAATTCATCTAGAGCAATGATTATTTCCGGCTCAAGATGTGTTGATCGAGATATTGCCCTTCCAATACTCGTGTCTAACACATTTGAAACGCCCAGCGCACGCATCAACGGCGCAGTTTTTAACGCACCACCTTTTTTGACGTAACCTTTTGCGTTCATCATAGCGATGATGCGTTTTTTTCCGTCGATGGTTAGCTTTCCATCAGATGTGGAAACAGACGGCTTTGGTGTTATGGCTGATGCTGGAGACGGCGGCGGAGCCACAGATCGACCACCAGATGAATGAGATGGTGCGGAAGTGGTTGGAGGCGGCAAAGGTACGATGGTCATCCCAAACTCGGCTTCCAGAAATACCCGAAAGCCATCTCGCTCGACGGCATCAGCTTTGCGCCACTCACGTTTCAGCGCATCGAGGCGGTTGGGTAGTTGTATCAACCCGGCGGCGGCGCATGCGGCACGCACGCTCGTATACGTCCCTGCGATCAGGTCGGCATAGAAGGAAGGCTGGTCGCGTTCTAGGCGACCACGCCAATATGCTGCATCACGTTTCTTGGGCTTGGGCATAAGCGCAGGATAGATGCATCAATCCATCAATGGCAATGCCAGACTGGAGCGGGGGCGTCTGTGAACTTCCCACTTCTTCACCCTTTCTTCCCCGCCTGTGCATGAAACGGTGAAGTTATCTCGGTTGGAATGTGATGCATTGATGCATCAACCCGCCCACACCACCTCCATTCCCATCCTGGACGTCGCCAGAGACGATCCGATCACCGGCAGCAGCGGTGTGACAGCAGATGATATCCAAAACCTGCCACGGGTCTCGGGAGTGGGGCGGCGGTGTGTCTCATGTTGCGTGGGGTGCAGCCAAACTTCGGTCTGAAGGGCTGGTATCAGATTGGGGCAGCAGTCGGATGCGGCGCTGGGGTTGGTCGGCTCCACCTGACCCAACTCGGTTATTCTCCTGGGCATGGTGCACATGGCAGTGTGAAGTGGAACGTTGATCCTTCACCGGGTATTGACTCCACCCAGATACGCCCGCGATGACGCTCAATGATCTTCTTGCAAACCGCCAGCCCAATGCCTGTTCCATCGTATTTCTCTCTCGTGTGGAGGCGCTGGAAAATGCCAAAGACGCGCTCAAAATACTCCGAGGCAATGCCTATGCCGTTGTCGCCAATACTGAACTGCCAATAACCATCTAGGGGGCGACCACCAATTTGAATAACGGGGTCAGAGTCAGGCTTTCGGTATTTGAGCGAGTTGCCGATCAGGTTCTGGAAAAGTCTCATGATTTGAGTGGGATCGCCTAACACCCAGGAGGGATAGATTACGTCGTCGGTGGTTATGGTCGCCGAGTTGTCCTTGATCGTCATCCCCAGATTGGTGAGGGCCAATTGCACCGAAGGCATAATCGGCATGGGAACGATTGGGTCGCCCTTGCGCTCGATACGGGACAGATCGAGTAAATCAAGCACAAGCAGGTCCATACGCTTGGCGCCGTCGCGGGCGAAGCCAATGAACTCTAAGCCATCACCGTCGAGACGATCACCGTAGCGCCTCTCTAGCAAGGACAGGTAGCTGCTGATCATGCGCAGGGGTTCACGGAGATCGTGGCTCGCGACGTAGGCAAACTGCTCCAGTTCAGCGTTTGAGCGCTCCACCTCGGTAATATAGGTAGCTATCTTGGCTTCAGAATTCACCTTATCGGTGATATCACGAGAAAAAACAGCAAGCCTATCTGCCCTGCCGTCAGGACCTGCTACGGGATATATGCTGTTGTCAAAGTAGCTGGAGCCTCTGTGATCTAGGATATGGTTGGGAACACCGTTTTCTAGAACCGCTAGGCTTGCCCGGCGTCGGCTTTCCGCAACATCAGGCGGGAAAAGATCCCACAAGGACGTTCCGACTAACTGTTCTGCCGCGCAGCCAAAGCGATCCGCCATGACGTCATTGACCGCCAGTAACGTTCCATCAGGCTGAAATAGCATGACTGCGTCTGCGGACGCATTGAGTATGCTTCGGATCAAGATCTCTTTTTGGGTGTGATCAAAGAGCTGACGTTCCAACTCCTCAGTTTTCTCTTCAACCATTTTGCCCAACCGGGCAACTTCTGTATCCGATTCCATTCGCAGCAACCCGACGGCGACCAGCACATTGCCCAGCCCAGACGCGGCAAAATAGGCTGCTTGAAATCCGACGAGCCCGACAAACTCACGGATAGGCCCCTCAATATACAAGGCACCGATGCTGCGTGGTATTAGCAGTGCAGCCCAAACACCAGCCACCACCTCAAGCATCATCGCTCCTTGGGAAGCATGGCGCTGGCGGTAGCGGTGGATGATGACGGATACGTGAAAAAAAACCGGAATACGAAGCAGGGATATGACTGCTATTCGCGCATTGATGTTATCTTCAGCTGCGTAATAGTATGTGTACCCAGCTAGATACAGAAGCATAAATAAAACATAAACGGCAATGAACCGGCGATCAAAGCGACCAAAGATTCCGCTGGTTCCGGCATGGAGCGCCAGTGCAGACACCATCACCATGAAGTTTCCGCCGATGATTGCCAGCATGGGCGGCAGGACACCTCTATGGACAATAGCGATTACGCCAATCCCATAAGCGGCGGCAGAAAGCGAAAACAGGCCCCAATGCCGGAGGCTGCGGCTAGGACTGGCATAGGATATAATGATGATCGCTGCCGCCAAGGACGCTATGGCGGACGAGAAAGCCATCGTGCCTACGTCAAGTTTGAGCATTCATTGCCCTCAAAGTGAACCAAATTGCCCCAAAGGACCGATCTATAGCCACCCGAGCCCTATACCTATGGCACGCATCTTCCTGCCATTGGAAATAGAGTAAGCCAAGCTGCGGACGACTGACACGACCCAAATGTCACGAAGTTTGACATATGTCATGGGGATGGGTTTCTGGCCGACGTTCTTTCCGGTAGTGGCACCCTTGAGCCATTCGCTCTGATCACATCCATACCCCCAGCACATCGGCGCAACCGGCTGGATTCAAACCAGCGGCTGACCCCGCCCACGTCGCGCACTTCCCGTTTGACACAGGCGACAGCCCGGCGTTGACTCGAGGCAACAGAACCCCAAGATGTGACTAAGGGAGCGCGTCATGGCGATAGAGTGGAATGATCGCCTTGCGATTGACAAGGGCATCATCGACCAGGACCATCGGGTGTTGATCGACCTTTGCTCCACCTTCATCAGGCTAAAGGAAAGTGCGGGAAAGGCTGAACTGGCTAGGGTTATTGCTGACCTTGAACATTATGCCCGCTCTCATTTCTGGCGGGAGAGCGAACTACAGCGCCGGATTGGTTTCTGCTATGCCGAACAACAGACCGATGAGCATCGGCAATTGGTCGCCAGCCTCGGCGAGGTCGCAGTGCGGTTCTTCCACGCCAAGGAAGCCGAGGCGGTGCGGGCGGTGAGTAACGAACTCGGTAAACTGCTGCATAGCTGGTTGATCGACCACATTCTCAAGTCTGACATTCACATGGTCGCCTATCGCACTGAGATCGCCGCCATGGCGAAAGACATGACGCCCATGGATGGTGCCGACAAGGGGGCGGCAGTAAGAACGATCGGCAGCGACGTGCTTTATAACCTGTCCATCGATAACGGGGTCATTGATGACGACCATCATCACCTGATTGAGTTGATCAACGACTTTATCTTGGGAACCTCTGAAGCTGTTGGGCATGCGTATTTGGATGCGACCCTCATAAAGCTGCAGGCCTATACCCAATCCCATTTCTCGCGAGAAGAGGACCTGCAAGCCGCCGTTGGCTTTCCCTTCGCCGTCGCTCATAAGCAGGCACACCAATCCCTGATTGCCTCGCTGGGGGGCTTCCAGGCTCAACTCTCTCGGTAATCCCCCCGTTTTTAACGGGGTTGGAACATAGAACTCACGCGGCCAATTTCAGTTTCTGGGCGGGTGTGATGCCGCCGATGGCCATATTGGGTCTGTCGTTGTTGTAGGTCCATAGCCAATCCGTGGCGTGATCTTGCACCTCCTGGATGGTTTCGAAGAGGAACTGGCCCAGCCATTCGTGGCGGACCGTCCGGTTGTAGCGCTCCACATAGGCGTTCTGCTGGGGCTTGCCGGGCTGGATATGCTGGAGAGCAATCCCTCGTTTTTCAGCCCATTTCATCAACGTGCCGCTGATGTATTCCGGGCCGTTATCGACCCGAATGGCTTTGGGGCTGCCACGCCATTCGATGATCCGGTTCAGCATGCGTACGACCCGTTCGGCGGGTAGCGAGAAATCCACCTCGATGCCGAGCCCTTCGCGGTTGAAGTCGTCGAGCACGTTGAGCAGCCTGAAGGCCCTCCCGTCCTCCAGCCGGTCAGCCATGAAATCCATGGACCACACCTGGTTGAGCTCGGCGAACATCTTCTTCAGCCGCCGGTTCTCATCCTCAAGGCCCTTCATCTCCGAGATCATGGACGCGTCCATGCCTCCGTACTTGGCCCGCCATTTGTAAAAGGTCGCGCTGCTCATCTGGTGCTCGCGGCACAGGTTCAGCACCGGAATGCCGTCCTCCGCCTGGCGCAGGATCGCCATGATCTGGGCATCCGTAAATCGGCTCTTCTTCATTCGAATCTCCTCGTTCCGTGAACCGAGAAAATTCTACGTTCCGATCCCTCTATTTCCAGGGGGGATTCCGCCCTTCGGGTGAGCGGCATCGACCCGGCTAAGGCGAAGGAAGCCGCGAAGCCTGCCACGACCCTTAACGAATTGATCGACCGATACTTGGAGGCCGCTGACGCTGGAATTTTGGTTGGGCGGGCGGGAACGCCTAAGAAGGCTTCCACCATCGAGACCGACAAGTACAGGGTCAACGCTCTGGTCCGTCCGGCCTTGGGCAAGTTGGCCCTGGCCGACATTGACCGCAAGGTGATCGAGAAGTTCATGAACGACGTGGCCTTGGGCAAAATCAAAAGCATCGGGGCCAAGACAGCCAAGAATCGGGGGCGGACCAACACCAGGGGAGGTAGAGGGGCGGCCACTCGTACCATTGGGCTGTTGGGCGGAATACTCGCCTTCGGCGTCAAGGAGGGAGAGATACCCTCCAACCCTGTCATCGGCATCAAGAGGTTTAAGGATACGAAAAATGAGCGTTTCCTGAGCGGTGAAGAGTTGGCGAAGCTGGGCGATGTGCTCCGGCAAGCGGAAGCCAACTTCCGGGCTTGGGAGGTGGCCCGGAAGGCTTGGGAAGGTGATGGACGCCAGGGAAAGGCCCCAGTGCGCCCCAGCAACGCCGAGGCACCCGCCGCCATCGGCGTGATCAGATTGTTGGCGTTGACCGGGATGCGCCGTGGCGAAGCCTTGGCGCTCGACTGGGGCGAGGTGGATTTCGAGTATGGCCTTCTCCAACTTGCCGACTCCAAGACGGGACGGAAGTCAGTGCCCCTCGGTGCTGCCGCCCGGCAATTGCTAGCCGCCATTCCGAAGCCCGAAGGCGGCGGGCTGGTATTCCGTGGACCTTCGGGTGGACCCGTGGGTGGGTTGCCGCACATCTGGGAGCGGATCAGGAAGCGGGCTGGTCTGGACGGGGTCCGCCTCCACGATCTTCGCCACAGCTACGCCGCTGTCGGCGCATCAGGCGGCCAGTCGCTGCCGATCCTCGGGGCAATCCTGGGCCACAGCGACACGGCGACGACTCAGAGGTACGCGCATTTGACGGCCAGCCCTGTCCAGGCAGCCGCCGACCTGATCTCCAAGAACATCGCGGCGGCCCTGGATGGCCGACCGGCGGCCAAGCCGAAGCGCCTTCGGGTCGTGACGTAGAAGACAACCCGCATCTCGTCAGAAGGTGGCCGTCCTCCGGGGCGGCCATTTTCATTTCCGCCGCCCATCAGCGATGCGAACGGCGTGGCAAAGTCATGCGAAGATTACACGAAACTATTGATATCAAACTATTTTTTGTTGAAATGACGGTCGTGTTGCGGGATCGTTCTCACATCTCCAAGGAGGCCCCCATGGATGTGATGAATGAACCCCTGACGTGGACCGAGCCGGTGACGGCCAAGAAGCTGAACCTTGCCTTACCGACCTTGCGCAAGCTGGTGGATCAGGGGAGCGGGCCGCCGTGCATCCTGGTCAACGGAAGGCGTCGGTATCGCCCGACCAGCGTCATGGCTTGGCTGGAGGCGCTGGAAAAGGTCGAGGCTGCATAAAGTAAAGCCCTCGGTGGTCTTCCAACACCGAGGGCTCTGGCGGGCACAACGAGGCAAAGTTGAAACCGCAACACGAGCAAAATCATGTCTGAAAGCAGTGAAAAAGACAAGCAAAAGTTTGTGAAAGTTCCGGTTACTCTTATGGCCTCGACCTTTATTCCGATTCATCACCGCGTTTATATGGCTTGCTCCTTCTGCGCTATGCGTGGAGAGGGGGCTATTGCTGTTGATGTGGTGTCAAAGCTGACCAAGGCCCACCGGAATACCGTCACCCCTATCTTGCGCTCTCTAGAGGCCGCCGGTGCCATCACCCGCACCAACCCCGAGCGCGACGAACGTGGTCGCCGGGCCGTGGGCGACTACGCGATCAATCTGGCCGCCGACCTTGATGCCATCGTGACCGCCCGCAAGGTGAAGCGGGGTGGTCGATCCATGCACAAAAAACCCCATGAAATTGTGCGTGGCTCCATGCACAAGAATGCCGCCGAAATTGTGCATGGCGATGCTCCGTCCATGCACAAAAATGACGGTGTTTTTGTGCAGCACCATGCACAAGAAACTGGGGTTTTTTGTGCAGTAATAGAAGAGAGAGAATCTACCACCAATACCATCTTGCCGCCGGAAGCCGATGGTGGCGGTGATGGTGAATTGCCCATCACGATCCTCCCCGCCGATGCCGACGAAAACGGTTGCTGGGATGACGTGGCGCGTGAGGGCGAGACCGCCACCGCCGATCCATTCGTCCTGGCGGTCCTTCTTGGGGAAATGAATCACTTCGAAGAACGAGATGCCTGGGATCGGGCAATTGCCTTCCTAGCGGCGTCTGAGTTCATGGAGTTGGAGGAGGCCATGGCGGTCGCCAGGGAGGCGGTCCATTCCATGGTGGCCGACTATGGTTCATTCCACTCGAAGTCCACCACGGCCCCGAACGAGGCTCGTGCCGGTATCATAGCCGCCATCAACAGGGGGGGGCCTTCCGAGCAACTGACCTCCCGCGCCGCTACCATCCTTGAGGTTGCCAAGGCCCAGGCCGATTCGATCCGCAACGAGCGTCACGCCATCGAGGACGGGAAACGCAAGGCTGAGGCCCTGACCCAGGCCAAGGCGGGCCTGGAGAAGGCAGTCACGGCGTTTGCCGCCGCCGCCGGTGCCCAGGTGGCCCCGATCCTCGCCCAGGCGGACAAGCTGGTGGCCGAGGCGGAGCCCAGCATGGGAGCGATCAAGGCCCTTGAGGCCGTCACCGAGGCGGCCCAAGAAGCCATTGCCGAGGCCGCCAAGGGGCAGCGGATCGCAAGCCCTCCGTCCTACTTGAGGGCGATCCACAAGCGCAAGACCGACCACCAGAATGGAGGATCGAAGGCGGCATAGACGAGAACGAGACGGCTGATTCCTGTTCCCGCAACGAGGCCCGTGCAAATCGAACAGGACGAAGAAGATGAAGCAGAATCTCAAGGCCGCCGAGGGCCGCATCTCGGAACTGACCGCCACCATCCAGGACTTGGCCTCGCGCCGTGACGGGCTTCTGGCCGAAGCCGGGCGGTTGGAACGCGAAACCCAGGTGGGCGTGCTGAGTCGCTTGTTGGCGGGCGGAGCCCATCAGGCTGTCGTCGCCAACCGCGCTAAGGCCGTCCGGTTGCGGGAACAGGCCAACGACCATGACACCGCCATTCATGAAGCTCAGGGCTTGCTTGCTGAGGCGGAGGCCGACTTGGAAAGCGCCATGGGCTTCGACCGTGCCCGCCGTGCCCATGAACTGGCCCAGAACATTGTGAACGGACGCGCCGCCCTGGAGTCGATCCTCCGCCAGCTTGTCGCCCAGCTTGCCGCCGACAGGGCGGCCTCCGACGAACTGGCGGCCCTGACCAAGCTCGGCGTCCATTCCAACATGCACGTCGAGGCCGTCCTTCTGACGCTCAAGGCCGTGATGGCCGCCGAAGACATTGGCATCGCGTTCTTGGAGCGGAAGCTTCTGGCGCTGACCCCCGGCGATACCCTTGTGGGGACCGGGCGGTCGATGGTCATGGGTGTCGCCGCCGCCGACTACTTGCCGCCGCGGGGTTTGGCCGAAAAGCCGGGAAACACCGGCATCGCCAACACCTCAACCGGCGAGCCGTGGAACGGCAAAGCGACCGGCCACAAGCTTCGCCAGGATGGCTCCTCCGCCGGGTGGGCCGCGTGATGGCCGCCGCCACCATCGCCATGACGGCGCCGATCACGAAGACCGACGCCGCCGAGCGTTTGGTCTTCGGCTGGGCCAGCGTCATCGAAGAGAACGGCCAGCCCGTGGTGGATCGCCAGGGCGACGTGATCACCGAGGCGGAACTGGAAAAGGCCGCATACGATTTTGCCGAGAACGCCCGCGCCGCCGGGGAGATGCATACCAACATCGGCGTGGGCGAACTCGTCGAGTCCGTGGTGCTGACGAAGCAAAAGCAGCAGGCGATGGGCATCGACCTGGGCAGGGTGGGTTGGTGGATCGGATTCAGGGTGACGCCGGATGTGTTCGAGAAAGTGGCCTCCGGCGTCTATCGCGCTTTCTCCATCGGCGGCACCGGCCAGCGGGTCGCCATCAATCAGTCGGAGATCAACACCATGACCGCCAAATCGTTCGGCGAAGTCCTCGCCAAGAAGCACCGCGTCCGCACCGCCGGAGCGCCGAGGACGCCCCAGAGCGCCCCCAAGGCCATGACCACCCCCCAGACGCCTTCCGCGCCCCTGGCGCCCCCGGAAAGCCCGCTGATCAAGACCGAGATGGCCGAGGCCGCTCGGGTCTCTGGGAAGCCTCAGAACGGCACGGGTGATGTTGTCGGCAAGGTGGCCGAGCCGCCCCTGATCCGTGCCGCCATGGCCGCCGCCGCAGCCGCGAGACGCTGACCACCGTTGGCCTTGGCGTTCGCTCCGCCGGGCCAGCCGCCGCCCATCCGTTGCGATTGCGGATGGGCGGCACTCATTATTGAAACCCCATGGAGGCCGCCTTGCCCCGCAAAAAGACCACCCCAGCCAAGCCCACCGGGCGTCCCCGTTTCGAGCCGACCCGCGAGCAACGGGCGGCGGTGACCACGCTGGCCGCCGCTGGATTCTCCGCCGAGAAAATAGCGGTCGCCTTGACCGCCGCCGGGGCTCCCGTCTGCGGCAACACCGTCCGCAAGGTATTCGCTGCGGAACTCGCTGGCGGTGTGGCCCAGGTAGAGGCGCTGGCCGTCCGCACCCTGGTCCAGGCCATGCAGCGCGGCAGCGTCCCCGCTGCAACGTTTTGGCTAAAATATCGGAGCGGATGGCGGGACGGCATCGTCGTTGCCGTGGAGCCCTCTGCCGGGTCTCCGGAAGCTCAGGTCGCCGCCTTGGCCGGTGTCCGCCACTGTCTTTCCGAATTGGCCGAAGCGCGGCGTAACGGGACGATTTTCGGTGAGGAGATTGCGGCCATGTCCGCCGCGCTGTCGGTGCGACACTAGGTCTGGTCGCGTCAGGCAACAATCCCTGGGTCCAGCATGGTAGCCGCCCTCACAAGATCGAACGCTGGCTTCCGCCAAGTTAGGTGGGACTACGGGGGGTTGAATTTTTTTCGCGTATTTGATTATCTGGCTTGGCAATCGCGGGAGGGGAACATGAAGAAAATTTCGTTATTGTTGGCAGTTGGCGCGCTTTCAGGTTGTGCCGGTAAGATCGACTATATGCCTCCTACAAGCTACCGAGAGAATGAATCAATGGCCGTTCTGTCGGCTCAGAAGGATGATGTTTGGAAAAAACTTGTTAGCAATCTTGGGAAGAAATTTTTTGTAATTAATAATATTGATAAAGAATCTGGCCTGATAAATGTAAGCTACACAGGCGACCCTGAGGCTTATGTTGATTGTGGAACTATTAGTTCTTATGTCAAGAATGCACGAGGCGAGAGGACGTATACCTTTCCTGGATCAAAGGCATTTCAGCAATATGAAGTGATGACTGACAATCTTTATCAGTTTCAGCGTGAAATGAACCTGGAAGGGCGTGTAAATATCGTCGTGCAAGAGATCGATAAAAAAAGCACTCAAGTTCAGGTTAACACAAGATACATTTTGAGCAGAAAAATTAATGTTACGAGCGTTCAGGGGCAAACTAGGAGCATTAGTGACAATTCAAGCTTTAATTATGGCTCCACGGGAGTCTTCTCTGGATCGGGTCAGAACTTGCAGTGCGTCTCCACAGGAAAGATGGAGCGCGATATCATTTCCCTTGTGAAGAATTAGGGCTATTTGCGTGGCAATAGACTGGCCGTCATAATGTGAAGAGCTAGGCGTCTAACATGGCGGCCAACCTTTCACGAGCGGCGGACAGGGTCAGCAGGTCCGAGGGCCCCATGCCCTCGGCCTGACCCATGGTGGCATCGGAGGCGCGGAGCAGTTCCACCACCTCATTATGATCAAGCTGGATCAGATCCCGCTCGGCATGGCTAACGGCTGCTCCGATCTCACCGATGATAGTGTTCATGGCATCCTCTCTGATGATGGCCGCAGGATACCGCCACCCGCCCTGCCCGCACCAACATAGATTTGCGAAATCAATGTGTTAGCTTCGCATAATTATGCGAATCGGGGACGATGAGTGGTCATTCCTTCAAGATCACCGCACCCCAGGCAAGAGCATGGGCTATCGGGTGCATTTGGTACGCCCGTGGTACGCCGACACTTGGATGTAGTAGGAAATTGGCGCAACCGGCTGGATTCGAACCAGCGGCCTCTGCCTTCGGAGGGCAGCGCTCTATCCAGCTGAGCTACGGCTGCGCGGATCTCGGTGAACGAGAGGCGAGGGTTATAGCGCAGGTGTGAGGCGGGGGGAAGGGGGGAGTTGCTGATGCGAGCAACGCCCTCCTTCGGCATCGGCCGTCGGTTCGAATCCAGCCGGTTGCGCCTGCTGTGGCTGGGGTGTGGCAGTGCCGCCCCCCTTAAGATTCCCTTGCAAGACGACGCAGCCCACCTCATCGCTGCCGTCGGCGTCATTGATGACCGTTGTGCCTCCGTCAGCCGCCACTCGGCTGGAGCGTCCGCTACGGCCCAGTTGTGCCAGGAGCGGACTCCTGTTGCCCTAATGCAACTTGAACCAGTCAGGGTAGAGCAGCGTGTACACGTAGAAGAAATCGACAACGGCGATCAGCAGCGTCAGGATCAGCAGCACGGCATAGTCTAGGCCAAGCACGATCCTGGCCCCCGACAAGCGCCCAGACACGAACTGCGCATAGCCGAATGCCGCTAGTCCCAACAGCAGGCCGGGTAGTGCGCCCTCCAATCCGTCCAGGATGTAGAGCTTGAGATAGCCGTGATACAGGATTCCGCCCTTCGTCTGCCACGGGAAGTTCTCGAAGAAGTTTCGGACACCCAGTACCAGCGTTGTCACTATACCAACGAGGCCCAATCCGGCCGTCAGCAGGCGCCAGGCGCGCGGCGTCCGTCGTTCTCCACCAGAGACAATCATCCGCGCACCTGCGCCACAAGGCCCGCATAGGCCGGGTTGACGGTCACGGCTATAGTCTCCTCACGGTATGTTTCACGCGCTTCTCCGTCACGAAATCTGGGTCGCCCCAAGCCAAAGCAGCAGCAGCGGTAGTCCAGGGAACACGAGCCATTTCCAGCGAGCCCATGGTCCAGCCTCGGCTTTGCCCCAGGCCGGAGCCGACGCCGCCAGCGCTCGCCCGGTCAGCCAGAGCGCCAGTGCTGCTGTCAGGCTGGAGGCAATTCCCACATTGATGACCAACAATCCGCTCAGGATCACCGCTGCCGCCAGCGCCTTTAGCCCTTGCCCCAGCCGCACGGCCACCGCCTCGCCGAATGCGGCCAACTCGGTCTCGCCCCCCGCGTTGCTCCTGTCACTGACGAGAACATCGGTTCCGATTGGCACCAGCAGGGCCAGCAGCGCCATCACCGCCAGGAATAGGGCAGGCCAGTTGATCCAATATGCCAGCACCTCACGCCCCGCATCGTCGAGCGTAGTCATGCTGATATGCCCCAGAACGCCCGCTCCCAGCGCCGCGCATAGGGTGGCGGCGCAGACGAACGCAGTCCAGATCGCCAGCAAAGGACGCCATCCCAGATAGGCTCCCCTCATCCCCTTGATGCCAGCCTTCCAAAGCCCGTCCTCGCCCCTGGCGGTTTCGATGCAGGCGAACAGGGCGACGAACAGCAAGGCGCAGCACAGCCAGCCCACCATGAAAATCCACCCCAGCATCAACCAGCCGCCGATGCGGGCGCCGAGCGCCACGCTGACCGCCTGGAACAGGGTGGCACCCAGGGACAGGAGCAGATAGCTGACCGCCGCGCTGGGCAGGCCCCATATCCCCGCCTTGATCACCTTGAGGCGTCGGCCAGCCAGAAGACGCCAGCCGTCAAGGAGCCCGGCCTCTCCATCCGTCTGGGTCACAGCCGTCCAAATGACGGCGAAGACCAAGGCGTCGGTCAGATAGGACAAGAAGATGAAGGCGGCGGATGCTCCGCCCAGTTGGACAAGGTCGAGGCTCCAGCGAAGCGCCAGGATCAGGAGGGCGGCGCCGATGAAGAACATCGGATTGCGGCGCCACAAGGTCCAGGCTTGTTGGAACCAAACGCTGCTGGCGGAAATCGGTATGGCAATTCCTGTCATTGTCCGGCCCTCCCGCCGTTGGACGCCGGATTGCCCATGCCGGACTGGAGCCAATCCCGGATGGCTTCGGCGGCCTTGGGCCGGGTCTTGCCGATCTCGCTGGCTACGTCGCGCCACAGCCGCACAATAAACCTGTCAGAATTCAGGTAGGCTTCCACCCGCTTCATACCGCTCAAGGCCAGGCTGCGATCAGTGTCGGAAAGATTGAGTCGGGTGGCCTGGGCAGGATCCTGGTACAGGGCGTGCGACGGGTTCGACTTGGCCCAGGCCGCGCAGATGCGTTCCAGCCTTTCCCATCCGCCGACGCCGCGAACCATGGCCGTCAGTCCCATCTGGATGGCGCCGCCCTGGGACAGGCCGGTTTCCCACAGGGCCTTGTCCAGTTCCTCTGCGGCCTGCCGAGGATGAATGCCCTCGACCTGGGCCACCCGTTTGGCAATCTCTTGGCGTTCGGTAATGGAAAATCGGCTTGCCCCCAGACCGAAGGCGCCCGCGACCTTGTCCAGGATATCGGCCTGCTGGTCCGATATGCCCTGGACCGCCCAGTCCCAATGTTTTCCCTTGGCTGCCAGCGGTGCCGCCTTGGGCTGCAATGCCTTCATACGGGCCAGCCGGTCCCGGTCGGAAGGATGATCCGACAGGAAAGCCATGGCGCGCTGAGTCATAACGTCCTGGACGTTGGAGTGCGTGCCCTCCGCCATATGCTCCCAAGTGGCGACCGCCTTGGCCGAATCAAATCCGGCGCGGGACATCAGTTCCAGGCCAAGCACATCGGCCTCGGCCTCAAGGATACGACTTTTCGGGTCGAGGAACGCCAACTTCAAATCCTTGACCATCTCCTGCTCGCGCAGCGCACCGATTTTGAGACTCTTGGCCATGGTCCAGGCCAGCCCCTGGGCCAGCCAGCCGCGCCCCATGGATTCACGGGTGTGTTGCAAGATGGCGTGGGAGACTTCATGCGCCAGGATGGTGGCAAGCATGTCGCGGTCGTCGCCCAGCACCTGATCCGACAGCAAGCCCGACAGCACAATGATCCGGCCGCCGGGCATGCAATACGCGTTGATTTCGCCGGTATCGGCCAAATGCCATTCCCAGTTCCAATCGGTGGTCTGTGGGTACAGATCCTTGGCGGCGACGATCAGCGGTTCGGCTACCGAGCCGACCAACTCGGTCATATAGGCATCGCTGTCGAGAGCGCCGCGGGAATGGTATTCCCGAAGCCGCTGGACATAGCCATAGGCGGAGACTTCATTGGCCACTTGGGCGCTGGTCATGCGAAGGCGCCACCTGTCCTTTATCAGGGCACCCTCTGCCCCGCCCTCGGCGCGCTGCTCTTTCTCAAGCCCGCTGACAAGCAAAAGCGCCAAGGCCGCCAAGACAACCCCCGGCAACAGCCATTTCGGCACTGCGTTCATAGCTCCCCCCGAAGCCAAGGCCCAAACCCACCAAATCGTCCATATCCCATAAGGACGATCAGAAATTTGATGGAACATGATGCTTATCGGAGAGTCAATTGGGCTTGATCGAATAGGGACGGGATGACGGGAAAGATGCTTGCGTTACCGTACTCGCGTATAAGTTATCGCCTCGGGATAGCCGGATGGCCGCGCCATGAAAAACGTCTTGAGCGATACTGTCAGAAATTTGCCTACCGCCCTCAGCCGGTCGATCCGGCGATTCTCGACGGATGAAGTCCTGGTGAGGGCCAGTTCACTGGCCTTTGCCAGTATGCTTTCAATGGTGCCGGTAGCGGCGGTCAGTCTCGTGATTTTTTCCAGTTTCCCCGAATTCATCGCATACGCATCCCATCTCAAGGGCTTGATAATCAGAACATTCCTTCCGGGGATTGGGGGCGTTCTGGAGTCTCACATCGATGAATTCATCGCCAATGCAAGCTCCCTGTCGATCATCGGGATATGTTCCCTGATGAGTTCCAGTGCATTTCTGATGTTTGAGATCCGTTCGACATTCAGCCGGATTTTCGGGTCTTTCCCGCGATCGTCGGTTGCGGAAAGGATCTTCGAACTGATCGCTTTCTTGACTTCGGGGCCGATCGCAATCGCCGGGGTGGGGTGGGGCGCCGCCATGATCCTGGAGAGATACGGCGTCGATCTCGGAGCCATATCGGCATCATGGCAATCCTACGGAATTGCCTTCGGGGCCTTCTTCCTGATTCTCGTCATATGCTCACCCAGGGGAACATCGGTTACCGCCTGCCTGGTCGGATCAGTCGTCGGATGTACAGTTTATTCTTTGGCGCAATTCGCCTTCATCAAATACATCTCGCTGCCCGTCCTGCCGAACCTGATCTATGGCGCCATGGCCATAATTCCGCTTCTACAGATGTGGCTGCTCGTGTTGTGGGTAATTATAATACTCTCGGCGACCTTGGCTGCTGAGTTGAGCGCAGGAGAGATTGCTAATCGAATTGACTAGTCGGTATTTATTGATTTCTCAAATCTTACAATCACATCGTCAATAAAGTGGACCCGGACACGATCCCCATCGATGATCGCAGCTTCGATATTCATGCCATGCGGGTAGAGGACGAGGCGGCCATCAAGCCTGAATGATCCGGAAACCCAGTCCCTTGCATTGCCTACGCGCGTTTCTCGCGGGGCATCAATCTTGGAGACCACCCCTTCGAGTACAGTTCCCTTGCCAGCGTCATAGGCATCGGCCAGAGCCAGTGCTTCGGCACGCTCAAAATATCTCAGCACAGCTAAACCAGCAGCCCATAAGCAGAACCCAAGCGCCACCGGTGGAAGAGACTTACAGATGTTTTCGTGGATCCTCGCCCTGAGTGGCCATAACACACCCCATGCAACCAATAACATAGCCGCCAGAAGCGAAAAGCCGATCGGCGCGTCGAATACGCCAACCTGGGCTGTGCGCAAATCATATACCACCGCATACACAAGAGCCTCCCGAGACATCACTTTAAATTTTAGACGATAATGCGGGATGATAGGCCAAAAGTCGAAGAGAGGTGGTCAGTGCCAAGGAGGGATGGTCGGTTGTTACGCTGCCGCTGACTGTGGTGCTTCTGCCGGGGCTATTGGCCGGAGTGGCCGAATTCAGTCAGACGCTCCAGCCGCACAATGTCTACATCTATACTCGTGACCCGCACTTTCTGTCCCTCTGCAATACCTGCCAAGTCGATGGGCGAAAGGTGACCGTATCGGACCCGGGTTCCGGCAACCTCGAAGTTGCCGCTCATCCAACCCGTCCGCCCGTTGGCCGGCCGGAAGGGCAAGGAGAGATTGGCAATGGGGCCTTCCGAGACCTTGGCTTGCCCGGCCTCGAACGCCTCAATCAGGGCCAGCGTTTCCTGGCGGTCGGTGTAGCTGATGAAGGCGGCGGCCAGGGCCGCCACCACTCCCCCCGAGGTGACGGCGAGGAGGATTGCCCGCCACTCCGCGACGTTCTTCTTCACGCAGATGCGTATACCGCTCCGTAGGACCAGGGCCAGGCTGGCGATAGCTGCGAAGGTGATGGCCAGCGTGTAGACGCCCCTATCCGCGTTATGGATGTCGAAGACCAGTTCGTAGTTCATTTGCCCACTCAGGCGCTTATTTCGGGGGGAGACAATAGCCGGGCTGGGCACACCATTCTCGCGCTCGAGCTTCTTCCTCGGCGGCCACTGCAGGGGAAACCATCTCGGTTTTCAGCCAATGCACGTCCTTCTCTAATTTGCTGTTACCCGCCATTTGAGAGATCAGGTACCAGCGATACTTCGTCGCCCAGTCAAGATTGGCGTCGGTTCCCCGTTCCTCATAAATTCTCTGCAATTCAGTGGCGCAGGGTTTGCCTTGCAGCGCTGCCTTGGCGAACCATTCGATTGACCTCTGTTGATGGCCAAGACGGCATTGGGCGTCACCGTCGCCCTGTTGCGCCATCTCTGTTAACCGCTTGATCTCCTGTTCGTAGGAAAGCCAAGCCGCATCCCGTTCGCTTTGCTGCATGTGCTGGTCCCATAGAACGTACAGCACCGCCAAGGCCATGACCCCGATCATGACCCGTTTCATAGGGATCGCCCCGCTAGGCCCCGCCAGCGCTTGCCCGGCCCAGGCCATCAAGAAGCCAACCAGTGTCATTGGCAAGGCGAAGATGATCATGAACACCATCGTGTACATGTCGTCCGACGGATGAGTGCCCAGCTTGCCATATAGGCTGATGGCCCAGGCACCTCCCACCAGAAACAGGACAAATCCTATGAGGGTCAGGCCGCCGGATGAAGCACTGCGCAGGGGAGAGGGGCTGTTTGGCTCCATATTTCACCGATTCCCTTGTAAAGGGGGCTGAGGCCGCTGACGCCGCAAGGAATGAGTCCTCCAGACCGGTTAGTCGGTCTTGCGATAGTAATGAGTGACCTTGGCGGCGGCCTCCTCGAAAGCGGCGGCCCACTTGTCCTTGGGCTGACAGCCCCCACGCCATAGCCATACTATGGCCACCCAAAACTATACCAAGAGCATAGAAATGCCAAGGCGAACGATGCTTGAGGCATCCAGCGCGACATACGAAGAATACCCTGTTGGAGTCGTTCTAGATCGTGGCGAGGTTACAAGAAGAGACAGAACATTTACATACGAAAGTTTGCACCTGCGATAGGCAGCTGTAGTGGACGTCAACGACCGGGTTGGGTCAGGTAGAGCCGGTTGGCCCCGGCGCGGTGGATGACCGCCCTACCTCCGACAACCGCCGTTCAGTTTAAATTTTGCCGCGTCCCATGCGACACCACATGAGATGCGCCATCCCACTCCCGAGACCCGTGGCAGGTTTTGGATATCATCTGCTGCCACCGCTGCTGCCGGTGATCGGATCGTCTCTGGCGACGTCCAGGATGGGAATGGAGGTAGTGTGGGCGGGTTGATGCATCAATCCATCGTATTCCGACCGAGATAACTTCACCGTTTCATGCGCAGGCGGGGAAGAAAGGGTGAAGAAGTGGGAAGTTCACAGACGCCCCCGCTCCAGTCTGGCCTTGCCATTGATGGGTTGATGCATCTATTCTGCGCTCATGGCCAAGCCCAAGAAACGTAATGCAGCATATTGGCGTGGTCGCCTAGAACGCGAAAAGCCTACCTTCTATGCCGACCTGATCGCAGGGAAGCATACGAGCGTTCGTGCCGCATGTGCCGCTGCCGGGTTGATACATCTACCCAACCGCCTCGATGCGCTGAAACGTGAGTGGCGCAAAGCTGATGCCGTCGAGCGAGACGAGTTTCTGGCATTTGCAGGCATCACGGTTGCAGCGCCGCTGTCACCGTCTCGTGCAATTGGCGCTCCATCATCATCGACATCGCCGCCACCTACCCCACCAGCGGCTCCAACCGCCCCATCTGTTACGCCAAAGCCGCCGATAGCACCGTCACCAATCGCAGCTCCACGTCCTGGCGCACCAATCGCTGGCACTGACCGAAAGTTAACAGCAAGCGGCAAGGCGCGTCTTCAAACCGTCATGAAGCGGATGGGGCATGGTGAACCAGGACATTGGAAGCCTGGTCCGCTGATGCTTGAGCTTGGCTTCAAGCCATTGAATGCCAGCCTCGGCAACGCCTTTGCGCGTGGCACCAGAGTCAAAGCTACACTTATCGCCGCACTTGAGGGCTGGTTGGCGCTTCACGAATGATAATTAGACATCACTTCCGATCATTGAATTTCAACACAATAAATCAGAAAAATCTTGATCTAATAGACGCTGAATTTGCGTTAAAGTGAATTCAAGGCATCGCCCATCGATCAGTGAGCCCTTTGACAGCGTAAAATGCCGCTTTAAGATGACATCGTGGGTGGTTTGATTGCTTTAAATGGCTTTCTAGCAAAATCAAAACCCTATTAGGGCATCAATTTTAGCCTTGATGACCAAAACATCTTCATCAACAGAGCATTGTTCATACAAGAGTGGTTTTCAAAACCAGTTTGCGATAGATGAGGCTCAATTTCTCCCTATCATCTGGCAATAGGTCGATATCGATCCCGTTGACGACCTCATCATCCTTTCCGTGGCCGACTATCGAACCAAAGCCCACCTCAGACCGCCGCCGTCATCGTGAACGTCACCAGCCCCATACAGGGCTCCTCAATGCGGGATTCTGCGCAAGCCGTTTTAATGCGATTAGGAGTCATCTTCATGTCCGCCGCTACACTGGTAGCAGACACCCATCAAACGCCAGCCAGTGACTCTCTGGTGAGGTTTGGCGCGCAATCCGCTGAACGGGTATGGTCATGAAGACCGGAACGGAAGGTTTTGGGTTTCCCGACGTGACACCCGCCATCGCTGATGCTGGTCTTTGACACACCGCGAGAGCGAAGAGCGCGAAGCGCGCTGCGCGTACCGCGGCATCTGCCATCACAATCTTGAAAGCATTCCCAATCCACACCGCATAGATCTCAACACCGCGAGCAAAGATAAAAATGAAACAGAACTCAACGGCGCCGCAACACCGGCGAAGCCGGTGGCAGCATGGCGCCGTAATCATTGAAAAGCTACACTCCGTAGGATACGTAACGCTACAATGCACTACAGATACTACAATATACTACGGCGACAGCTGCGGCGTAATAAGCCTGAAATTTCAATGCTTTGATCAATAGTACCGTGCGGTTTGCCGTGCGGGTCATCGTGCGGTCAACCCAGCGGTTTGCCATGCGGCATTCAGGCTTTCCGCGGCATGTCCTTCTTGGCTTTCAGGAGACGAACAATACGCCTGGAAACTGTGTCAGGATCAAGCCGCTGCCCCGTCATTTTCATGAACTCTCTGGCGATATCGGTCGGACTGACCTTGATGTCGTCAGCGACGGTCAATCCGGTATAGCGCATGGCGGCGACCTTGCGAGCCAACCAAAGCTGCTCCCACTCGGCCGCCTGCTTCTGGATCTGAGGTGTTCGATGCCTACCCAGCCATTGCCCGAAACGCTTGGCTTCCTTTCGCCACTCGACCAGTGCTGAACGCACCTTGGCAGGGCGCAGCATGGCAAGGTCCCAAACTTCATCTAGCTCCAGGCCGAGTGCGGTGATCTTCTTATCGAATCCCCATTCCGCAGTTGCGAAGTCGGCCGCCTTCTCTAAGTCGAATCCGTCAGCAAAGATCGGCTGCACGTTTTTAGAGCAGCGATCCGAGGAAAAGTTCTGGTTTCCAAGCCAATCCAGATCAAGCACCTGAAGATCAATCGCGAAATGCCCATCTATTTCTGACCATTCCGGAGACTTCGGGTGGACAACTTTTATCCGGGGTCGGTATATTGGCGCGATCTCTCGGCGTGAATTTAGCTCCATTGCCAGTGCAAAATACTTACCGCGGAGACCATCGAATACTGCACGATCATGGCGGTTACAGTCCATGTCATTCGCTATACGACGCATGCCGTCGAGGATCATGTCTGTTGGGCGCTTTGAAAGGTCTGCGGCTTTTGGTTCTGGTAGAACGTAGGTCGATGGCTTCTTCGTCAGTGGCTTGGACGGCGAGCTGATTGAATGGCTTTCGGTCAGAGGGATTGGATCGTCAAACATGGTCAAACCTTCTTCGGCGTGATGGTATCAGCGATCTGACGCGCAAGATCACGCGCCACTGACGGATGAAATGGGTGTTTGATGGTTTCGATGCTGGTGATCAGGCTCAGGACGAAGCCGTTTCCTTTGCGTCGGTAGGTGATGTCATCACCCGTGATGGTTCTTGCGTCCCCTGCGCAGCCCTGCCCCATCGCGATGGATAGTGTGTCGGCGTCTTGCATGGCTAACTGGAGCCGAACAGCCTGGTTGTCAGGTCGGTCGATGCTGACCATTACGACTGGCGTTTCATTGTCCGGCCCTATGGCGCGTATGACCTTGAAACCAGGAAGACCAAAACAGCCGGTATCAGACCACTCCCGAACGATGATCTGGTCCAGCCAATCGGACACGGTGACACCTTCACGTTCCGCCATCAGGCGAAGCTGTCTGGCGCGCACGGCGTCAATGGTAAGTCCGCTTTGATGTGGGCGGCGTGCCATGCGATCTCCGTTTGCAATGCACGTGCATTTGATGACTCGATTCCGACCCAGAGTCAAGCCGCTCTACAAGGATGTGCTGAAAATGGTCGCGGATCAGCCGCCATCCGGGCCAGCAAGTGCTGGATTTTCTAGGACTTCGATCTGCCCCAGCTATAGCAGCACGAGTGTGAGCGATAGGCGGCGTTGCCCAGTCCGGCCCTATAACTTTAGTTTCAATCCGTCACTTGATCACACCGCCCTCAGTGTGCAATGAAGCGGCCCCAAGGGAAGGGAGTGGGTCATGAAAGCTGTTGCCCTTGGCGACCTTTATCAGAGCGATGGTCGGAGCCGGACGGTTTGGTCGGTGGACAGCATCATCGACGTCCCGAAATCTGGAACCATGGTGCGGCTGACCAAGATCGATGGTTATGGCTCGGTGACGGTCCACGCGTCTCAGTTGGGCGTCGGCAGCGGGTTCACCAAGATCGACGAGGTTCTAATCCAGACAGGTTGATGCATCAACCCAACCGCAGTGCCAAGTCCTCGGCCCGCAGATGGGTGTACCGCTTCAACATGGTCAGGGTCTTGTGACCGCTGATGGCAGACACCTCCATCACATCCAGCCCCTTCTCGAACAACCGAGACACGCCTTCATGACGCAGGTCATGGAAGTTGATGTTCTCCAGACCGATGCGGTTCCGCAGGCGATCCCATGCGAGACGGACGGCGTTCTCGGACACCATAAAGACCTTCTCTGGATCACGATCAGGTTGTTGCATCAACCCCGATAGCGTCTCCACCGCCCTGGTTGACAGCGGCACGTCGCGGCTCGATCCATTCTTGGTCATGGACAGGTGGGCAACCCGACGATCAAGATCAATGTCGGACCACCGGAGCGATAGCATCTCTCCACGGCGCATGCTGGTTTCCACCGCCAGCACCACCATGGGCTTGAGCCAACGGATTCGACCACGGTCGCAGGCAGCAAGAATCCGCTGCTCCTCATCACCTTCCAGACGGCGGTCACGACCACGGGGAAGGCTTGGGCGACGAACAAGCTTGGCGGGATTGCGAACCAGATAGATGTTCCAGTCCTTCATGGCGGTGTCGATGGCTTGGCTGATGGTGGCGATCTCCCTGACCACCGCCGCCGGACCAACGGACTGGAGACGCTCATCACGATAGGCGGCAATGTCAGAACTGGAAAGAAGCGCCAAGGTCCGATGCATGATGTCATGACGCAGCATGGCATTGATCCGGAACACCTCGATCTTGGCACCACGCTTCCTGGGCGTCACCTCTTCGCGATACCGGGTCATGATGTCGGCGAGAGTGGTATCCTCGGCGAGCTTGGTGTCGGGAAGGAACCCGCACCGATCAACCTCGGCTTCCAGATCACGCGCCCACTTCTCGGCATCGGTCTTCTTGTCGAAGGATTTGGACCTCGGCGCGGTGCCCTTCCGCCGCACCATCGCCTGCCACCTACCCCGGAGTTTCCTGATCGTCGCCATCGTCATCACCATCGTTGAGGTTGTCGATGACTGATTCTTGGACGCCGCGATCAGGAAGTGAAGGAAAAGTCCATGTGGGTGTGCCTGGATCGTGCCGCTGGCACACTTTGAGACTAAAATGCGGATGGCTTGGAACACATCGGCGCTAAGCCAGGCTTATGATTGGCTTGTTCCTGACGATGTCTTAGGCTTTTACTTTCGGAGGGCAGCGCTCTATCCAGCTGAGCTACGGCTGCGCGGGTCTCGGGTGAACGAGAGGCGAGGGTTATAGCGCAAGGCGGCAGCGGTGGGAAGGGGGGAGTTGCGGGTCGGAGCAACGCCCTCCTCCGGCATCGGCTGCTGGTTCGAATCGAGCCGGTTGCGCCGATGTGCCAGGGGTGTGGCGGGGACGTCATCGCCAATTGCTCAAATGATGTGGTAGAGGCGTCCTCCGAAACCCGTCCCAGTCTAATCCACCACGGCATCAAGCAGCATGGTCTTAAACAGAGTGACAAAGTTCTGGTCTAGATGGCGTGACATCTGATCAGTCATGATGCCCAGAGCAACCTCCGCCGCCATGGGCGGCTTATAGACTCGGCGGTCGGTAAGCGCGCTGAACACATCAACGATAGATGCCATGCGAGCCAGATCATTAAGCTGGGCCCCCTTGAGACCGAATGGATAGCCAGTGCCGTCAATCTTCTCATGATGCTGGGCACCGATAACGATCACAGGCTTGGGAATGTCTTGGGCGAGGTCCAGAAACTTAATAGTCTCGGTGACGTGGGATTTCATTACCGAGAACTCCTCTTCCGTGAGGCGTCCCGGCTTGTTCAGCACCTCATGCGGGATGGAGATCTTGCCTGTATCATGCAGCAAGCCGCCGCTAGCCAGCACCAATTGGTCCGCCTGTGGCAGGCCAAGGGTATGACCGAATAATGACAACAATGTCGCCACCCGCATAGAGTGAGCGTAGGAGTAGTTGTCGTGCTCACGAACACCGCTCAGGATGCCCCTGAAGTCGTTGTTAGCGACGGCATCGATCAACGGACCGCAGGCGTCCTTGACAGACTCGAACGGTACCGGCTCACCTGCTGCGATGAAATCGGAGATATTGTTAAAGACCTCTACAGTGCCCTTGAGTGCTGTCCTTGCCCTTACCGGCAGGTTCTCCCAGTTGGCTTCCACCTGCTTGTTGATCATAGAAGTGACGAGATTGATCAGAGAACTGCGCCGGAACGGCTTGGCTAGGTAGCCATCGGCCCCACATTGACGCAATGTCTCGGAGATTACAGATGGTTCACGCTTCGAGGTAATCACGACAGGGATAGCAGCCAGCGCCGGTTCGCGCCTCACTTGGGTGATCAAATCACAACCACCTCTGGGCGCTATCTGTTCGTCCACCAAAATCAATTCCGGCGGAGCAGCGCGCAAACCATGTAGCGCGCGCTCAGCATCCGGATATTCATTAACCCGATAAAGCGACACCAGAACTTGCGCAACTTGGGTTCGAAAGCCCGCATTGGCATCTATGACGGCGATCAGGGCGACTTGTCTGGTAGGTGATAGCATTTGTGGTCAGCCAAATTGAGGGACAGCTTCATGCTGATTGGGGGGGGGTATTAGTCTAAGTGCCACATTCTACCCATTTATGCCCTCGCAGCAGCGGCTAGCCGAACATCGCGTCGATGTCGTTCTGACTAATTCCGATGCCATCGAGTTGTGGTCCGTTTAAAAGCCGAGCGTCGCCTTCGCGAAGGTCTTCCTTTGGCGAAGATGTATCATTAGCGGCAGCCTCTTCACCCCAGATGGCGATCATGGCGTTAACGCGCTGCTCGACATATTTGAGGGTATTGACCACCTTGGTGATTCGCTGGCCCGTGATGTCTTGGAAATTGCAGGCTTCCAATATCGCCGTCATCTTTTCCGAAATGTCGTTGAGGATACCGCCTGCATAGGCGTTGGACACGTGGGATCGCAGTTCCTGCGCCATGGTATCCACTGCCTCAACCGAATCGAGAATGGACTGGGTGGCGTCCTCGGTCGCGGCAACCACAGCATCCAATTCGTTGGCAACGATGGTTATGTGGTCGTCACTACCCGCAGGCCCTGAAGGCCGGATGGCGGCAATCTCTAACTTGGTTTCTGCAATGCATTTCGCGAGGCCGTGTAATTCCGCCTTGAGAAGAACCACCGCCGCATCGTCACTGCTATCAGTGACAGGCTCCCCGACGAGGGGATTGGTCGCCACGCTAGGTTGCTTGAGGGCCGCAACGTTGCTGCGAAGCGATGAAATTTCTCCCCGCATGTCGGTGATCATTGCAACCAAGGCATCGAGCGTTGCCTCAGGCTTCGCCTTTGCTCTCCGCTCGTGCATTTGGCGCTCAGCCGAATACATGGGCCGGGAAGTGGCTGGCAGATGAGGAGGAACCATCAGAGACCCTCTTAGAAACTGTCGAATCAAAACGGAGGTCTGCTTCAGAACCTTCCTGTGACCCCACTGCTTATCCGGGCAGGTTCGTTGATCAAGCGGTCGAGACACGCAATCACGCGTTCGGAAGCGCCCCCAACCTCGCCTATGAGGCGGATGGCTTCTTCCGCATTTCCGCCATTGAATGCCTTTACCACGGACATGCCGGTCTGATGAACATCTCGGTGACAGCCTTCTAATTCAACGAAGGCGGGATGATGTCGGAACGGCATCGAACCTGGGCCGAAATACCATTTTCCAAGCCGGCAGGTCTGTTCGCTGGAAAGCTCTTCCGCCTTCAGCGTGATCTTGCCGATGACCATATCGACCAGACGCTTTTTCCAGATAACGTGATCAGCCTTGGCGATTGTGATGATCTTGTTGGGAATCTCTTGATCATTAAGCAGGGTCAACAGCGAGCCGATCTCTGCCTCAACGCCTGAAAGGGCATTCGTGCTTTTTTCGATGGCTTGCGCATTCTGCTGGCCCAAATACGCCACCTTTTGGATGCCACTGGAGATTTCATTAGCGGCAGCGGCTTGCTGTGACAGGATGTGCGATACCTCTGCCATACGCTCCGTCGTATTGCTGACGAGATCGCTGATCTCGCCCATACGGCGATCCATGGTCTCCATTGAATGCCTGCCAGTGGCGATAGCTTCAGTACCTTGGCTCATCGTGGTGACGATCCCTGCCATTTCCTGGCGAAGGGTGTTGATGCGCTCCCCAATGTCGAGGGTAGCCCGTGCCGTCTGATTGGCGAGGTTCTTGACCTCATTGGCTACGACAGCAAAGCCTTTTCCTGCTTCACCAGCCCTGGCCGCCTCAATGGTGGCGTTCAAGGCGAGAAGGTTGGTCTGGGCCGCGATATCCTCAATGGAAGACAGGATGTCTCCAATGGCTTCTGACGCCTTAGCCAAATCAGCAACCTTATGGGCGGCTTCGCGAACAACGGCTTCAATCGTGGCGAATTCTACCATGGCTTCCGAAACGACCTGCCGCCCAGCCTCGGTAACCGAGTGGGCTTCAGTGGACAGCCCAGCAACACCTTCACTTTGGTGGCTAATTTCCTGGATGCTGGACACCAATTCTTCGGTTGCAGCAGCCATGCCCTGCGCCTCGTCACGGGCGCTGTGAATGCCGGTGATGATACTGGCGTTAGCAATGGCACCTTCGTTGATGGTCATCGAGATTGACACTGCGTCTTTGAGCATGCGGCTGGTGAACATTCCCAGCTTCGAATTGCTTTCGCCCATGACTCCCAGCGTAGTATTCACGTCTTGAGAGTAGCGAATGAACTCTCCTCGCAAGCCCTTGCCGACGATGTTGCGGTAAAAGCGGCCTTCGGCGGCGGCGTGCATTGCCGCATCCGCTTCCTTCGCGAAAGCCTCGGTCTGATCCAACAAGCGATTTATGTTGCGAAGCAGCTCGCCGATCGTGCCATGGCCACGGATGCCTAACACCCGAACCCTGAGACGGCCTTCAGCGGCTTGGCTCAGAACCGCAACACCTTTGCTCAGGCTGGCATTGGTCCGCCGCAGCCACATCGCTGCCAGCATCAATATCACGGATGCCGCCAGCACCACGGCAGTAATGCCTGAGGCTCCTCTTGACATGTCCCAGATCGTCGCTACCACCATCAGCACCAATGCGATGACGACTGCGGCCAGCGCCTTAGAGGCTGAAGACAAACTGCTCATAGCTCACTCCCTTCTCAGCGAGAATGGTCAGCAGCAGATTGGTCGCCGCCTCGATCCCAGCCTTTCGGTCGGCATGCCGCCCTTCTTCTTCCAGAAGTCGGGCATACAACGGCTCAATGACGTCGATGGCTTTGCGATCTGGAGATCGACGATTGGAGTGGTAGCCGACCATGTTGCCGCTGTCGTCAAGATCGCCCGTCACATGAGCGTAAACCCAGTAGTAGTCGCCGTTCTTACAGCGATTGACCACGTAGGCGAACAGTTCCTTGCCCTGGGAGATGGTGTCCCATAGCAGCTTGAACACGCATCGGGGCATAGCCGGATGCCGGATCATGTTATGTGGTTTTCCGATCAACTCGGCTTCCGCGTATCCTGAGATGCGAATAAAAACGTCATTACAATAGGTCATTCGCCCCTGAAGATCCGTCTTGCTGACGATGATCTCATTGTCGCGGAAGCTGCGCTCACTTCCGCTAATGCCGCTGGCCATGCAGTTAGCCTTCCTTGACAAACCCGTTCTAAGGGCATTTGCTGCTTTCTTGACATTGGTCATATCACGGACGGATGGTTTGCCACAACCTGACGGCTCGGCGGTGCCCCATGTCAAGAAACCACGTTAGGTGTGGGCGTATGGGTACCGATACCGCTTCAGCAGCGATTCCCCAGTGGACCCCTGAAATGTCAGTGGGCAATGACACGCTGGACTCCGACCACAAGGCATTTTTTGACATTGCTCGGCTGCTTTACGATTCGCTTTCAGCGAAGCAGGACCAGGGAATGATCATCACCAGCACTCTCATGATCCTAGAAGAGTATGTAGATGGGCATTTCCTTCGCGAGGAAAAGGCGCTGAAGGCGGTCGGCTATTCGCAGCTGGCGGAACATCACCATAAACACCGCAAGTTTCAAGCCAGGGTGAGGGCAATTTCCGAAACGTATCAAAGTGGTACCAAGTCAGCGGCGGACGACCTTCCCAACCTCGTCATCCAATGGCTTACTCATCACATTCTCAATGAGGACATGCAGTATAAACGGTGGATTCGAGATTTCGCCGTTGATCCTCGCCCTCTCGCTTTCCTGGCAATGGAAGCAGTAGGATAATACCGATCTGATCGTATTGATGCCATCTGCTTGCGGTTCTTTTTCCGTTAGCCGAATATCGAATTTATAATCGATGATCTTTACTGGCAGAACGACAATGCAGTTTGGATATCATCTGCTGTCACCCTTGCTGCCGGTGGTCGGATCGTCTCTGGCGACGCCCTGGCTGGGAAGGGCGGTGTTGTGGTTCAGGTTGATACATCAATCCATCACATTCCAACCGAGATAACTTCACCGTTTCATGCGCAGGCGGGGAAGAAAGGGTGAAGAAGTGGGAAGTTCACAGACGCCCGACACGAGTCTGGCATTGCCATCGATGGATTGATGCATCTATCCTGCGCTTATGCCCAAGCCCAAGAAACGTGATGCAGCATATTGGCGCGGTCGCCTAGAACGCGACCAGCCCTCCTTCTATGCCGATCTGATCGCAGGGACGTATACGAGCGTGCGTGCCGCATGTGCCGCTGCCGGGTTAATACAACTACCGAACCGCCTCGATGCGCTGAAACGTGAGTGGCGCAAAGCTGATGCCGTCGAGCGAGATGGCTTTCGGGTATTTCTGGAAGCCGAGTTTGGGATGACCATCGTACCCTTGCCGCCTCCAACCACTTCCGCACCATCTCATTCATCTGGTGGTCGATCTGTGGCTCCGCCGCCGTCTCCAGCATCAGCCATAACACCAAAGCCGTCTGTTTCCACATCTGATGGAAAGCTAACCATCGACGGAAAAAAACGCATCATCGCTATGATGAACGCAAAAGGTTACGTCAAAAAAGGTGGTGCGTTAAAAACTGCGCCGTTGATGCGTGCGCTGGGCGTTTCAAATGTGTTAGACACGAGTATTGGAAGGGCAATATCTCGATCAACACATCTTGAGCCGGAAATAATCATTGCTCTAGATGAATTTTTAGCGCTTCACGAATGCTCAATGAGCGACTTTACGGCGTAAAAGCCGTCTTATGATGACGTCTTCGATGTTTTGAATGCTTTAAAATGCCTTACGGCAAAATCAAACATCTAATCTGGCTTCATTTTGAGTCTTGATGACCAAATCATCTTCATCAAAAGCGCATTGCGTCTACAAGAGTGGTTTTCAAAACCATTTTGCGATGGATGAGACTCAATTTCTCCCTATCATCTGGCAATAGGTGGATATCGATCACGTTGACGACCTCATCATCCTTTCCATGACCGACTATCGAGCCAAAGCCCACCTCAGACCGCCGCCGTCATCGTGAACGTCACCAGCGCCATATAGGGTGTCTGAATGCGGGTTTTAGTCCGAGCCGTTTTAACGCGATTAGGAGTCACTTTCCCGCCCACCGCTACATGGGTAGCGGACGCCCCGCAAACGCCAGCCAGTGACTCTCTGGCGAGGTTTGGCGCGCAATCCGCTGAACGGGTATGGCCATGAAGACCGGAACGGAAGGTATTGGATCTTCCGATGCGGCAACCGCCATCGCTGATGTTGGTCTTTGACACACCGCGAGAGCGAAGAGCGCGAAGCGCGCTGCGCGTACCGCGGCATCTACCATCACAATCTTGAAAGCATTCCCAATCCACACCGCATAGATCTCAACACCGCGAGCAAAGATAAAAATGAAACAGAACTCAACGGCGCCGCAACACCGGCGAAGCCGGTGGCAGCATGGCGCCGTAATCATTGAAAAGCTACACTCCGTAGGATACGTAACGCTACGGTAATCCCCCCTGGAAATAGAGGGATCGGAACGTAGAATTTTCTCGGTTCACGGAACGAGGAGATTCGAATGAAGAAGAGCCGATTTACGGATGCCCAGATCATGGCGATCCTGCGCCAGGCGGAGGACGGCATTCCGGTGCTGAACCTGTGCCGCGAGCACCAGATGAGCAGCGCGACCTTTTACAAATGGCGGGCCAAGTACGGAGGCATGGACGCGTCCATGATCTCGGAGATGAAGGGCCTTGAGGATGAGAACCGGCGGCTGAAGAAGATGTTCGCCGAGCTCAGCCTGCAAAACGAGCTGCTGCGTGAGGCCCTGGGAAAAAAATGAGCCGGCCATCCCAGCGCCGGGAGATGGCCGAGACAGCGGTGGCGCGACGGGGCATCAGCATTGCTTTGGCATGCCGGACCTTCGGGCTGAGCGAGACGTGCTATCGCTACAGTCCCAAGCTCCGCCCCGAGAACGAGGAGATCGCCGATCTGTTGGTCGGACTGACAACGTCCCGCAGGACGTGGGGCTTCGGGCTGTGCTTCTTGTACCTGCGCAACGTCCGGGGCCATGGCTGGAACCACAAGCGGGTCTACCGGATCTATCGGGAGTTGGAATTGAACCTGCGCATCAAACCCCGCAAGCGGCTCAAGCGCGACAAGCCCGAGGAACTGACGGTGCCCGATGTCCCCAACCAGGTGTGGTCCATGGATTTCATGGCTGACCGGCTGGAGGACGGGAGGGCCTTCAGGCTGCTCAACGTGCTCG